>DASRJM010000109.1:0-29882 GCA_035649475.1 Acidimicrobiales bacterium
ATGCGGGTGCCCTGCCCGGCGGCGAGCACGATGGCCGACAGCGGTCGCTCCCTCATGCCCCCCGTTGTAGCGCGCCGGTGGCCGCATCATGCACGTGGCCGTTGGAGAACAGGACCGGCCCGCCGCCGTAGATGCCGGGCCGACCGGCCAGGTCGCCGAACCGGCCCCCGGCCTCGGTGACGAGGACCGCCAGGGCCGCGAAGTCCCACGGTCCGCCTCCGGCTTGCACGCAGACGTCGGCCCGCCCGTCGGCCACCATCAGCGCACCGTGCTCGTGGGGGTCGACGTACGCGCTGCCCGCGGCCGCCAGCCGTTCGACCGCCGCCCGGCGCTCGCCGTCCAGCGCCTCGATCGGCGGGATGGCGGTGTGGCGCCCACCGGCCAGGGTTGCCGTCGCGGACACCCGGATGCGCTCTCCCTCGGGCCCGGTGGCGTCGCCCCGGCGCCAGGCGCCGGCGCCCCGGGCTGCCCACCACCGTCGCCACCCGGCCGGGGTCCCCGTGGGCACCGTGGTCACGCCGACCACCGGCTCGCCGTCGACCTCGAGGGCGACCTGCGTCCCCCACCCGGTCCGCCCGACCACGAACAGGACGGTCCCGTCGATGCCGTCGACGATCCACCGCCGGTCGGCGGGCCCGGACTCGCCGACCTCCTCGCCCAGCAGGCCGTCGGCGGGGCGCTCCGTGGCCAGGATCTCGGCGATGCGCCGCTCGACCGCCAGGTCGGCAGACGACACGGGCGAGCCGTCGGGCTTGATCTCGTGCGCGACCGCCGCTCCGGTGAAGGCGGCCATCGTCAGCTCGTCGGCGGCGTCGGCGAGCCGCAACGCCAGCGCGAGGTCGTCGTCCAGCCGTGGGCCCACGCGTGTGAGTGTGTCAGCCGCAGTCGGTCGTCGGGCCGTCGATGCCCACGGCCAGGCAGGCGTTGCCGTCCACGTCGAGCGAGCTGGTCACGCCCTGGAGCATCCACATGTCGACGTCCTTGTGGATCGTGACCTGCACGGTGTCGGGCCCGACGGCCACCTGGGCGTTGGCGCCGCACGGGTAGCCGGACTTGTCGAGCAGCTCGCAGGCGAGGGTCTCGGCCTCGGCGGGGTCGAGGCGGATGTCGCCGCCAGCCCGGCGCGCCGCCTCGTCGATGCCCTGGACACCGGCCCGGGCGGCGGAGTCGGCGACGTTCTTGGCCTCCCTGTAGGTGACGAGCGTGCGGCCGCCGTCGAGCACCAGTCCGGTCACGGCCAGCAGGCCGACGGCGAAGATCACGACGAAGGCGGTGACCATCCCCTGGTCCCGGTCGTGCCGGCCGGTCATTGGCTGCGGAAGGCGTCGATGGGCTCCCACGCCACCTCCTCCAGGGTGACCGTCGGGCCGAGGTTCAGGTAGGTGAGGTCGCTGGTGGCCACGACGCAGGTCACGGTCACCCGGACGGTGCCGCCCCGCTGGAACGCGGGTTCGAACTCCGTTGTCACCTGGGGCCCGCCGTCGCAGCTGAGATGCTCGCCCCGCACCGAGTCGTCGGCTGCCCGCTGGGCCTGGACCGCCGCGGAACCGGCGTCGTACTGGAGCGAGGCGGCCCGGGCGGCGTCGTTCGCCGCCCCGACCAGGTCGCTCCGGGCGTCGGTGAGCCGGCCCGCCAGCACGAGCAGGAACAGGAAGCCGATGAGCGCCGGCATCACCAGCACCGTCTCGGTGGTCGCAGACGCCCGGTCGCCCCGCAGGCGTCCGCCGCCCGATGGTCGGGTCATGGGCTGGTGTCGACCGGCGCTTCGCCCGCGGGCCGGAACCGTTCGATGGCGGTCTCCGCGCTCTCGTCGATGCTGAAGTCGACGTCCATGCCGGGGAAGACGAACACGGTCGCGACGTCGCCGGACACCTCCATCCGCACCACCTCGTCGGCGTCCTGGAGGGACGCGGTGGCCTGGACGTTGGTCAGCAACTGGGGGGCCAGCTCGGTGATGAGCCCCGTGGCCACGTTCTCACCCTCGGTCAGATCGGCTTGCGTGCCGCCGACGGCGGCGGCCCGCGCCCCGTCCTGCGCCGCCGCGCTGGTGATGCTCACCGCGTGGAAGTACAGGCCGGCCTGGACGATCAGCATGAGCGTGAACAGGAACGCGGGGGTGGCGATGACGAACTCCGTCGTCGCCGACCCCGCGTCCCCACCCAGTCGCCGCCGGTGCATCACGGCCCGCTGTTGAGGCTGTTGGAGATGCTGTTCCCGCGGTTCTGGATGCCGGTGACCATCAGGGTCACGACCACGACGGCGATCGCCGCCAGCGAGCCCGTGATGATCATGGCCTCGGTGGTCATGCCCCGATCGTCCTCGCGCAGCTCCTTCAGCCGGTACCACAGGACCGACATGTAGTCCGTCATGACACTGATCATGGGTGTGGTCTCCTTGGTTGGTGGCTAGATCGTGCTCATGATGGCGTAGGCGGCCGGATAGCCGATCAGCAGCAGGAACCCGAGGAACAGCATCACGACGGGCACCGCCATCTTCTCGGTCGTCGACTGCGCCTCCGCCTCCGCCTCGGCCAGCGCATGGTCACGCAGCGACGTGGCCTTGACCGCCAGCGACTCGCGCACGCGGGCGCCCTCGGTCCCGGCCAGGGACAGGCTGGCCGCCAGCTCGGTGAGCTCGGGCACGCTGAGCTCGACGCCGAGGCGGGACAGGACCGCCCACGGCGTCTCCCCGGTGAGGACCGTCGTCTCCAGCGCGTTGTGCAGCTGGACGAACGACCAGCCCTGGCCGATCGAGGCCGCGTCCCGCAACGCGCTCTCGACGCCGGCCCCGCCGGCCAGCGAGATGACCACGAGGTCGAGGAAGGACCCCAGCGAGTGCTTGAAGGCGTCGCGGCGGTCGCGGGCCTGGTGGCGGACCCCGATGTCGGGTGCGAAGAAGAACGTCAGGCCGAGGATCAGCGAGAAGACCGTCGGCACGAGGATGTTGACGCCGTAGCCGAGCATCGACGCCAGCCAGCTCAGCACCGCCGGCAGCGCGACGCCGTACAGCCCGAGCACGACCTTCTTGGCCATGTGCTGCTCGATCGACCCGCCGGTGAGGCGGAGGTCCGCCTCGAGCGCGTTCATGTTCAGCCCGAGCTCGCGGGCCACGCGGGCCAGCGATGCGCCGACCGTGCGGCCGAGCAGGTCGTTCATGCCCTCCGACTGGTCGGGGGTCGTGAGCGACGCCAGGGCGTTGCGCCGGTGCAGCCGGTCGACGGCGGCCTGGAGCGGCGGCGCCGGCGGGAACAGCAGCCGGACCGAAAGAAGCGCGCCGGCGCCGGCCAGTGCCCCGAGCAGGATCGGCACGATCACCCGACCACGTCCTCGGTGCGCAGGAACCGCTGCTCCTCCACCGGCCGGAACGACCGGGCGAGCCACACGAACGCCCCGCCGAAGAACAGCCCGACGACGCCCAGCATGAACTGCCCGAAGGCGGAGTCGTAGGGCTCCAGGTAGTCGCGGTTCCAGATCAGCAGGGCGGCGGCGAACAGGCTCGTGAAGACGACGATGACCCGCACGGCCGTCTGGGTGCGGGCGCGACCCGCGGCCACCCGGAGCTGCATGTTGACGTGGGAGCGGGCCGCGGTGGCCAGCCGGCCCAGCAGGTCGCCGAGGCGCTTCGGGCTCTTGTCGGCGGCGAGGATCAGGGCCGCCACCACCAGGTCGCCCGAGGGGTGGTCCAGCTCGTCGGCGAACTCGCGCAGGGACGGGGCCAGGCGCTCGCGCTCCAGCCGGGCCGCCAGGCGGAGGACCTCGGGGCGGATGGCGCGGGGCGCGACCGCGGCGCTGGCGATGATCGACTGCTCGAGGCCGCCGGCGCCGGCCAGCGTGTCACGCAGCATCTCGGCCCAGGCGGCGACGGCCTCGGTGCGGGCGAGGCGGGCCGCGCGGGCGGCGCCGCCGCCCAGCAGGCTCGGGGCCATGAAGCCGGCGACCCCCGCGAGGAGCGCGGCCATGGGCCACCACGTGATCGCCCCGATCACGACCGCGGCGAACAGGCCGAGGGCCAGGCGGAGCGTGAAGTTCTCGATGCGCTTGCTGAGCGGGACCTCGGAGCCCTGGCGGCGGGGGGCGACCTCGCCGGGGGCGACCGGGCGCAGCGCCAGGGCGATGGAGACGATGCCCAGGCCGAACACCGCGCCGAAGACGGCGATGATCGGCGTCATCCGCGTCGCCGCCCGGCGGCTCGTCGAAGCTTCACTGCACCCTTCCTCGGGATGCGGGCACCCAGCGCCCGCCTTCAGCCGCCCGCCGGCTGAACACGTGTCGGCGCCGAATCTACTGGCCGCCAATCGTCGGCGGTACGCGCCCCCCGGGCGGTGGCCGGGCTGCCGCTCTGGGTCAGCTCGCGCCGGCCGCGAGGTAGACGTTGAGCTTGCCGAGGCCGCCTCCGGGGGCCAGGCCGACGCCCACGACCGAGATCTCCCAGGCGCCGCCGGCGGCCTGCGCGGCGCGGGCCAGAGCGTCGACGCCGCGGGTCGTGCCGTGGTGGCGGCCCGCCAGGGTGCGGGCAAGGGTGAGCACGCCGGCGGGGTCGAGGCCCATGGCCTTGGCGGGCAGGTGGACCGACAGGGTCGGATCGCCGCCCGCGCGGCGCTCGCAGCACAGGTGGACGCTGGACCGCCACGCGACCGCCGCGCCGCAGTCGGCCAGATCGTCCAGCAGGTCACCGGCGTCGGCGCCGAAGCGGCGGGCCACCGCGGCCAGCGCCGCGCCGTCGGTGCGGCGGCCGGTCCGGAAGTACAGCTTGTGGACCCCGCCGCCCGTGCCGGCCTCGGCAGTGGCGACGTGGGGCACCAGGAACGGCAGGCCGTCGACCAGGCCGGCCAGCTCGCCGAGCACCGGCCACCGGGCGGCCAGGCGGTCGAGCCCGCCCTCGTCGAGCCCGGCGTTGCCGTAGACCTTGAGCCCGGCCAGGTCGCCGGGGTCGCCCGGCCGGTGCACCAGGCCGAACCACGTGGCGAACCGGGTCCGGGACGGCACCGCCGACGGGTCCGGGAACAGCGCGTCGAGGAGGCAACCGAGCTCGGCCGCCTCGCCGCGGGCGCCGGGCGCGAGCCGCTCGACGAGCCCGTCGAGGGCGAGGCGCTGGGACGCCAGCCGGGGCCCGAAGAACGGCATGCCGCTCGCCGTCTCGGTCACGTACCGCAGCGCCCCGTCGAGGCGGCCGCCCCCGCCGGTGACGCTGGCCTCGAACGGCACGCCCGATGGCGTGATGGCGCTCGCACGGCGGCCGTCGTCGGTCCGGGGGACGGTGTAGCCGGCCGCCGCCCGGGCGAACGTGGTCCGCACGGTGGCGGCGTCGACCCCCGGCACCAGCCGGCGGACCATCTCGTCGAGGAAGGCGGCGACGGTCTCCACGGTGGGTGGACGCTGGCGGTGGCTCAGCCCCACCAGCCGTCGGGGCGCAGTAGGACGCGGTAGTCGAAGCCGACCGCGGCCAGGTCGACCTGGGTCTGGTCCCGTAGCGGCGAGCCCGGCACGGCCCGCTTGTCGGGCCCCGGGAAGAACACCTCGTTCGACATGACCAGCGGGCCCTCGGCGCCCACGATCTCCCGCACCGACGTCACGTACCGGCGCATGCCGCCCTCGCCGCCGCCGGCCGACGTGCCGATGTGGACGACGAAGTTGATCGCGTTGGCCACCATCAGGTTCGTGGCCTCGAGGTTGAGGCGCTCGGGCGCCTGGATCGCGTACATGGCGAGCTTGCCGAAGGCGCCGAGCGACGAGTTGGCGTGCACCGTGCACATCGAGCCGTCGTTGCCCTGGCTCATGGCGTTGAGCATCGGGATGACCTCGTGGCCCCGGACCTCGCCCACGATCACCCGGTCGGGGTTCATGCGCAGACCCCAGCGCACCAGCGTGGCCAGGTCGATCTCGCCCTCGCCCTCGACGTTCTCCTCCCGGCCCTCCAGCGCCACCACGTCGGGGTGGAGGTCCGGATAGCGGTCGAGGCCCAGCTCGAGGTTGTCCTCGATGGTGACGATCCGCTCCTCGGGGCCGACCTCGTTGAGCATCGCCCGCAGGAGCGTCGTCTTGCCGGCGTCGACGCCCCCGCAGATGATGAAGCTCTTGCGGGCCTTGACCGCGGCCGACAAGAACTCGCGCAGCGCGAGGTCGATGGACGCGAGCCCGACCAGGTCGTCGAGGAACACCTTCGGAAACCGGTGGCGGCGGATGGCCACGCACGGCCGGGAGGTCACCGCCATCACCGCGAACAGGCGGCTGCCGTCCGGGAGTTGGAGGTTCAGCGACGGCGACCCGTTGTCGAACCGGCGCTCCGTGAGGCCGACCCGGGCCGCGGTCATCCGCAGCGTGTCGATCAGCTCGTCGTCGCTGTCGGCGATCGGCGGCGCCCGGTGCTTGCTGCCGTCGGCCCGGGTGACCCACACGTCGGCGTGCCCGTTGGCGTCGATGTTCTCGATCGAGGGGTCGTCGAGCAGCCGCTGGAGCGCCCCCAGGCCGAACAGCGCGTCGTGGATGGCCTGCGCGAGGGTGGTCTCCTCGTCGAACGGGAGCGGCTCCCGGCCCTCCTCGAGCTGCTCCTTGGCGTAGCGCTCGAGCCGGCGGTTGATGAGCTGACGGCCGAACTGGCGCTGGTCGGCCGGCGACATGCGGGGCCGGTCGGCGATCTCGTCGGCCCGGAGCCGCTCGGTCAGCTCGTCGGCGACCTCGCGGCGGAACGTGCGGACCAGCGACTTGTCGGTGACGGTCATCGCTCGTCATCCTCGCTGCGCCGGAAGTGCTTGGCGTTGCCGCCCCGCCCGTTGCGGGCCCCGCCGTTGGTCCACGGACGGGGTGGTCGCGGGACCCCCCGCGGAGGCTCGGCGGGCTCCGGCGCCGGCTGCCACTCGCCCGACCCGCGCTCGGCCGGCTCGGCCTGGCGCACGGCCCGGTCGCCGTAGGGCGGCACGGCCCCGCCGGGCGGTGGCGGCGCAGGCGGCGCGGGCGGCATGGCCCAGCCGTCGTCGCCCGCGGGAGGCGCGGGCGGGTACCCGCCCGACGGAGCCCGTGGCGGCACCGCCTGGCCGTAGACGGGATCCGGGGACGTGGGCCCGGGCGCCCCGGACCCGGGCGCGGCCGGGTGCTCGCCCGACGGGCTCGCGGCGGGCGGCGCCAGCTGGTGCTCATCGGGCCCCGGAGCGTTCGGGGGTGCGGCGGCGTAGCCCGGGTAGCCGGCCTGCCGGGGCGGCTCGGCCGCCGCACGGGTGGCGGTCGCTGGTGGGCCGAGCCAGGTGGCCAGGCCCTCGGCCACCGACCGGGCGTCGCGCAGCAGGCGGGAGCGACGCAGCACCCGCAGGCCGTGAGGATGCCCGAGCGTCAGGGCCTGGGCCGCCCGGTCGTCCATCGGGATCGTGCCCAGCGGAGTGGCGCCCACCACCGTGGCCACGTCGCTGACGCCGTAGGGCTTGTCGCCGATCGCCAGCAGCGACGTCGCCCGGGCGTTGATCGTGGGCAGGCGGCTGGCCAGGTGGTGGATCTCGCTCAGGATCGGGCGGGCCACGACCACGAGCAGGTCCGCCTGGGTGGCGACGTCGAACGCGGGCGAGTACGGGTCGAGCCGCCCGCAGTCGACCAGCACGTCGGCGTCCAGCGAGGCCAGCACCTTGGGCAGGCCGCCCCGCAGCGCGCCCAGCGCCGCGGACGCCTGGTCGGCGGCGACCGGTGCCAGCAGGATGCGGCGGATCGGGCCGTCGGCTCCGACATCGGACGGCAGGGCCTGCGTGTGGGCCAGGTAGGTGTCGCGGCTCAGGTCGCGGCGCCCGGTGGCGGCCAGCGTGACCAGCCCGGGCTCCGGCGGCATCTCGAACCGCACCACCAGGTCGCCGCCCGCGGGGTCGACCTCCACGATGTGCAGGTCCCGCTCCGCCGGCCAGCTGGCAGCGAGCGCCGTGACCGTGGTGGTGACCCCCGGCGACGACTTGGCCGAGGCGAAGGCGATGACACCCACCGGGCCGTCAGTCCCCCTGGGCGGCGGTCTCGGCCAGCCGGAGCTGGTCGCTGTCGCCGCCGTAGATCTGGGGCACCAGGTTGCGGTCGACCGACACCGACACCCGGACGTCGGTGGCGGAGTCGCTGTCCGTGACGTCGCTGACCCGGCCGATGCCGATGTTGACCGGGTCCTGCGCCTCGCCGCCCCCGGTGGCGGCCGGCATGCGGATGATCCGGACGTGGTCGCCGCGCTCCAGCCCGGCCGGCACCAGCGTCTGGTCGATGGCGATGGCCACGGTCTCCTTGTTGTTCTCCAGGCCCTGCGTGTCGCCGACCGCGTCCGGCACCAGCAGCGTGCCCGCCAGCATGTCGACCGACGCCGGCTGGCCGATGACCTGATCGCGCGCGGAGGACGCGACCGCCCGGACGCCCGGGTCGAGCGAGACCCGGACGGTCGCGAGGTCCTCGGCCTGGAATACCTGGCCGGCCGGCACGTCGCGGGCCAGCGCCAGCACCGGCTCGCGGTCGCCGGCGTTCATCCACAGCACCACGAAGGCCAGCGCCGAGCCCAGCGTGACCAGCACGGCGAGCAGCGCCAGCGACCAGCGGCGCTGGCGCCCGCCTCCGGGGACCAGCGTGGGCGCCGGCCGGGCGCCGGGCATCTGGTTTCGCGGGGGAAGGGTCGTCGAGGCCATCGCGGTGATCTCCTAGTCGCGTTCGTCGCCGGAGCGCCACGGGGGACCCGCCGACCCACCCGGCTGCCCGGCCAGCTCGTCGTCGTGCTCGTCGCGAGCGCTGCCGCCGGTCTCGGGGCCGGCCAGCACGGGCGGCTCGTCGGACACCGGGCCGTCGCTCGGCGGATCGTCAGGCAGCAGGACCATGCCGCCGGCGCCGCCGGCGCCGCGCACGCCGCCGGCCCGGCCCCCGACGGCCGCGCCGCTGGCGCCTCCCTGACCCCCCTCGCCGGCCAGGATCACGCCGCACCCGCCGCCACCGTCGTCGTCGATCAGGACCATGCCGCCGTCGATGATGCGCGAGGAGTCGCCGTCGGGCGCCGGGGCGGGCGGGGGCGCCGGCGGCGCCTCGACCGGCGGCGACGGCGACGGACCGACGCCGAAGGCGTCGGGCGGGAGCTCGAGCTTCCACCCCACGTAGATGAGGTCGGGGTCGGTCAGGCGGGTGCCGTCGGCCTGCGGCTTGCCCTGGTTGAGCCCGAAGATCTCACGCCAGCGGAACGGGTCGCCCAGGTGCCGCTCGGCGATGTCCCACAGCGTGTCGCGCCGCTGGACCTCGTAGACCGGTCCCGGCCCCACCGGGGCCACCGGGACCTCGGTGTGGCGGGTGGCGTGGCGGCCGAGGTCGTCCTCGACGACGAGCGTGCTCACCGGCTGGACCGTGGGGATGACGTCGGCCCGCTGCTGGGTGGACGCGCCCGAGCTGTTGCGCGTGGCGACGAGGGCGCCGAGCAAGGCGGTGGTGGCGACGAGCCGGGCCGCCCACCGCTGGACGCCGCCGGCCAGCGGGACGTTGCCCGCCTTGCGGCCCCGGACGTAGGCGATGGCCTCGACGATCAGGGAGACCAGCAGCTCGGTCCACACCAGCCAGCACACGAGCGCCAGCGACTTCACGAGGAACGACTCGGGGATGTAGGTGTCGCGCAGGGCGCGGGAGATCTCGTCGAGGGTGGGCACCTCGGCCGGCAGCGGCGACCCCACCCACGTCACCAGGGCCACCGGGACGCCCACGACGAGCGCCAGGGTGCCCGCCAGCGCGAGGAAGCCGCGACCGACGTCGGCGGCGCGGTGGTTGGTTCGCTGGATCGTCTGGACGGTCATCGGCAGCTCATCTGGATGCGGTGGATGGACGTTCGTCGCCGAGCGTTGGCGTCTCCCCTTGCCCCGGCCCGGGTGGCGACCGGCGTGTGGCACCGGTGCTGTCACTCGTGCCGTAGATGATGGCGCATGCCGAGGGGCGGCGGGCGTCGCGGCCCCCTCATACGGGCGTCGCCTCCGGCACGTGCGCCGCCGGGGCCGCCGCGGCGTCGACGGAGATGCGGTCGCAGCGGCTGCCGTTCCCCTCGGCGAGCTCGGCCCGGCCCGCGCCGTCGACGGTCTCGACCTTGTCGGGCTGGTACGCCTGGTCGGCCACCGACGGCCAGACGTCGAAGTACTGCACGACGCCCCCGGGCGGCTTGTAGAGCCCGGGCGTGTCGACGCCGTCGCAGTCCCAGTCGCCGAGGATCAGTTGATCGCCCGGCTCGCCCAACCCGATGCGCTTTCGATCGCCGCCGATGTCGATGGTCAGCACCATCACCTCGTCCCCGCCCACCGGCTGGAGCTGGTAGATGCCCTGGACCACGCAGCCGTCGCCGTCCACGTCCCCCTCCACCTCGACGCCGCCCGGGGACACCTCCAGCGGGTCCTGCTCGGGGCAGTCGGGCCCGGCGAGGGGCCCCCGGATGAGGAAGATGCCGCCCGCGGCCACCAGCCCGACGGCTGCGGTGGCGATCACCCGGGGGCGCTTGCGGGGCGCCTCGGCCTCGCGCCGGGGCGGCCGCGGGCCGAACGTGCGGGTGCCGGCCATGGCCAGCTCGTCGTCGGTCGGGGCCGGCTGCGCCACGGGGCCGGGCAGGCTGGGCGCGTCGGCGGGCACCGCGCCCCGCAGCGCCCGGGCGAACGCCTCCGCGGTGCCGAACCGGCGGGCCGGGTCGCGGTCCATGGCCTGCTCCACCACGGCGGCCAGGGGCCCGGGCACCCCGGGCGTCTCCTCGAGCTGCGGGTGAACGCCCCGGTCGGCGGCCCGCACCACCGCCAGCGGCGACGGGCCCGTGTACGGCGGGACGCCGGCCAGCGTCTGGTAGCAGACGACGCCGAGGGAGTAGATGTCGGCCCGGGGGTCGGGCGGGGCGCCGTCGAGCAGCTCCGGCGCGACGTACTCGGCCGTGCCCGCCGCGTGGTCGCTGGTCAACTGGCCAAGGGTGCGGGCCACGCCGAAGTCGCCCAGCAGCGGCTCGCCGTCGGTCGTGAACAGGATGTTGGCCGGCTTGACATCGCCGTGGAGGACGCCGCGCCGGTGCGCGGAGGCCAGCGCGTCCGCCACCGGGGCGGCCACCGCCACGACCTGGCCGGGGCTCAGCCGGCCCCGCTCGGCCAGCACGTCCTCGAGCGACCCGCCGGCGGCGAACTGCATCGCCAGCGCCACGCCGTCGCCGTCGTGCACCACCTCGAACACCCGCACGATGTGGGGGTGGTCGAGCTCGGTGAGCACGGTCGCCTCCCGGCGGATGCGGGCCAGGTCGACGGCCCCGCCGCCGGCCCGCAGCCGCTTGAGCGCCACCACCCGGCTGACCGGCCCGGCGCGGTGGGCCTTCCACACAGTGCCGGCGGCGCCCGCGCCGATCTGGCGCTCGAGCTGGTAGTCGCCGACGGTGGTCACCCCGGTGTTCTAGCCCGGATGCGGGCCCGTGCCCGACCGCGCAAGCGGCGCCGCGGCCCCTACCTTTGCGCGCGACGTGAGGGTGTCGACCTGGGGGCTTACATGACCACGAGTTCCGCCGAACCGGCCCGCCTGCTGGCGTATCCGGGCTTCCTCACCGACGCCGACGAGGAGCTGACGAGCCTGGCCACCGAGGTCGACGGCGCGTGCGAGCGCTTCGGCGCCGGCGCCGGCGCCTACCTGCCCGGCGGCTTCGACGCCGACTGGGCGGGCAACTGGCTGCGCGCCCTCGAGGACGAGTCGGTCCACCTGGCGGCGTGGGTCCGCAGCGTGGGCACCGGGTTCCAGCTCGCCGGCACCGACCCCGACGGCGACGGCATCTTCAGCGCCGAGGACCGGGTCCTCGCCCCGCTGGTCGGCGAGCCGACGATCGCGGAGGCGCAGAAGGAGGCCGAGGGCCGGGCGGCCGCCGAGCAGATCCGCCAGACGCTCGTCGCCGCCGGGCTCGACCCCGACCACTTCTCGGTCGAGGCGCTGTGGAACCTGAGCCAGGACAACCCGCAGTACCGGCCGCTGTTCGACCAGCTGGTCGGCGTGGGCGGGCAGATGTGGGACGAGGACTTCGCGGCCGGGTTCTACGACCGGCTCGGGCCCGAGGGCACGCACGTCCTGCTCGGCGTGGTCGACACCTACGCGGCCCGCTACGAGGGCCGCGGGCTCATCGACGGCGACATGGACTGGTCGGCGCACATCCAGGACCAGCTGCTGCTGCCGCTGGTCGGCGGCTTCGCCCGGGCCACCCGCAACCCCGACCTGCTCGACGACCGGGCGGCGCTGGTCGACACCCAGGACGAGATCCAGCAGCGCCACCTCGCCCTGCTGATGAGCGGCGAGCCCCGGGACTACGACCCGCGGTTCCTGGCCGACGGCGCCGAGCGCATCCTCGTCACCGGCAAGGACCTCAACCGGTCGCAGTACCCAGGCGAGTACCCCGTCGGCCAGGACATCACCGACTACCCCGGGTTCTCGTCGAGCGCGTGGCTCTACGACGACCCGGGGCTCGGCCTGCCCGAGGTGGTGGCGCTGCGGGCGCTCGACGGCAGCACCGAGGCGGCGTGGAGCTTCGCCAGCCGAGGCCAGGACCACGTCGAGGCGATCGTGCACCCGCCCGGGCTGCGTATGCCCCACACCGCGCGGCTCCACGACGAGTACGTCGCCCTGTTCGACGAGGTGGACCGGCACGCGGCCGGCGCGATCGAGGAGGCGTTCGTCAACGCCCAGTACGCCACCGTCCCCGACCCGACCGACCCGAGCCGCCGGATCCCGCTGGTGACCCGCGACCAGTCCATCGCCGCCTACAACGACTTCATGGAGTCGGTGGCGCAGGGCGACGTCAGCGACACGATCAAGCGGTCGGCGGCCCGCACGCTGCTCCCCCACCTCAACGACATCGGCGAGGCCGCCAACATCCAGGCCGAGACGCCGGGCATCGAGGTCGACGTGCCGTTCGAGCGGGCCGACGTCGTCGGCTTCTTCAAGGAGCTCGGCTACGACGAGGAAGCGGCCGCGATCGTCGGCAACCAGATCGGCCTGTGGAGCGGCGCCGAGAGCCACCAGCTGTTCACCGACAACGCCCGGCCGACGCCCGGCCAGCTTCAGGACACGTTCGACCCGGTGGCCCACGTGATCGGGGCGGCGTACCAGGGGTTCAACGAGACCGAGGCGGCCGCGGCGGCGGCGAACAGCCACCTCGCCTATGGCATCTCCCACGGCGCCGCGCTGGTCGGGGACCTCGGGCCACCGGTCGTCGGGCTGATCGCCGGCGGGCCCGTCGGGGCCGGCGTCGGCGTGCTCGTCGGCGCGGGCGTCGACGTGGTCAACCAGATCGGGCTGTTCGGCATCGAGGACATCCGCACGGCCGACACCAGCCTGCCGTTCGACGGCGACGACCTGCAGCGCACCACGGTGACCGGGCTGCGGGAGCAGGCGATCCTCAGCCTGGAGGCGGGGGGTCACATCCCGCCCGGCACGCCGCCCGGGAGCTACAGCGGCGTCCTCGCCGACTACTTCGGCGGCACCGACCCGTTCGACGACCTGTACCAGGGCAGCTTCGTCGAGGCGTTCAACTACAGCGCCGACGACGCCTGGTAACCCGGGCCCCGCCTCAGTCGGCTGTGGCGTCGGCCAGCCGGGCCTGCTCGGCGCGGGCGGCGGCGTTGAGCTGGCGCTGGGCCTCGTTGGCGTTGCCGATCGCCGTCCAGATCGGGAGGGCGGCGTAGCCGGCCAGCTCGGCACCCGAGGTGAAGCGGCTCTGGAGCAGGCCGGCGGCCCGGTCGAACTCGGTGCGGAAGTAGCCCTGCCAGTTCACCACCACGTCGGTGGCGAGGCCGTCGCGAGCGGTCACCTGGTCGCTCAGCTTGGCGCCCATCTTGGCCAGCGCATCGAGGGCGGCGCTCGCCGCTCCGAAGTCGAAGTCGACCCTCGCCGCCCCGTCGCAGGGCTGCACGATCTCGATGTCTGCCATGGCACGAAGGTAGTAGCCGCTCGGCTGAAGCGGGCCGCGGCCCCGGTCCGGCCACCGGGGCCTTCTGGCGGCTGCGAGAGCGACGCAGGCGCCCACAGCCGCCAGAACGACCAACGGACTAGACGTTGCCGCCCGCAGCCTGGATCTCGGCGTTGATGAGCTTCAGGTCCGCTGCGAGATCCGTCAACTGGGCGACGGCCGTCGTCAGCGTCGTCTTGTACTGCGGCCACTCCTCGTAGAAGAGGTGGGCGGACGGGCCGTCGAAGTTCTCGGGCGTCAGGGTGTCGCCCTGCGTGATGAAGTCGGTGATCGCCTGGTTGAGCGAGCCCTCGACCGTCGACGCCATCTGCGCGGCGGTGGTGACGGAGAGCTCGCTGGACCGGACGTTGCCTGTGACCATGTCGTGATGCTCCTTGGTGGATGATCAGCAGCCGGCCGCCAGGCCGGTTCGGTTCCCCCAGCGCCCCGCTGGCGCCGACAGTAGCGAGGAAGTCCGGCGGGTTTACGTCGCCCCCTGGCCTGTGTCCGTCGGGCTCAACGGGGCAGCGCGACCTGCACCAGCTCGACGTTCCCGTTGGCCGCGACGTAGCCGCGGCCGGCCACCATCGCAACCGGCGAGCGCCGCGGCAGGCGGGTGCCGAAGATGTCGCCGTCGAGGTCGACGTCGGGCCGGAGCATGACGCCGAGCTTCGAGCGGCGCAGCGGCCGCGTCCAGTGCGAGTAGCCGGTGCGGACGCCGTCGTTGCGCCCGGCGGCGATGAACAGGAGGTCTGCCCGGTCGGACGTCGACAGCCTGTCGAGCACGCCGCCGACGTCGTCGATGGCCTCGGCGTCGTCGACGAGCACCAGCACCAGGCCCTCGCCCGGCTCGACCAGCGGCGTCAGTCCCTCACCGATCTGGTTGGGGTGGATCGCCCGGCCGACCAGCGGGTCCGCGCCGATGGGCGACCGCGGCCCCGCCACCGCCACCACCCGCACGTCGCCCCGCGCCGCCCGGCAGGCCGCGGCCACGGTCAGCAGGGCCGTGCTCTTGCCCGACCGGGCCGGACCGACGATCAGCGCGTGCTCGCCCTGGTAGGCCACGAGGTGGGCGGTGGCCCGGGCCGACTCGGCCACGCCGATCGGGATCGTCCACGGCCGGGCGGCCAGGTTGCCCGCCGCCCCCAGGTCGGCGAGGCGCACCTCGGTGGTGAGCACGTCCATGCGCACGGGCGGGCGCGCCGGCGGCGGGATGGACGACGCCAGCCGCCGGGCGGCCGCCTCGGCCCCGTCGGCCGGGCGGGCGATCTGCACGACCTGGCGGTCGGTGATCGTGATGGCGCGGCCCGGCACCATGTCGGGCACGTTGGCCATGCGGATGCCGAAGCTGCTGTAGTCGCCCTTGTCGCCCAGCCGCAGCGCCATCCGCTGGCGGACCAGCGAGGCCAGGGCGTGGGACACGGCGCCGGCGCGGTCGGCGGCCACGACCGTGAAGAGGCCGACCTCCGGGCCGTCGGCGAACACCCGGGTGAACGCCTCCCAGTGGGCGCTGCCGGCCAGGTCGTTGTACTCGGCGACGAGGCTGGTCCAGCCGTCGACGAACGTCACGATCACCGGCTCGCCGCGCACCGCCGCCGCCCCCAGGTCGCGGCGCCGGTCGAGCTCGGCCCGCAGGAAGCGCATGAGCCGCGTCTGGCGCTCGCGCTCGGCCGCCAGGATCACCGCCCCCACGTGCGGCAGCGCGGCGATGGCCCCCAGCTCGCCCGCGCCGAAGTCCATCGCGTACATGTGCACGTCGTCGGGCGACTGGGTGCGGGCCAGCGACAGCGCCAGGCTGGTCAGCGCCGTGGTCGTGCCGCTGCCGCCGATGCCGTACACGACGAGGTTGCCCTCGTGGCGGTACCAGCCCACGGGGTACTGCGACTGGGCCTCGGGGTCGTCGGCCAGCGCCAGCGGGACGAAGCCCTGGGCACCCGCGCCGACCCCGGCCCGGCCCGACTCGATCGACGCGTCGATCAGCGCATCGAGGTCGACGTCCCGGGGCAGCGGGTCGGGCCATGGTCGCCGCGGGGCGGGGCGGCCGGTGGCCGCGAACGCGTCCGTGATGGCCGACACCAGCAGCGCCAGGTCGGTCTGGCCCGGCAGCGGTACCCCGTCCACCGGCGGGCCGGCCACGGCCGCGACCGCCGCCGGGTCGACCGGGGGCGGCGGGATCTCCTGGCGGGTCGCCGGGCCGTACACGAAGCGGGCCACGTCGACGTGCGCCAGCGACGCCGAGTCGCGGGATCCTGTCGACAGCGCCGACTGGATGGCCACGACCTCGTTCGGCCCGAGCCGCACGTAGGCCCGCCCGGGGGCGGTGCGCGGGATGGCCGCGGCGTCGGTGACGTCGATGATGTCGCGGGAATCGCCGTCCTCCTGCACCCGCAGGGCGATCCGCATGTTGGTGTTGGCCTTGATGTTGTCGTTGATGGCGCCCTGGGGCCGCTGGGTGGCGAGCAGCATGTGCACGCCGAGGCTGCGGCCCCGCTGGGCCACGCCCACCAGGGCGTCGATGAACTCGGGCAGCTCGGCCTTGAGGGTGGCGAACTCGTCGATGATCACCAGCAGCCGGGGCATGGGCTCGGGCAGGCCCTTGCGCAGGTAGTCGGGCAGGTCGACGGCCGCCGCCTCGCGCAGGGCCCGCTCGCGGTACTTGAGCTCGGCCTCGAGGCAGCGCAGCGCCCGCTCGGCCAGGTGCTCGTCGAGGTCGGTGACCATGCCGACCGTGTGGGGCAGCTTGGCGCACTCGTCGAAGGCGCTGCCGCCCTTGAAGTCGATCAGCACGAACGTGAGGTGGTCGGGATCGACGCTGGCCGCCAGGCTGGCCACGAGGGTGCGCAGCAGCTCCGACTTGCCGGCGCCGGTCGTGCCGCCCACCAGGCCGTGGGGGCCGTCGGCGACGAAGTCGACGGAGAACACCCCGTCCTCGGTGACGCCCACCGGCCCCGTCGGGCGGGAGTCGGGGCCGGCGGCCTTCCACCGGGCCAGCACCGCGTCCGGGGTGCACTCCTCCATCTCCAGGAGCGGCAGCAGCCGGATCGTCGCCGGCAGGCCTGCGCCCACCAGGTCGAGCTCCGGGTCCTCGAACCGAGCCAGCGCCCGGGCGCAGTCGCGGGCCACGTCGTCGGCCATGCCGGCGGGCAGGAACCCGGCGATGTGCTCGCCCCGCTGGGGCAGCGTCAGGTCGGCGCCGCCGTCGGCATCGCTCATGTCGACCACGGTGGTGCAGACGGCCGGCAAGCGGTCGGCCGTGGAGGCGATCACGATGCCGGCCACCGCGCCGCCCTCGCCCCGCAGCAGCGACCGGGTCGGCGCCTTGCGGCCCTCCGTGAGCAGCTCGTCGTCGACCACCACCAGCAGCGGGGGGCCGGTGGCGCGGGCCTCGCGGCGGATCGAGCGGGGCCCGGTGCGCTCGCTGGCGGCCCAGGCTTTGAGCCGCCCGTCGACGAGCCGGGTCGACATCTCGGGGTCGGACGACAGCAGGCGGCCCGAACCGCTGGCGTCGCGGGTGTGGGGCAGCCACTTGACCCAGTCCCACGCCGGCGCGGTCTCGGCCCGGGCCAGGATCATCATGGGGAGGTCGGCCGGGCCGTGGAGGATCGCCGCCTGGCACAGCAGCGAGCGGGCGAGGGCCAGCGCCGCCGGGCGGTCGCCGACGATGCCGACCACCCCGCCCTCGGACAGGTCGACGGGGACCGGGCTGCCGGCCAGCAGGGCGTGGTCGTCGAGCGCGGCGCGCAGCTCGTCCGGGGCGTCGGGCGTGACGTCGACGTCGGGGATCGGCGGGCGCCACGGCACGTCGCCCACCCCGGCCCGCAGGCTGAGGAAGTCGGCGTGGCCCAGCCGCCGCTCCCACAGCAGGGTGCTGGGCAGCATGACCCGCCGGACGATCTCGGCCGGGTCGGGGCAGGCCTGCTCGCGCCTCGTACGCTCGGCGACCGCCACGCCGGCCAGCCGCTCGCGGAACCCGACCATCTCCCTGGCGAAGCGCTCCTTCTCGGACCGCTCGGACTTGCGGCCCTTGCGCTTGCCGTCGACGGCGTTGGCCACCGCCATGACCGGGGTCAACGCCGCGAACATCAGCATCTGCGGCGACTTCGTGGTGGCGTACATGCCGCCCGCCAGCGCCAGCGGCGCCAGGCAGCCGAGCAGCGAGAACGGCACCTTGCCGTGGCCGGACTTCGGCGCCTGAGGCGCCCGCAGCTCGGGCGTGGGCGGCGGCGGGGCGGGCCGGGGCGGCCGGTTGAACGGGATGGTGCCGGCCGCGGTGGTGTGGCGCAGCGGGTCGACGGCCACCGGACGGTCGTCGTCGCGCACCGCCCGGACCTCGAGGTCGAGGGCACCCAGGCGCAGTGGCACGCCCTCGGCCAGCGGCACCGGGTCGAGCACCGCCTCACCGGCGACCCAGGTGCCGTTGTGGGACCGGTAGTCCTCGATCGTGACCTCACCGTCCGGCGTGGTCGTGATGCCGGCGTGGCGGCGGGACAGCGTCCCGTCGCGCAGCAGCACCTCGCACCCCGGTGCCCGGCCGATGACGATCGTGCCCGGCACAAGTGGGAAGCGGCGGCCGGCGTCGAGCCCGTTGACCACCACCAGCTCGCGGGCGGGCGCCCCGCCCAGCACCGGCGCCGGCGGCGGCGGGGGCACGCCCCGGTCGACCGCCCGGGGTGGCCCGAACCGGACGACCGCGCCCTCGTGCAGGCCGGCCTCCGTCAGCTCGAAGTCGGGGTCGGCCGGGTGGTCGCCGATGAGCAGCGTACGCTCGGCGCCCCGGGGGTCGAGCGCGACCGCCAGGTCGTCGACGGTGGCCGACGGGTTGTTGACCCGGACATCCAGTTCGTGACGGTCCCGACCGTCGAAGTACACGATCTGCACGGCGCACCAAAGGTAGCGGCGCGCTGTGACAGCGTCGGAGCGCCCCCGACCCCGAAACCCTGGCGCCCCCGAGGACGCGCCTCCCTACGCTCGACCCATGATCAACCTCGACGACGCCTTCTCCCGGTTCGACGACGTGTGGGCCCCGCGGATCGTCGCCCGGATCAACGACTACGACGTGCGCATCGCCCGCTGCGAGGGCGACCACACCTGGCACGTGCACGACGAGACCGACGAGTTCTTCCTCGTGCTGGAGGGCCGGTTCACCATCAACCTGCGGTCGGGGCCAGTCGTGCTGGGCCCCGGCGACGTCCACGTCGTGCCCCGGGGTGTCGAGCACTTCCCCCAGGCCGAGCCCGGCACCCGCATCCTGATGTTCGAGCCGGCCGGGACGCTCAACACCGGCAGCGGCCCGAGCGACGCCGCCCACATCACGACGACGGCGGGCGTGGACCTGACGTGACCGGCGCGGGGATCTCGACGTCGAGGGCGGTGTGGGGCAGCTCCCATCCGTGGGGGTCGTCCCGACTCACCTCGGGCGGCAGCGTGCCCAGGCGCTCCTCGATGCGGCGGAGCGAAGCCTCGATCTTCTCGTCGGTGTCCTTGGACTCGGCGCTGCCCTTGTGGATGAACAGCGCGGACAGGGCGACGAAGGCGAACAGTTGGAGGAACTCCGACTGCCAGTTCTCCAGCGTCGACTGGGCGAACGCCGACACGAAGTCGCCGGCCGACGTCGACTCCCCGTGGGCCTGCTGCTCGTCGGTGTAGGTCTGCCACTCGGCGATCGCGTGGGCGACCCAGGTCCCGAAGAACAGCAGCATCAGCGCAAGCCCCAGGCCGAACTCCCGCCAGACGCTGCGTCCGGGCGTGTGGTGATTGCGGATGCTGCGCACAAGCGCGAACACGACGACCAGAAGGGAGGCGAGCGCGACCACGGCCGCCAGCAGCATCATCCAGGCACCGGGGCTCATGCACGGCTCCTTTCCGTCCTCGGCGCCTTCTCGTGTACCCCCCGGGACGCGGTTCGAGACCGGCCGGCCTGACCGCCTGAGGGCGTCCCCACCGCGGCGGACCGCGGCGGGGACGCCGTGAGTCAGGCGGACCCGGAGACGGCCGCGGCCTCGGCGACCGCCGCGGGGGCGGCGCCGCCGGGGTTGCCCCGCCGCACGCCGTTCACCGTCTCGGTCGTCTTGGAGTACCGGACGACTGCGAAGCCGATCGCGTCGCTGTTGAGGTCGAGGACCTCGAGGCTGACGTTGTCGAAGGTGTCGCAGACGGCGTGGTAGCAGGGGTCGTACTGCTGGCCGGCGGTACCGCCGTAGACGAGCACCTGCTCGGGCGTCTTCGGCACCTCGGCGCCGGTGAAGAGGCCGCCGAACGGGATGTCGGCCAGGAAGAACGCCTCGTAGTCCGACCGGAAGTCGATCTGGGTGGGCTCGAAGGCCAGGCTGCGGTCGGCGTAGAACGTGCCGAACAGGTTCTCGATCGCCGCAGAGCCGTCGGGGCCGGCCAGGCCGAAGGCGGATCCGTCGCCGTCGTAGACGAAGCGCACGTAGTTCGGCGAGCCCACCATGTCGAAGTTGAGGTACAGGGCGATGTTGCCGAGCTCCTCCTCCGACAGGTTGGTCACGTAGAACTCGGAGCCGATGCTGCCCGACTCCTCCGCGCCCCACCAGGAGAAGCGGACCTTGTTGAACGGCGTCACGTTGGCGAACTGCTCGGCGACCTCGAGGATCGCCGCGCTGCCGGAGCCGTTGTCGTTGATGCCCGGGCCCTCGAACACCGAGTCGAGGTGGCCGCCGACCACCACGACGTTGTCGTCGCGGCCGCCCGCCGTCTCGGCGATGACGTTGGCAGTGGGCTTGATCTCTCGGGTTGCGTTGGCGAACACCCGCATCTCCAGGCCGGTGATCTCGGACAGCTCGACGCCGAGCGGGTACGTGACGCCGAGCACCGGGATGCCGCTGGTGTTGTTGGCGGTCAAGGTGACAGGCGGGATGTCCTCACGGTCGGGCGAGTTGCCCTGGTTCATGATGACGATGGCGGCGACGCCGTTGGCGGCCGCCGTCTCGGCCTTCTGCTCGAACGTGCAGGCGCCCCGCTGGAGCAGGGCGATGTTGCCGGCCGGGAAGCCCGCGTAGTCCTCGGGCTCGCAGCCGCTGGTCGAGGCGTTGCCCGGGCCGAGCTGGAGGTCTACCGGGGTGACCGGCGCGGTCACGTCGCCGCCGTCGGACTGGTCGATGACGCCGAAATCGACGCCCTCCTCGTAGGTGGTCGGCGTGGGCGCCACCTGCTCGAGGGCGGACGGGCCGTCGATCGTGAAGGCCAGGTAGTCGAACGTCTGGACCTCCGGCTCGTAGCCGGCCGCCGTGAGCTTCTCGACGACGTAGTCGACCGAGGCGTCGTAGCCGGGCGTGCCGGAGAACCGGGTTCCACCGTTGGCGTCGGCGATCGTCTGGAGCGCCGCCTGGTGCTCGCGGACCCCCTCGACCGTGACGCAGTCCATGATCCGGCGCGGCGTGTTGTTGGGCCGTGTGGCGCAGATGTTGGGCTCGGCCTCGGCGACGTCGGATTGCCACGGGACGACCGCCACGAGCAGGAGGAGGGCGGCCACCCATCCGAGCTTCGACATGTCTGATTCTCCCCGTTGGTCGGTGTGCGCCGACCCACCGTTCCCCCGTCGACGCGACGTCGGACGCTAGCAGTTCGCGCCGGGGGACGAGGTTCCGTCGGACGCGATGTCAGCGTTCGGCGGTCGCGCTCGACAGAATGCCCAGCTCGGGCACGATGGCGCAGCGCGGCGGCCGGCCGGCCCGTCAGGTCGCGGCGTGGGCCGGGACCCAGGCGTCGCGCAGGCCGCGGAGGCCGGCCGCGGCGCGCTCGATGACCTCCTCGTCCCGGGCGGGGTCACCGACCTCGAGCCACACGAACACGGCGTCGACCAGCCAGCCGATGGTGGACAGGGCGGCCCAGCGGTCGAGGGCGGGGTCGCCCGTTCCCAGGCCCATGAGCTCGGCGGTGGCGCCCGCGGCCGCCTCCCGCAGCTCCTCCGCGTAGTCGGCGAACTGTGGCTCGCGGCTGGCGTGGCGCCACAGCAGCGTGAAGCCGGCCTCGTCCTCCCGGGCCACCGTCAGCAGCGTCCGCATGCCGAGCCCCCGGCCGCCGCCGCGGCCCAGGCCCTCGGCCAGCTCCTGGCCCAGGCGCTCGAACACCCGCTGGAGGACAGCCCGGTACAGGTCCTCCTTGGTGTCGAAGTGGCGGTAGAGGATCAGCTTGGTGACGCCGCAGGCCGCGGCGACGTCGTCCATGGACGTGCCGGCGAACCCCTGGCGGGCGAACGCCTGCGCGGCGTTCCGCAGGATCGACGCCTGGCGCTCGGACCGGCTCAGCAAAGCCACGAGACCAGTGTAAACGGGTTGGTATATACTTACCAGTGACAGCCTGTGACCAGGGCTTTCCCCAGAGTTCCTGCACGGCGGAGGAGGGGCAGTGAGCGCACAAGTCGAGTTCACCGCAGAGGAGCTGCTGGCCGACCACCCGGTGGCCGAGCCGCTCATCGCCGGCGGCGTCCGCTGCCACGGCGGCTACGACGAGGACGGCACCTACGTCTCGCCCCGCACGCTCCACCGCGTCCCGGCCATCACGGCCTGGCAGGAGCAGCACCGCACGGTGTTCGGCAAGGACGTCATCGACGTGCCGCTCGAGACGTGGCCCGAGCACTTCCCGAACGAGGCCCAGGCCCGCTTCCTCGTCGGCGCCGGGGTGCCCGAGCCGCTTCTCGCCACCCTCACCCGCATCGGCACCGTCGAGGGCCTCGGCTCCGCGATCCGCGGCCTCGACCCGGGCGACGCCCAGCGCTGGTTCGACGAGGACATCGAGGGCACCGCCATCGCCCACCTCGGCAAGGGGCTGTTCGAGGCGCACGGACGCGACGAGGCCGGCTGGGAGGCCGAGGCCGGCCACCGCGACATGTGGTTCGCGGCCCGCGACATCGCCTTCGAGAACGCCACCGCCAAGATCGACGTGGACGCCATGCTCGAGCGCATGGGCTTCGGCGGGAACCGGTCGGGTGCCGACGTCGTACGCCTCCTCCCGGACGACGTCGACGTCGACCTGGAGATGACCGCCGGCTTCATGGTCCGGATCCTGCTCATCGAGGTGCAGGCGTTCCACACGTTCGCCTGGGCGGAGTCGTGGCTGTCCGACCCCGACCTGGTCGCCGGCGACGGGGCCGCCGCCGCGCTGGTGGCCTGCATCCGCAAGGACGAGACGCCCCATGTCGGCTACCTGTCGACGGCGCTCACCGAGATGCGCGACCGCACCTGGATCGGCACGGGCGGCCGCAAGCACGCCGGCGCCGACATGGTCGGCCGGCTGTGGGACAAGGCGCTGGCCACCTCGCTCGGCGCCGGCCGCGATCAGACGCGGGCCGCGGTCCGCGCCGAGATCGAGCACTGGTGCAACAAGCGCCCCAACGGCGCCGACCTGATCGCCGAGTTCGACACGCTCGCCACCCCCGAGGAGGAGGTTGCCGCCCCGTGAAGTTCGGCATCTTCTACGAGCACCAGCTCCCCCGCCCCTGGACCGAGGAAAGCGAGCTGAAGCTCGTCCAGGACGCGCTGGAGCAGGTCACGCTGGCCGACCGGCTCGGGTTCGACGTGGTCTGGGAGGTCGAGCACCACTTCCTCGAGGAGTACTCGCACTCCAGCGCCCCCGAGGTGTTCCTGGCCGCCTGCTCGCAGCGCACGCAGCACATCCGCCTCGGCCACGGCATCATCCAGACCGCCCCCGGCTACAACCACCCGGCCCGCACGGCCGAGCGGGTCGCCATGCTCGACCTCGTGTCAGGCGGCCGGGTCGAGTTCGGCTCGGGCGAGTCGTCCTCGGAGGCGGAGCTGGGCGGGTTCAACGTCGACCCGGTCACCAAGCGGGAGGCGTGGCTGGAGGGCCTGGAGACCGCGATCCGCTGCATGACCGAAGTCCCGTTCACCGGCGTGGACGGCGAGTTCGTCTCCATGCCGCCCCGCAACGTCGTGCCGAAGCCGGTGCAGAAGCCTCACCCGCCGCTGTGGGTGGCGTGCTCGCGCCGGGACACGATCCTTCTGGCGGCCGAGAAGGGCATCGGGGCGCTGGCCTTCGCCTTCATCGACCCCGAGGAAGCGGTGCAGTGGGTCACCGACTACGAGCGGACCCTGGCCGAGCGGTGCGTCCCCGTCGGCCAGTCGATCAACGCCAACATCGCCTGCGTCACGCAGATGATGTGCGCCGACACCGAGGAGGAGGCGCTCCGCCGGGGCCTGGAGGGCGGCAACTTCTTCGGCTACTCCCTCGGCCACTACTACATCTTCGGCGAGCACGAGCCCGGCAGGACCGACGTCTGGGCCGAGTTCGTCGAGCGCCGGGCCGAGCGGGGATTCTCGCCCGAGGTCCAGGCCGCGCTGGAGGCCGAGCGGCTGGGCGCGAAGGTCGCGGCCGGGGACACCACCGGCCTGCGCGGCGCCACCGGAACCCCGGATCAGATCCGCGAGTACATCCGGCGGTTCGAGGGCGCGGGCGTCGACCAGATCATCTTCGTGATGCAGGCGGGCAAGAACCGCCACGAGGACATCTGCGAGTCGCTGGAGCTGTTCGGCACCCAGGTCCTGCCGGAGTTCAAGGAGCGCGACGAGGCCCAGGTGGCGGCCAAGGCCCAGCGGCTGGCGCCCGTGATCGAGGCCGCGATGGCCCGCAAGCCGCCGTCCGGTCCCCCGCTGCCCGACGGCTTCTCGTTCCCGGCGCTGCCCGTGAAGATGGTCGGCGACAACGCCGAGGGGAAGGCCTGGCTCCGCCGGTTCGCCGACGACAGCGCCGTCGGCGAGAGCATCCTGGACCTCGGCTGATGGCGGTGGAGAGCCTGGACGGCCGGGTGGCCGTCGTGACCGGTGGCGGCTCGGGCATCGGGGCCGCGGTGTGCCGCCGCCTGGCGGCCGAGGGGTGCCGGGTGGTCGTCGTCGACATCGACGCGGACGGCGCCGAGGCCGTGGCCGAGGAGGTCGGCGGCCGCGCCCTCGTCTTCGACGTCGGCGATGTCGCCGCTTGGGGGCCCGCCGTGGACGGCATCGTCGACCACGAGGGTGGCCTCGACATCGCCCACCTCAACGCCGGCGTCGCCACCGGCGAGGTCGATATCACCAAGCTCACCGACGAGCAGTACCAGCGGGTCCTCGGTGCGAACCTCAACGGCGTGGTCTACGGGACCCGGGCGGTGGCGCAGGCGATGGCGGCCAGGGGCTTGGGCGGGTCGATCGTGGCAACCGCATCGATGGCGGGCATCATCGCCTTCAGCCCCGATCCGATCTACACGATGACGAAGCACGCCGTGGTCGGGCTCGTGCGGGCGTCGGCTGGGCCGCTCGAAGGCTACGGCGTCACGATCAACTGCCTCTGCCCGGGGGTGGTCGACACGCCGCTGATCGGCGACGCGGGCAGGATGATGGCCGAGGCCGGCTACAAGTTGATCCCGCCGTCAGACATCGCCGACACGCTGGTGCGCATCGTGCGGGAGGGCCGCAGCGGCGAGGCCTGGGTCTGCCTGCCGTGGGAGGAACCGGCACCGTTCGCGTTCACCGCACCCGATCTCCTGCCGCCCGGCTGAGGGGGGTCACAGCACCGGCAGGGCGCCGGTCGCCGGGTCGGTGCGGTACAGCGTGCGGATCATCACCGGACCCCCAGCGGCTTCCGGGTGGTGGCGCCGGCTCCTCCCGGCCGGAGGCTCGCCGTCGAGGTAGTCGCCGACCAGCCATGTCCCGTCCGGGTCAGGTGGCCGGGCCCGCCGGCGCTCACCCAGGCGTGATGAACTCGGGCGGCAGGCCGAGGACCGGATGGAGGGCGCGGTCCAGGAAGCTGTCGAGGGCGGTGACCTCGGCGCCGCCGCCGTCGGCCGGCCGCAGGCTGACGACGACGATGCCGGTGAGCGGGAACCGGCCGGCGCCGTCTCGCATGTAGCAGCCCAGGGCGGGCTGGCAGTTGGCGGTGGTCGCCACGATCCGCCACGGCTGCTCGAACATCCGCTCGGCGAAGAAGCGCCGTACCGCCTCCCGGCCGTCGAACCAGGCCGGCAGTGGCGGCATGGTCAGGCGGGCATCCTCGGCCAGGAGGTCGACGACGCGGTCGACGTCCCGCCGCTCCCAGGCGCCGACCAGCGCCTCGACCAGCGCCCTCTGCCCGTCGTGTCCGAGCGCGGCCAGCGTGGCCTGCTGCGTCGGCCCGCCGCTGCGGCGGCCGACACCGGCTCGGGCCCGCTGCAGCGCGCTGTTGACCGCCGGCACGGACGTGTCGAGGGCCTCGGCCACCTCGGCCGCGGGCATCGCCAGAACGTCCCGCAGCACGAGGACCGCTCGCTGGGTGGCGGGCAGGGTCTGGAGGGCGGCCACGAATGCCAGCTCGACGCTCTCCCGTAGCTCGTAGCGCGCCTCCGGTTCGGCCCGGCCGCTCCGGTCGGCGAGCTCGGCGTCCGGGTAGGGCTCGATGAACACGGCCTCGGTGACCGGCTCGCCCAGGTCGTGGACCGTGGTGCGGGACGGGGCGTAGTCGGTCGGGGCCAGCCGTCGGGGCCGGCGCTTCGACACCCGCAGCGAGGCGTTGGTGGCGATGCGGTAGAGCCAGCTCCGCAGCGAGCTGCGGCCCTCGAAGCCCGGGAGCCCCCGCCAGGCGCCGACCAGGGCGTCCTGGAGCGCGTCCTCGGCGTCGTGCACCGAGCCGAGCAGGCGGTAGCAGTGGGCGTGGAGCTCGCGGCGGTGCGGTGCCACCAGGCGGGTGAAGGCGTCCTCGTCGCCCCGGCGGGCGGCCTCGAGGTCCCGGGTGGCGGTGTCCGTCACCGCGCCGAGGATACGGCCTCGAGGTAGCCCTCGAAGTAGCCCCAGGCGTGGGCCGTGTCCTCGGTCTCGGCGTGGGGCCGCCGATACAGGTCGGCGTAGCCGGCGACCTCCGTCAGGTCCCAGCCCAGGCGGTAGAGCGCGAGCGCGTCGGGATCCGGCTCCACGCCGGTGCGCGCCGCGTAGTCCTGCGGGATCCGGTCGTCCTCGGCCGCCATGGACCACAGGTCGCGCTCGGGCGGCGCCATGAGCGCCGTCTCCCAGTCGATCAGGACCGGGCCGGCGGGCGTGGTCATGGTGTTGGCCCGGTGGGGCTCGCCGTGGGTCAGGACCATGCGCTCGGGCCGGCCCCGGGCGGCGGCGGCCAGGCGGTCGTGGCGGGCCAGCGCGGCGCGCACGGCCGGGGCGTGGCCGGCGACGAGGGCGCGCGCCGGCTCGGCGAACGGCCCCGGGCCCCAGGGCCGGGTGTCGCCGTCCAGGACCGCGTCCAGCCCGGCCCGGTGCGGCAGCCGCATCTCGTCCCGCCGCGCCCCGGCCCACACCGCCGCGGGCGCGGCGTGGGTGCGGGCGACGAGGTCGAGCACGGCCAGCCGGGAGGCCCGGTCCGGGTAGGCGCCCCACGGGTGGCCGTCCCCGTCGACGTGCTCGTACAGCGACACCACCCAGCGGTCGCCGAGCGGTTTGGTGCTGGCGCCGGCCCGGGTCGCGATCGGCGCCACCACGAACGCGAGGCCACCGGCCCGCAGCCGCCGGGCCATGTCCAGCGCCGAGGCCAGCCGATCCCGGGGACCGGACAGCGGCTCGCCCGCTTCCCACCGCTTGGCCTCCAGGTCGTCCACGGTGACGAACCACCGCTCGCCACCCGCGGTCGCGTGCCAGTGGTGGCTGCCGAACCCGACGGGCGCGTAAGCGAGGGCGTCGACCGCCACGCCCCAGCCGTCGCTCACCGCCCGGGCCACGTCGTCGTCGGACAGCTCGGGCGGCTGGGTGAACACCGCCGCAGCGTAGGTAGCCGCGGCCCGAGCGACCGCCTCCAATCCGCCCGCGCCACTCGGTCGCTCGACCGCGGGCCGGCGCTGGGGGACGGCAGTGGAGCTCCCGGAGCCGGGACGTCCGGCGTGCGGGTCAGCCGCTGACCTCGTCCAGGTGCTGGAGGAGGTCGTGGGCCGCGAGCTCGATCTCCTTGTGGCGCCACTCGGCCGCCCGGTAGTGGCAGGCGATCAGGCCCATGCGGTGCAGCCGGCGGAAGTCGCCGTAGACGAAGGCGTAGCGGGCCTTGGTCTCGTCCGTGGCGCCCCCGGTCAGGCCCAGGTGCCACTCGGCGTACTCGTCCCAGCTGTGGTTCTCCAGATAGGCGTTCTGCTGGGCGGCCGTCGGCTGCACGTCCTGCCACGTGCTGCGGAGCACGTACTGGCGGGCGCGTATGAGGTCGTGGGCCTTGGCCACGGCCGCCTCGTTGACGGTGTAGGACGCCACGGGTGCCAGTCTGGCAGCGCCTCAGGGGTCGCGGTCGTCGTCGGCCGGCTCGGCGTCGCCCAGGTCGACCAGGACGGTGCGGAGGAGGCGGGCCAGGTCGGCCTCCTGGCGCTGCGTGAGCGGGGACAAGATGTCGCGCTCGGTGCCCATGTGGTCGCCCACGACCCGGTCGACCAGGTCCCGACCCGCCGGCGTGAGTCGGACGACGACCTTGCGGCGGTCGTCCGTGCGGGCCCGCTCGACCAGGCCCCGCTGCTCCAGGCGGTCGATGCGGTTGGTGACGGCGCCGGTGGTGACCATGCTCTGGCGGACCAGGTCGCCGGCGGTCAGCTCGTAGGGCTCGCCCTGGCGGCGCAGGGTGGCGAGGACGTCGTACATCCACGCCTCGATGCCGAACCGGGCGAAGTTCTCGCCCAGCCGCTTGTCGATCAGGCGGGACAGGCGGGAGACCCGCCCGATCACCGCCATCGGCGACACGTCGACGTCCGGCCGGACGTCGTGCCACTGGCCGGCGATCCGGTCCACCGCGTCCCTCGGTGCTGCCACGGCCGGAACGGTACCAAGCGATGGGTTGACGCTGATCATCTCAACACTAAGATACTTAGTATGAAGAGATCGGGTACCGGGCGGCAGCTGGCGGTGGCGGGGACGACGGTGCTGGCGCCGATCTCGTGGGGCACGACCTACGTCGTGGTCACCGAGCTGCTCCCGGACGGCCGCCCGCTGCTGGTGGCGGCGGTCCGGGTGGTCCCCGCCGGGCTGGCCCTGCTGGCGCTCGCTGCGGTGCGGTCCCGCCGGCGGCCCCCACCGCGCGACCACCAGAGGTGGTGGCAGACCCTGGTGCTGGCGCTGTGCAACTTCGGGGTGTTCTTCCCCCTGCTGGCCGTGGCGGTGTACCGGCTGCCCGGGGGAGTGGCCGCCGCGGCCGGCGGGCTGCAGCCGCTGCTCGTGGCCGGCGGGACCCTCGCCGCCGGCGGTGGGCGGCCCCGGGGGCGGGACCTGGCCGTGGGGGTCGTGGCTGCGGCCGGCGTCGGGATGGTCGTGATCCGGCCGGGGGCGGACCTCGACCCCGTCGGGATCCTGGCGGCGGTCGGAGCCAACCTGTCGTTCGCGGCGGGCGTCGTGCTCACCCGGCGCTTCCCGGCGGCCGGCGGCGACCGCCTGGCCGCGACCGGGCGGCAGCTGCTCGCCGGCGGGGTGGTGCTCGTCCCGCTCGCCCTGGCGGTCGAGGGTGCGCCCCCGCCCCCGAGCGCCGGCAGCCTCGCCGGGTTCGCCTACCTCGGCCTGGCGGCCACCGCCCTGGCGTTCGTGCTGTGGTTCGACGGCATCCGCCGCCTGCCGGCGGCGGCGCCACCCCTCCTCGGCCTGGCCGCCCCGGTCACCGGAGCGGTCATCGGCTGGGTGGCGCTGGGCCAGTCGCTCTCCCCATTCCAGCTGGCCGGGTTCGCCGTCACGCTCGGGGCCATCGCCTACGGGGCGACCCGCAGTGCGTCAGTCGCCGTCCGGCCCCGGGCGGTCGACCCGGGCGGCCAGCTTCTTGGGCGCCAGCAGGCAGTAGCTGTCGGTGACCAGCTCCTGGACCTCGGCCCAGTCCACCCCGTCGTCGATCACCATCCCCACCGCGCCGGCCGGGGCGCCGGGCCGGAAGAACGGGTGGCCGGAGCGGACGAGCACGTCCAGCTCGGGCGGCGCCGAGCGGAACAGCAGCAGGGTGTCCGGACCGGCCGGCGAGTCGACCGCCAGCACGTGGGCGAACGTGCGGTT
>DASRJM010000110.1:0-11407 GCA_035649475.1 Acidimicrobiales bacterium
GCCCACGGCACCGAGGAGCAGCGGCTGCGGTTCCTGCCGCCGATCGTGCGCAACGAGGAGGTGTGGTGCCAGCTGTTCAGCGAGCCGGGGGCGGGGTCCGACCTGGCGTCGCTGGCCACCAGGGCCGAGCGGGACGGCGACGGCTGGCGGGTCACCGGCCAGAAGGTGTGGACCACCTGGGCGCACCTGGCCGACTTCGGCGTGCTGCTGGCCCGGACCGACCCGGGCGTCCCCAAGCGGCGCGGCATCACCTACCTCCTGATCGACCTGCGCCAGCCGGGCGTCGACGTGCGGCCGCTGCGCCACCTGGGCGGGGAGGTCGACTTCAACGAAGTGTTCCTCGACGGCGCGTGGGTCCCCGACGACCAGCGGGTCGGCGCGGTGGGCGAGGGCTGGCGGGTGGCCGGCGCCACGCTGTCGGGCGAGCGCCAGATGGTGGCGGGCGCCGGGTCTGGCGGGGTCGACCGCATCGGCGGCTCGGGCGTGTCCCGGCTGGTCGAGGCCGCCCGGCGGCGCTCGGCCGCGGGCCTGCCGGGCGGCTGGGACGACCCGGTTGTCCGCCAGCGGGTGGTGGTGCTGGTGTCCGAGGAGCGCGTCCGGGAGTGGACCAACCAGCGGGTCCGGGCCGGCCTGCGGGCGGGGCGGTCGCCGGGGCCCGAGAGCTCGATCGGCAAGATCCACCAGGGCGACCTCAACCAGCGCATCCAGCTGGCGGCCACCGACCTGATGGGCGCGGGCGCCCTGGCGTGGGACGCGCCGCCGGGCGGCGGCTACGGCGACGGCCTGCCCTACGAGGTGAAGGGGATGCTCCGGAGCCGGGCCAACACCATCGAGGGCGGCACCACCGAGGTGAACCGCACGATCGTGGGGGAGCGGGTCCTCGGCCTGCCCCGGGAGCCGGACCCGTGGCGCGACGCGCCGTGGCACGAGGTCCCGCGCAGCGGATGACGGCCTACGAGACGCTGCGGGTCGAGCGGCGGGGGCCGGCCGGCTGGCTCACCTTCGACCGGCCCGACCGGGGCAACGCCATGGACGCCAGGATGCTGGCCGAGCTGGAGCGAGCCTGGCGCGAGCTCGACGACGACCCCGGCGTGCGGGTCATCGTCAACACCGGCGCCGGGTCGGCGTTCCAGACCGGGCTCGACGTCGCCCAGCTCGCCGCCGACCGGGAGGCGCTGCGCGAGCAGTCCCGCCGGACCCGGGACGCGGAGCTCCGGCTCAGCGCGTGGCACAACGGCGTGCGCAAGCCGGTGATCGCGGCGGTCAACGGGACGTGCGCCGGCGGGGGCCTGCACTTCGTCGCCGACGCCGACATCGTGATCGCCGCCGACACGGCCGCGCTCCTCGACCCGCACGTGTCGGTCGGGCAGGTGTCCGCCTACGAGGTGATCGCCCTGGCCGTGACCTCGCCGATGGAGCCGGTCGTGCGCCTGGCGCTGGCCGGCGCCCACGAGCGGATGACCGCGGCGCGGGCCCGCCAGCTGGGCATCGTCGGCCAGGTCGTGCCGCTCGACCAGCTGGAGGCGACCGCCCAGGCCCTGGCCGAGGCCATCGCCCGCAACTCGCCCACCGCCCTGGCGCTGACCAAGCGGGCCCTGTGGGGCGCGCTGGAGGCCGGCCTCACCGAGGCGTGCCGGTCCGGCGGCCGCGACCTGGTCGCCATGTGGGGCCACCCCGACCAGGAGGAGGGGCCCCGGGCCTTCGCCGAGCACCGGCCGGCCGCCTGGCAGCCACTCGACCCCGGCATCGCCGGCCCGGCCCCGGGCCGGCGGACCCCGGCCACTCCGATCGCCCGCCCCCCGGAGGAGGACCCCGTGACCGACACCCGCTCGCCCGCCCCGCCCGGCTCGTACTCGACCTACGAGACCCTGGTGGTCGAGCGCCGCGGCCCGGTCGGATGGCTGATCTTCGACCGGCCGGACCACCTCAACGCCATGGACTTCACCATGCGCGACGAGCTGGCCGTCGCCTGGCGCGAGCTCGACGCCGACCCCGACGTGCGGGCCATCGTCCACACCGGCAACGGCCGGGCGTTCCAGACCGGCGTCGACGTCCGCCAGATCGCCACCGACGGGGTGGGCATGGAGCGCTACCGGCGCTCGGTCGAGGACTTCGACCTCCACTTCACCGCCTGGCACCAGGGGGTGAGCAAGCCCGTCATCACCGCGGTCAACGGCATGTGCGCCGGGGGCGGGTTCCACTGGATCGCGGACGCCGACATCGTGATCGCCGCGTCAGACGCCGAGTTCTTCGACCCCCACGTGTCGGTCGGGCAGGTGGTGTCGCTGGAGGCCATCGGGCTGATCCGCAAGGTCCCGGCCGAGGCGGTCATGCGCATGGCCATGGTCGGTCGCTACGAGCGGATGCCGGCATCCCGGGCCTACGAGCTGGGCATGGTCAGCGAGGTGATCGACCCGCCGGAGCGGCTGCGGGAGGCCGCCCAGGCGCTGGGCGAGACGATCGCCCGCAACTCGCCGGCGGCGCTGGCAGCGACCAAGCGGGCGCTGTGGGGCGCACTCGAGGCGGGGCTGACCGACGCCTGCCGGGCGGGCGCCCGGGACCTCGTGTCGCTGTGGGGCCACCCGGACCAGGCCGAGGGGCCGGCCGCCTTCGCCGAGCGGCGCGAGCCGCGGTGGCTGCCGCCGGGGGCGCAGGGGTGACACTCGCCGACCTGCTGTTCGCGCCGGACGGCCCGGCCGGGCCGTCCGGCCTGGACGACGTGCTGGTGCACGCCGGCGATCGGTCGTGGACCCGGGGCTGGGCGGTGGACCGGGCGGAGTCCGTGGCCGCCGCGTTGGCGGCGGCGGGTGTCGGGCCCGGGGCCCGGGTCGGCGTGATGCTGCCCGACGGACCGGACGTGGTCGCCGCACTGTTCGGCGTGTGGCGGGCGGCGGCGGCCTACGTGCCGCTCAACCCCCGGCTGACCGACGGCGAGGTGGACGGGGTGCTGGGGTCGGTCGGCCCGGCCGCGGTGGTCACGACGGGGGAACACGCCGGGCGCTTCGGCGGTCGGCCGCTGGTGGTGCTCGCGTCGCCGGACGCCGCTCCGGAGGTCCGGCCCGGGACCGTGGGGCCGGGGCCGGCCGACCCGGGGGACGTGGCCCTGGTCCAGTTCACGTCGGGGACCACCGGGCGTCCCAAGGCCGTGCTCCTCACCCATGCGGGCGTGGCCGACCTGCTCGACGGCGTCGTCCGCAAGCTGCGGGGCGGCGGCAGCGGGCCGCCGTCGTCCGGCCGGGCGCCGATGCCCAACCTGGTGCCGGTGTCGCTGTCGCTGTGGGCCGGGGTCTACAACGTGCTGTTCGCCCTGCGGGTCGGCGCCCCGGTCGTGGTGCTGGAGCGGTTCACGCCCGCCGGGTTCGCGGCCGCGGTCCGCCGCCACGGCATCCGCTCGACCGTGCTGCCGCCGGCGGCGATGGCCATGCTCACCGACGCGCCGGAGGGCGAGGTCGGCGACCTGGCCCCGCTGCGCATCGTGCGCAGCATCACGGCGCCGCTGTCGCCCCGCCAGGCCCGGCGCTTCCGCGACCGGTTCGGCGTCACCGTGCTCAACAGCTACGGCCAGACGGAGATCGGCGGCGAGATCATCGGCTGGAGCGCGGCCGACGCCCGCGAGCACGGCGAGGACAAGCTGGGCTCGATCGGCCGGCCCCACGACGGGGTCACGGCCCGCGTGGTCGACGACGCCGGCCGGGACGTGCCGGGCGGCGAGCCGGGCGAGCTGTGGCTGCGCACCCCGGCGCTGGCGGCGGGCTACGCGGGCGGCACGGACCTGGCGGACCGCCTCAGCCCCGACGGCTGGTTCCGGACCGGCGACGTCGCCCGGATCGACGCGGAGGGGTTCGTGTGGGTCGAGGGCCGGCTGTCGGACATGGTGAACCGCGGCGGGCTGAAGGTGTTCCCGGCCGAGGTCGAGGAGGTCCTGCGGTCGGCTCCGGGGGTGGCGGACGCGGCGGTGGTGGGGGTGCCGGACGACCGGTTGGGCGAGGTCCCGGTGGCGTTCGTCGTGCCGGCACGCGGCGTCCCGGTCGACGCGGGCGCCCTCGCCGAGCACTGCCGGCACCACCTGGCGCCCTACAAGGTCCCCGTCCGCTTCGAGCCCGTCGCCGAGCTGCCCCGCAACGAGGTCGGCAAGGTCCTGAAGGCCGACCTGGCCGCCCGGGCGGCCACGTGAGCCCGCTGGCGCAACGCCTCGCCGCCCTCGGGGTGCAGGCGGTCTACGGCGCACCGCTGGCGGGCGTGCCGGTGGCGGACGTCGCCGATCCGGAGGTGGCGGCGCTGCTGGCCGAGGCCCACCTGCTGGTCCACCGCAGCCGGTGCGCGGTCCACGAGGGAGGCGGCGGGCTGCGCCTCCTGGACCGGCGGTCGGAGCCCGAGGAGATCGTCCTGGACGACGCCGACGCCCCGACCGCCGCGCCCGCGGGGACCGAGCGCTGGGTCGAGCCCGACGCCGGCGACATCGAGCGGATCGACGCGGCCGTGGCGCCCGTGGTCCTGGTGGGCCCGGGGCTGGCGGACCCGGTGCTGGTCCCCGGCCTGCACGCGCTGGCGGCGGCCGGCGGCCTCGGCGTGCTCAACACGTGGGGTGCCAAGGGCGTGTTCGACTGGCGCAGCGACCACCACCTGGCGACGGTCGGGCTCCAGGCCCGCGACCTGGAGCTGGGAGGCGCGGCCGGCGCCGATCTGGTCGTGGCTGCCGGCCTCGACCTGCGCGAGGTACCGGCCGCCGGCTGGAACCGCGCCCCGGTCGTCACCCTGGCGCCCGGCGCGCTGGGCCCGGCCGCCGAGGCGCTGCGCGGGCACCGGCGCCGCCCGGCGATGCCGCCGCTGCGCACCGAGCTGGCCCGCGTCACCCAGGAGGGGTGGGCGAACCCGGGCACCCCCCTGGCCCCGAGCGCCGTGACGCGTGCGTACGCGGCCGCGGTGGGCGCCGGCGGGCTGGTGGCCGCCGACCCCGGCACCCCCGGCTACTGGGTGGCCCGCACGTTCCCCACGGCGTCGCTCGGCGGCGCGGTGGTCCCGGCCCGCCCCGACGCCTGCGGCCTGGCCGCGGCCTGCGTGGCGGTGGCCCGCCGCGTCTGGCCGGGGCGTCCCGCGCTGGCGGTCACCACCACGGTCGACGACCGGACCGCGGCGGTGATCGAGGCCGCGGCCCGCTGGGGCGTGGCGGTTCCCGTCGAGCGCTGGTCCGAGGACGGTCCCGGTCTCGACGCCGATGCCCACGCCGGCCGACTCGCCGACCTGCTCGCCTCGGGCGTCCCCGCCCCGGTCGCCCTCGCCACCGATCCCCGCCAGCTCGACCGCATGGTCGAGGTCGCCGGCGACGTCGTCGCCTGGACCTCGGCGATGGAGGGCCTCCGGTGACCTCCGCGCCGCTGGCCGGGCGGGCGGTGCTGGTGGTAGGCGCCTCGGCCGGGATCGGTCGGGCATGCGCCGTCGGGTCCGTCCGGGCCGGGGCGCGGGTCGTGTTGGCCGCCCGGCGGGCGGAGCGGCTGGCGGCGGCGGCTGAGCAGGCCGGTGGCGGCTTCGCCGTCGCCTGCGACGCCTGCGACGCCGGGGACTGCGAGCGGCTGGTGGCCGAGGCCTTTGGGCTCGTGGGGCCGCTCGACCTCGTCGTGTATGCCGCGGGGTCCGCACCCCTGCGGGCGCTGGCCGACACGTCCGCGGCCGAGTGGGAGCGGGTCCTGGCCACCAACGTCATCGGGGCCAACCAGATCGTGCGGGCCGCGGTGCCTCGCCTGGCGGCCGGCGGGATCGTGGCGGTCCTGTCGTCCGAAGCCGCCCACACGCCCCGCTACGGGCTCGGCGCCTACGGGGCCAGCAAGGCGGCGCTCGAGGCGTCGATCCGGGGCTGGCGGAACGAGCACCCCGATGTGCGGTTCGCCTCGGTGGTCGTCGGCCAGACGTTCCCGACCGAGTTCGGGGACGGCTTCGAGGCCGACGTCCTGGCCGCGGCGTTCGAGCACTGGGGCCGGCACGGGCTGCTGCAGTCCGAGTTCATGCCGCCCGAGGGCGTCGCCGGCGTCCTGCTCGCCACGCTCGGGACCGCGCTCGCCCACCCCGAGGTCGGTGTCCACGACATCGTGCTGCGGTCGCCCTCCGCCCCGGTCGGCCCGGCGCCGGCGGCCGCGGCCGCCCAGGTCGTCGACGGCGGCCGCCGGCCGAGCGAGTCCGCGCCCGGCACGAAGCCGCCGTGGCTGACCGGCGACGAGACCGGGACCTAGCCCGCTGCCCGCCGGTCGGCGAGGGCCCCGTCCACGAGCGGGGCGATGCCGTCCGGCGACTCGCCCCGGCCGACCGCGATCCCCGACAACGCAGTGGTCAGAGCGGACGTGAAGCCCTCCGGCCGCTCGGTCAGCATCAGCGCCAGGTACTGGCGCAGGTAGGGCAGGTCCCCCGGCTCGTGCTCGTCCAGCACGTGGTAGAGCTCGGCAACCTCCGACCGCCCGGCCGCCCGCGCCCGGGCCTGGCGGATCGCCTTGAGCGCCGAGCCGAGCGCGCACGAGCTGGTCAGCTGGTAGGCGGCGTGGGCCTCCGCGATGGTGAAGCCCTGGCGGACCAGCGCGCCGAGGATCGCGTCCGTCGTGCCGGCGATCGACTCGGTGTTGATGGCGCCGGCCAGGAACTGGTCGACCAGCAGCGGCTCGGACACGAAGGCGTCGTAGTTGTAGACGGCCCACTCGGCCAGCCACTCGGCCCAGTGCTGCCCGTGGTCGAGCGGGACCTCGCTGCTGGCCGCCGTGTGCTCGGCGGCCAGGCGCAGCAGGTCCTCCTTGCCCCGGATGTGGTGGTAGAGCCCGGCCACGCTGACGCCCAGCTGGTCGGCCACCGCCTTCAGCGTGAGGTTGCCGAGTCCCACCTGCTGGGCCGCCTCGGCGATGGCCTGCCGGCTGATCTGGGCGGGCCGGCCGACACGGCGGCGGGTCGGGCCTGTGGTCGCGGCGGGGGCGGCGTCGATGGGGTTTCCCGGCACGCGTGCCAGACTAGTTCGGAAACCTCGCCTGACCTGGGCTTCACCGCCTCGGTCTTTTCGATTATGTTTCGGATATTCGATCAGGAGGGCCCCGATGACCGGCTGGGACGAGGCGCTCGGCGCCATCAGCGTCAACGACTCCGCACCGACCGCAGCCGGCCTACCGGTCGGTCTCCCGATGCCCCGGGACCGTGAGGTGCTGTTCGACCGGTCCAAGCGGGTGCGGGTCACCCGCCGCCGCGAGCGCCGGTTCCCGTTCCCGGTCCCGAACGGCTGGTTCGTGGTGGCCGAGTCCGTCGACCTCGGGCCCGGCGAGGTGCGGGCGCTCTACTACTTCGGCCGCGACCTGGTCCTCTACCGCACCGGCGACGGCGAGCCCCGGGTCCTCGACGCCCACTGCCCGCACCTCGGCGCCCACCTCGGCGTCGGGGGCAAGGTCGAGGGCGACTGCCTGCGCTGCCCGTTCCACGGCTGGGTCTTCGAGGGCGACTCGGGCGCGTGCGTCGAGATCCCTTACGGCGACGGCACCCGCATCCCCGCAAGGGCCGCGGCCCGCAGCTACCCCACGCTCGAGCGCAACGGCATGATGTGGGCCTGGCACCATGCCGAGGGCGGCGACCCGTTCTACGACGTGCCCGAGGTCGCCGAGTTCACCGACCCCGACTGGTCGCCGGTGGTGGTGCGGGACTTCGAGATCGCCGTGCCCGCCCAGGACATGGCCGAGAACAACGTCGACTACGCCCACTTCCGCTTCGTCCACGGCACCGACGCCGTCCCCGAGGACGACTTCCTGGTCGACGGGACCTACAAGCGCGCCGTCGGCATGGACGGCAACTTCGTCCGCGAGGGCTACGGGCTCGGCCTCGGCGTTCTGCGCATCGCCGGCTACGTGACGTTCCTGTCCTCGACCACACCGATCGACGAGGAGAGCGTGCACGTGCGCTGGGCGTTCACCGCGCCTCGGGCCAACGGCGACGACGCGGTCGTCCAGGCCGCCGACTCGTTCTGCGACGGCGTCAGCCAGGACATCCCGATCTGGGAGAACAAGATCTACCGGCCCCGCCCCGTCCTCACCCGGTCCGAGCGACCGATCATCGAGCACCGCCGCTGGGCCCGGCAGTTCTACTCGCACTACGACCCGAGCGGCGAGGTCGAGGACACCGAGGCGTGAGAGCTCAGCCCCCGCCGGTGACCCGGGCCGCCTCGTCGAGCGCCCGGGCCAGGCGGTCCCGGACCGCGGCCGAGACCACGCCGTCGACGATGTCGGCCGGGGTCGCGTAGACGACCGTGGGGACGGTCCAGCCGTCGAGGCTGGCCACGAGCGCCCGGCCACCGGTGTCGAGCGCCAGGTAGTGCTGGGGCGCGGCCGCGGTGGCGGCGAGCACCACGGCCGTGCCGGCCAGGCCGCCGGTCGGGAAGCGGTCGAGGAACGCCTTCATCGGGCCGCTCACCGTGGCCCGGTAGACGGGGCTGGCCAGCACCAGGGTCGAGGCGCCGGCGGCGAGGGCCACGGCGGCGTCCAGCTCGGGGTCGGCGACCCGGCCGAGCAGTCCGTCGGACGAGAGCTGCGACAGCTCGACCAGCTCGCCCCCGCCGGCGATCTCGAGGGCGGCGACGCCGAGGGCCCGGGTCCGGGACGTGGCCGACTCTCCAGCGTGGACGACGACGAGGCTCACGGGGCGAATCCTTGCAGGATCCGCCCGAGGTCAGGTCACTCCTCAACAGGCTCAGGCGGGCTGGTCGAAGACCTCCGCCAGGCCCGCCAGCAGCCAGCGGTCCGCTTCCGGCACGGGGCACGGAAGGGGCGCCCGGAAGCTCAGCGCGTCGACCAGGTCGACGGCCGGCCCGCTCAGGCACAGGCCGCCGGCGGGGGCGTCGCCCGTGCGGACGACGACCGTCTCGCCGGCCTCGACGACCAGGTGGACGTCGGGGTCGGTAGCCCGCACGGCGAGCGTGCCCCGCCGGGTCTCGCCCCGGGACGCGGCGAACGTGGGGCCGAGCGCGGCCGCGTAGGCCAGGCAGCCGGCGACCTCGTCGTCCTCCTCGACCGGGGCCAGGCCCAGGGGTAGGACGACGTCCCGCTCGTGGACCCACGCGTCCCACAGGGCGTGAAGCGCGACTGCGTGCAGCGCGACGTGCCCGGGCGGCGCCTCGCCGGGCGTGGACCAGCCGTCGTCGCCGACGGCCGCCACCGCCTCGGACAGCGCGGCGTTCGTGTCGACGAAGGCGCCCAGCACCTCGCCGCTCGTCCGGGACCGGGACGCCGCCACCATCTCGGCAGGCGACGCCACCGGGTCGAACGTGGCGAGCAGGCGGGAGGGCCGGCCGTCGAGGGCCGAGCGGACGGAGAACGCCCAGAATTGGTTGGTGGTCACCAGGTGGGTGATCACGTCCTGAACCGACCAGCCCGCGCAGCGGCTGGGGGCCGCCCACTGGTCCGCGTCGAGCCCGGCCAGCGTCGCCGCGAGCCGGTCCCGCTGGCGCAGGAGGGGCGTCGCCGCGTCGCCGAACCCCGGCTGCACGTCGAGCACCGCGGGCTCGCCGTAGCGGGGGGTCAGCTGCACGCCCCGGACAGTACCGACCTGGCCCGGTCCTCGTTCGGTTCACGGCCGCGCCGTGCCGGGGCCCGACCCGCCGGGCTCTACGCTGGCGGGCCGGATGGCCGGACCCCAGGCGCTGGTGGCGCTCGAGCCCGACGGCACCGAGGCCTGGTCGGCCGAGCTGCTGCTGGCGGCCAGCAACGTGGCGTTCGGCGCCGGCATCGTCGTCGTCTCGGACTTCGAGGGCAACGTCGCCGCCTACCGGGTCGCGGCCTGAGCGGCGGCGTTCAGCGGACCACGACGTTCGGGCGGGGCAGGCCCGCGGTCTCGGCCATGGCGAGGTAGAACGCCAGCGTGCCGGGACCGTCGGCGGTGCCGATGATGTTGCCGTCGGCGTCGAGGTCGAGGTTGGTCCCGGTCATGTGGAACCACACCCGGGTCTCGTCCTCGAGGCAGGTCAGCGTGTGCACCGACCCGGCCGGCTCGTAGAGAACCGACCCGGCCCGGTTCACGTAGTCGTACTCCCTGTACTTCCAGGCGCCCGACCGGGTGAAGCCGAAGACCGGGCCGGTGTGGCGATGGGTCGGCACCTCGAAGCCGGCCTGGAAGATGTTCTCGACCACCCACAAGCCGGCGGCCTCGTCGACCATCAGGACCTTGAGCTTGTTGCCGCCACCGAACTCGACGAACGGCAGGTCGTCCTCGCCGAGGTGGACAGCCTCGGGCAGCGCCGCGATGTCGGTCATGGGGAGCCCCCTCGTAGAAGTGGAACGCGTTCTAGTATGGCCGCCGACGGAGGGGGTGGCGATGGGGACGAGCGCGACGCAGCCGGTGGGGATCTACGACCCGGACTGGTACCTCGGCGACGACGTCCACGCGACGTTCGCCCGCCTGCGCCGCGAGGACCCGGTCCACTGGCAGGAGATCGAAGGACAGGCCGGGTACTGGGCGGTGCTGCGCCACGCCGACCTGGTGCACGTGTCGCGGCATCCCGAGCTGTTCTCGTCGTGGCAGGGCAGCGTCGTGCTGGAGGACCTGGACCCCTCCCAGCTCGAACTGATGCGCCACATGCTGCTGGTCATGGACCCGCCCGGCCACACCGCCTACCGCAAGCCGCTGGCGCCCCACTTCGGCGCCCGGGTCGTCGGGCGGCTGGAGGAGCAGGTGCGCGCACTGTGCCGGGAGATCCTGGCCGCGGCGGCCGAGCGGGGAGACGTCGATCTGGTCCAGGACCTGGCGGCGCCGCTGCCGTCCCGGGTCATCGCCGGAATCATGGGCCTGCCGACGGAGGACGCGCCCCGCATCCAGGCGTGGGCCGAGGCCATGGTCGCCGGGCAGGACGAGGAGGTCGCCGGGGCCGAGCGCGGGACAGCCTCGATCGAGATGGCGATGTACGGCATCGAGCTGGCCGGCGCCCGCCGGGCGTCGGGAACCGATGCCGACGACATCACCGACCTGCTGCTCAGCACCCGGTTCGAGGACGGCGAGCCCATGAGCGACGTCGACTTCGGCTCGTTCTTCGTCCAGCTGGTCACCGCGGGCAACGACACCACCAAGGCGATGATGAGCGCGGGCGTGCACGAGCTGATGCGCCATCCCGACCAGCTGGCGGCGCTGCGGGCCGAACCGGCGCTGATCCCGGACGCGGTGGAGGAGATGCTGCGCTACTGCAACCCGCTGCACTACTTCCGGCGCACCGCGACCGCGGACGCCGAGCTGGGCGGCCGGCAGATCCGGGCCGGCGACAAGGTGGCGCTGGTGTACACGTCGGCCAACCGCGACGAGGCCGTGTTCGACCGCCCGCTGGAGTTCGACATCCGGCGCACCCCCAACCCCCACGTCAGCTTCGGCATCGGCACGCACTTCTGCCTGGGCGCCCACCTGGCCCGGCTGG
>DASRJM010000111.1:0-15562 GCA_035649475.1 Acidimicrobiales bacterium
CCAAGGGCGAGCTGAGCGAGGCCCTCCACGGCCGGCTGGCGCCCGAGCTCGAGCCCTGGTGCGACGCCTGCGACGTGCACCACGTGCCCGAGCCGCTGCTGGCGCTGGCCGGGACGGCGGGCATCTTCTGCTACGGCTGGCCCCAGGGCTCCCGCCAGATGCTGACGGCCACCGACATCTGGCTCGGCGAGCCGCTCGGAGGGGACGTCCGCTCGGCCCGGGTCGAGCTGGCCCGGCGGTTCGTCCACGCCTACGGTCCTGTCGCGCCCCGCCACTTCGCCTCCTGGAGCGGGATCGGGGCGGTCGAGGCCCGCGACCGGTTCCTCGACCTCGGCGACGAGCTGATCGAGGTCCGCCTGGACGGCGCGCCGGCCTGGGCCCTCGTGGCCGACCTCGAGGAGCTGCGGGACCCGCCCCTCGCCGGCGGCGCCCGGCTCCTGCCCGCCGGCGACCCCTTCCTGGCCCAGCGGGACCGATCGACTCTGGTGCCGGACCGCTCGCTGCAGCGGGCCCTCTGGCGTCCCGTCGGCGCCCCCGGCCTGGTGCTGATGACCGGCCACCCGGTGGGCGTGTGGCACGCCCGGGTGGTCGGGTCGTGCCTGGAGGTGACGGTCGAGACCTTCACACCGCTGGGCGAGCGCCAGCGCACCGCGATCGAGCAGACCGCCGGCGTCCTGGCGCTGTTCCGCGGCCAGGGCGACGTCGCGGTGCGGTTCCCCTGACGCCCGCCGTGGGCGCCTTGCCGTACCCGGGGTAGCCGTGGATACTCGGCGGTCATGGCCGAGTCCACGCTCCCGCCGGAGATCGACACGTCCGTGGCCCACGCCGCCCGCGTCTACGACTACATGCTCGGCGGCACCGACAACTTCGCCGTCGACCGCGAGGCGGCCGAGGCCGCGGCCGCCGCCGCCGGCGGCATGGACAAGGTCCGGTCCGAGGTGCAGGCGAACCGGGCCTTCCTCGGGCGGTCGGTGCGGTACCTCACCCACGAAGCCGGCATCCGCCAGTTCCTCGACGTCGGCACCGGCATCCCCAACGCCAACAACGTCGGACCGGTGGCCCAGGGCGAGGCGCCCGAGTCCCGCATCGTCTACGTCGACAACGACCCGATCGTGCTGGCCCACGCCCACCACCTGCTGCAGAGCGCGGACGCAGGCGACACCGTCTACGTCCAGGGCGACCTCCGGGACGGCGACGCCATCCTGCGGCGGGCGGCCGACACGCTCGACTTCGGCCAGCCGGTGGCGCTGATGCTCGTCGGGCTCCTCCACCACTTCCGCGACGGCGACGACCCCTGCGCCATGGTGCGGACGCTGCTCGGCGCCGTGCCCCCGGGCAGCTACCTGGCGCTGTCCCACCTCGCCATCGACATCATGCCGGAGGCCATGGAGGCCGCGGCCGTCCACCTCAACGAGGCGATGGAGGAGCCATGGGTGCCCCGCACCCACGCGGCGGTGGCGCAGTTCTTCGACGGGCTGGAGCTGGTCGACCCGGGTGTCGTCCAGGTCGACCAGTGGCGACAGCCGGACCCGCCGGTGCCGCCGGAGGGCTGGACCAACCCGCTCTACGTGGGCGTCGGCCGCAAGCCCTGAGGCCGGGCCGCCGGCGTCGGGCCGTTGGCGTACTGTCGCCCGGTGGGTTCGGCACGTACCTATGCACCGGGCACGCCGTCGTGGGTCGACCTCGAGGCCCCCGACCTCGATCGCGCCGCCGCCTTCTACCGCGACGTGTTCGGCTGGGAGACCGACGGCGACAGCGACGACTACCGCATGTTCCGCCTCGGCGACGGCGACGTGGCCGGTCTGAGCCCGCTGACCGGTCCGGGGCCGCGATGGGTCGCCTACGTCACCGTGGCCGACCTCGAGGCGGCCGCCGGGCTCGCCGCCGACCGGGGCGGGGCGGTGCTGGCCGGCCCGATGGTCATCGCGACGGCCGGCCGCCTCGCCGTCGTGGCCGACGACCAGGGCGCGGCGCTCGCGCTGTGGCAGCCCGGCGACCATGTGGGCGCCGACGTCGTCGACGAGCCGGGGGCGCTGTGCTGGATCGAGCTCGCGTGCCGCGACGTCGAGGGGGCCAAGGCCTTCTACGGCGCCGTGCTGGGCTGGTCCGGGGAGACCCACCCGTTCGGCGACGCGTCGAGTTACACCGAGTTCACCCCGCCCGGCGGGACCCGGCCGGTCGCCGGCATGGTCCGCATGAACGAGCAGTGGCCGGACGACGTCCCGCCCCACTGGATGGTGCACTTCGCCGTGGCCGACGCCGACGCGGCCGCCGCGCGGGTCGCCGAGCTGGGCGGCACGGTGTCGGTGCCGCCGTTCGACCTGCCCCACGTGGGGCGCCTGGCCGTGGTCCAGGACCCCGCCGGGGCGGTGTTCACGGTCATGGCCCGGGCGGGCTGACGAGCACGGCGGCGAGGGCTCGGCCGTACGCGTCCGGATCCCCGGCGCCGGTGGCGAGGTGTTCGGTGACGAGCGCCAGCAGCGCGCCGCGGACCAGCCGGGAGCCGACGGTCGGCGGGACCGCCAGCTCCGGGAACCCCGCCTCCAGCCAGCCGGCGACCGCGGCGTCGGTGGCGTCGACGAGCGTCCGCGCCGACTGCCGCGCCGTCTCGTTGCCGTGCAGTCCCTCGCCCACCAGCAGGCGCAGGATCGCATCCTCCTCCAGCGTGCGCGCCGCCAGCCAGGCGAAGAACGCGTCCAGGCGCTCGGCCGGCGGGAGGGCCGGGTCGGCCGGCGGGTCCTCGGTCGCCATCCGCTCGCCGTAGCGCCGCTCCTCGATGAGGGCGCGGAGCAGGTCGGCCTTGGACGGGAAGTAGTGGTAGATCGTGGCGACGTTGATCTCGCAAGCCGCGGCCAACCGCCGCATCGGGGTCCCGGCCGCCCCCAGCTCGCTCACGAGTGCGAGGGCGGCGTCGAGGATGCGTCCCCGCTGCCCGGCCGCACCCGGCTCGGTGAGCTGGGGAGCGCTCACGGAGCTGTTGCCGCCTCCCGGCGGCGCTCGGGCGTGAACACGGCGGGGAGGCTGTTGAGGGCGAGGACCAGGCTGGAGTCGCCGCGGTCGGGCGGGCCGTCGCTCGCCGCCCGGATGTCGCGCAGCCGGGCGAACAGCTCGGTGAACACGACCCCGATCTCCGCCCTTGCCAGGTTGGCCCCCAGGCAGTAGTGGGTGCCGATGCCGAAGGCCAGGTGGGGGTTGGGGTCGCGGTCGATGCGGAACTCGTCCGGGTCCTCGAACACCTCCTCGTCCCGGTTGGCGGACTGGTAGAGCATGAACACCCGGTCGCCGGCCTTCAGATCGACGCCCCGCAGGCTGTGGTCCTCGGTGACCGTCCGCATGAACGACATGACCGGGCTGACGTAGCGGACGATCTCCTCGACCGCGAGATCCATCAGCTCGGGGTGCTCGAGCAGCTTGCGGTGCTGGTCCGGGAACCGGGTGAAGGCCACCAGTCCGCCGGACAGGGCGTTGCGGGTGGTCTCGTTGCCGGCCACGACCAGCAGGATCAGGAACATGATCAGCTCGTCGTGGCTGAGCTCCTCGTCGGTGGCAACGGCGGCCGCGCCGTCGTCGCGGGCCAGCGCACCCTCGTCGAAGGCGTGGGTGAGGATGCCGATGATGTCGTCGGTCGAGCCGTCGGCCCGGCGTGCCTCGATCAGCTCGACGCAGGTGGCGGCGAACCCGGCCCCGGCGGCGGCCGCGTTCACCAGGACCGGGTCGTCCGGGTCGGTGTGGCCGTCCCCGGCCATCATGGCGTCGCTCTGACGGTAGAGCTGCTCGCGCTGGTCGGGGTCGAGGCCCATGAGCTCGGCGATGACGATCAGCGGCACGTGCATGGCGACATCGGTGACGAAGTCGCACTCGCCCCGCTCGGCGATGTCGTCGATGATCTGGTTCGACAGGTCGCGGATGTGGTCCGCCAGCTGGCGGACCATGCGCGGCGTGAAGCCCTTGCTGACCAGCCGGCGCTGGCGGGTGTGCTCGGGATCGTCCATCGAGATGATCGACAGGGGGGCGGCCACCTTGGGGCGCACGCCCTGGGCGGCGGAGTACAGCTCCTGGTGGCGGCTGATGTGGCTGACGTCCTCGTGGCGGGACACGACCCACAGCTCGTTGCGGGCGTCCCACCAGACCGGGGCGTGCCGGCGGAGCCAGCGGTAGGCATCCCACGGCTCGTCGTAGAACCGGGGGTCGAGCACGTCGATGTCGAAGGGTGGCGCCGGCGTCTCCATGCGTCGCAGCTTCTCAAACGAACGTTTGATGGGCAAGGGCTTCGTCCGGCTCGTCCGGCCCGGGGCGAAGGTGGCACACTCCGGATGTGACGGACCGTCAGAAACAGCCGAACATCCTCTTCGTCGTGTCGGACCAGGAGCGCGACTGGCGCTGGCTGCCGCCGACGGTCCGCCTGCCGTGGCGCGAGCGCCTGGCGGCCGAGGGGCTCAGCCTCGGCAACCACTACACCCACTCGTCGCCGTGCTCGCCGTCGCGCACCACCATGCACACAGGCCTGCACGTGCCCGACCACGGCGTGGTCGACAACACCGTGTTCCCGTGGCACGCGTCGCTCGACACGGCCACGCCGACGATCGGATCGGTGCTGCGGGACGCCGGCTACCGCTCGAGCTACATCGGCAAGTGGCACCTCAGCTACGGGCCCACGCCGCCGATGGAGGCCTACGGCTACAGCGACTGGGAGGGCAACGACCAGCACTTCATGGGCTGGGCCGGCACCGGCGTGCACTTCGACCCGATCATCGCCGACAACGCCGCCCACTGGCTGACCGAGAACGCCACGACCCTCGACCGGCCCTGGTTCCTGACCGTGGCGCTAGTCAACCCGCACGACGTGATGTGGTTCCCGATCGACCAGCCCGCCTATCAGTCGGAGCACCCCGACGAGCTGCGGGTCGCCCGGGAGCTGCTGGCCGCGTCCAAGTGGATGGACGGCGGCGACGTGCTGCCCGCCTACGACGAGGACTACCCCGAGGTCGTGGAGCGGCTGCCCGAGAACTTCGACGACGACCTCATCTCCAAGCCCGCGTGCCAGCGGCAGTGGCGCTGGGACCAGCAGCACGGCATCTGGGGCTTCGTCGACCCCGCCGACCCCCGGTCCTGGCGCCGCCACCTCGACTACTACGTGCGGCTCCACCAGCTGGCCGACGACTCGCTCGGCACCGTGCTGGCCGCGCTGGAGGCGGCGGGCGCGTGGGACGACACGGTCATCGTCTTCACGTCCGACCACGGCGACATGTGCGGCTCCCACGGCCTGCGGTCCAAGGGACCGTTCGTCTACGACGAGATCATGAAGGTGCCGGCCGTCGTGCGGGCGCCCGGAGTCACGGCGGAGGGGGCCACGACGCTGGCGCTCACCAGCCACGTCGACCTGGCGCGGACCATCTGCGGGCTGGCGGGCGTCGAGCCGGACCCCGGGATGCGGGGCGTCGACCTCGACCCGGTGCTGGCCGACCCGTCGGCGTCGGTGCGTGACCAGGTCCTGTTCTGCCACGCCACCGCCCACACCGTGAACATCCGCAACACCCGCTGGCAGATCCGGGCCACGTTCGACGGGCGCTACAAGTACGCCCGCTACTTCGGCGTCGGCGGGGGCCTGCCCAACGACGACCTGTCCGGCAGGCCGACGCCCATGCTCTACGGCCCGGACGCCGCGTTCGAGGACCACGAGCACGAGCTGTACGACCTCCGGGAGGATCCGCACGAGCTGGTCAACCTGGCCCACGACCCCGGCCGGCGGGCCGAGCTGCGGGCCCGGTTCGACGCCCTCCGGGCCCTCGAGGCCACCGAGTACGCGGCCGCCGTCTGACGCTGCCGGGCCCCGATCCGTTCGCGGGCGGCCCGGGGCCGTTGGCTATGGTGGACCGCTCACGGCGGCGTGGCCGAGTGGCTTAGGCAAGGGCCTGCAAAGCCCTGTACAGGGGTTCGATTCCCCTCGCCGCCTCAACTTCGTTCGCGGGCCGCCGGCGATGTCCCCCAGGACCGGGACCGCCTCGGCGGCCCCACGCCGCGCTGTCCGCACCTACGCTGCCCGCCCATGGTCACCTTCGGGGAGTGGGCGGACCGGGCGGTCGCGGTGGACGGCGGGGGCGTCCGCCTGGCGGTCCACGACGAGGGCCACGGGCCGGTCGTCACGTACCTGCACGGGTATCCGGCCTCGACTCTCGACGTCGTGCCGGTGCTGGAGCGGCTCGACGGGGTCCGGATCGTGGCGCCCGACTTCCCCGGCTTCGGCGCCTCGGCCAAGCCGGTCGGCCACCCGTACTCGATCCACGGCGCCACCGACGCGGTGGAGGCCGCCTGGCGGGCGCTCGGGGTCACCGAGACCGTCGTGCTGGCCCACGACTACGGCGTGTCCGTCGGCCAGGAGCTGCTGGCCCGCCAGATCGAGGCGACCGGCGACCGGCCCGCCACGGTGACCGGCGTCGTGTGGACCAACGGCGGCCTCTATCCCGACCTCCACCGGCCCACGCCGGGCCAGGCCATGCTGCTCGATCCGGAGCACGGCCGGGAGGTGGCGGCCGCCATGACCGAGGAGCTGTTCGGAGGCGGCATCCGCATCACGTGGGGCACCCGCCGGCCCATGACCGACGCCGAGGTCCACGGCATGTGGGAGGCGCTGGCCCACGACGGCGGCAACCTCCAGGCCCACGAGCTGCTCCACTACGTCGCCGACCGCCGCCAGAACGCCGACCGGTGGCGGGCGGCGCTCGAAGCCCAGCCGATGCCGTACCGGTTCGTGTGGGGCGAGCTCGACCCGGTCTCCGGCGGGCACGTCGCCGAACGCCTGGCCGAGCGCCTGCCGGACGCGCCGTTGCTGCGCCTGGCGGACGTCGGGCACTGGCCCCCGCTGGAGGCGCCCGACGAGGTGGCGGCGGCCGTGCGGGAGCTGGCCGGCTAAGGCTGCGCCGCCAGAGCCGGCGCACGCGCCGGCTGACCGAAACTCCGGGAGGGGCGGCGACGGCTCGCCGGTAGCGTCGGCGGTTCGTGTCCAGCCACGACGCCGCCGCCATCGCCGAGCCCGCCGACCACGACCGGAACGACCAGCGCGCGGGGTCGCTGGCCGGTGTCGTCGCGTACTCGCTATGGGGCGTGTTCCCGCTGGTGTTCCACCAGCTGGAGGAGGTCGGTGCCGGCGAGATCCTCGCCCACCGCATCGTCTGGGCGTTCGTCGTGGTCGTGGCCCTGCTGGCGATCCGGCGGGAGCGCCACTGGTTCGCCGGCGTCCGGGCCACCCAGGGAGCGCTGCCCCGGCTGTCGGCCGCCGCGGTCCTGGTCGGGACCAACTGGCTCGTCTACATCTGGGCGGTCAACCATGGCCACGTGGTGGAGGCGGCCCTGGGCTACTACATCAACCCGCTGCTCACGGTGGCGCTCGGCGTGGTCGTGCTCGGCGAGCACCTGCGCCGTCTCCAGGTGGCGGCGATCGGGCTCGGGGCCGTGGCCGTGGCGGTGCTGACCCTCGCCTACGGCCGGGTCCCGTGGGTGGCGCTGGTGCTGGCGAGCACGTTCGCCGCCTACAGCTTCCTCAAGAAGGCCGTCCCGGTCGGGGCCGTGACCTCGCTGGCGACCGAGACCCTGGTGCTGCTGCCGGTGGCCGCGACCACCCTGGTGGTCCTCGAGGTCCGGGGGACCGGCGCACTCGGCCACGGCAGCGCCGGCCGCGATCTGCTGCTCGTGTCGCTCGGAGCGGTGACGGCCGTCCCGCTGATCCTGTTCGGCGTGGCCGCCCGCCGGATCCCGCTGTCCCTGCTGGGGCTGCTCCAGTACCTGACGCCCACGCTCCAGCTGGTGTGCGGCGTCGCCCTGCTGGGCGAGGCCCTGCCCCCGGCGCGGCTGGCCGGGTTCGTGCTGGTGTGGGCGGCGTTGGCGGTGCTGGCCGCCGACGCGCTCGGGTTCGCCCGGCGCCGGGCGGCCGAGCCCGTGTCCCTTCCCCCGCCCGCGGCCGAGGCGGCGTGAACTTCCTCGGGCACGCCCACGTCGCCCTGGCCACCGGCCCCGACGTCGACTTCGTGCTCGGCGCGGTCCTGCCCGACCTGGCCCCGATGGCCGGGATCCGGCTGCGGCGGGCCGGCATCGGCGGCCGCCTGGGCGAGGGGATCGCCTGCCACCTGCGGGCCGACGCCGCGTTCCACGCCCTGCCCGAGTTCCGGCGTGGGAGCGGCGACCTGCGCCGGGACCTGACGGCCCACGGCCTCGGGTCGGGGCCCGCCCGAGCCGTCGGCCACGCCGGCTGGGAGCTGCTGCTCGACGGCACGCTCGTGGGCGGCGAGGCCGAGGACGCGTTCCACCGGGCGATGGCCGCCGGCGACCGCGCGGCGGCGGCGCTCGACCCCGCCGACCGGGCCCGGTGGGCGGCGTTCCTGGCCCGGGGCCGCGGGTCCGGCCGGCTGCGCTACGACGACCCCCGATGGGTGGCCGACCGCCTCCACGCCATGCTCGGCCGCCGCCCCCGCCTGGCCCTCGACGTGCGCGAGGTCCCGACCGTCGCCGGCGTGCTGGCCGACCACGCTCCCGCGGTGGCGGCCGCGGCGCCGTCGGTCCTGGCCGACACCGCCCGCGAGGCCGCCCGGTAGCCTCGGCGGGTGATGTCCGCCCGCCTCCCGCGCCTGGTGGTGCCGTCGCTGGTGGTCGCTCTCGCGGCCCTGGGCCTGCTGGGGGCCGGCCGTGGCGGCGCGGCGCCCGCCGGCGAGGCCGGGACCGGGGCGGAGGTCGTGTGGTCGGATGCCGGTGCCGCGGTCCACGGCGTGCGTGAGGGCTCGGCGGACCAGCTGCGGTCGCCCGCCCGCGTGCTCGCCGTCGTGGCCGCGGTCGCCGCCGCCGTGCTGGCCGGGCTCGGGTCGCGCCCGGTGCCGCTCCTGCCGGGGCCGGCGCCCGGTGGAGGGCCGCGCGGGGCGAGCCCGCTCCGCCGCCGCGGGCCGCCCCGCCGGGCCCGCTGACAGAAGCCGTCGTCGTGCCCCGTCCGCCCCGCGGCGGACACCCCCGCAGAGGAGTCACCGGAGTGAGGGACGCCCCGTGATCGCGCTCGTCCTCGCCCATGCCGCCGCCGGCCTCGGCATCCTGGCAGCCGGGCGGAGGGCGCAGCGCGGCGCGCTCGCGATCGCGGCCCTGCCCGCCGCCGCCACGCTCGTGTGGCTGGCCGCGGAGGCGTCGGGCGTGCTGGGTGGCGACGCGGTGGCCCAGGCCGTGGCGTGGGTCCCGGCGCTGGATGTGAACGTGGACCTGCGCCTCGACGGGTTCGCGGCGCTCTTCGTCCTGCTCATCTCCGGGATCGGGGTGCTCATCTTCGCCTACTCCGCCCGCTACCTCCCACCGTCCGGCGAGGGAGTCGGCCGCCTCATCGGGCTGCTGGCGCTGTTCGCCGGCTCGATGCTGGGCCTGGTCCTGGCCGACAACCTGATCCTGTTGTTCGGGTTCTGGGAGCTGACCTCCCTCACGTCGTTCCTGCTCATCGGCAACGAGCACACGTCGAGCCGGGCCCGGGCGGCGGCGCTGCAGGCGCTGCTCGTCACCAGCACCGGCGGGCTGGCGATGCTGGCGGGCTTCGTGCTGATCGGCCAGGCCGCCGGGACCTACCGGATGAGCGCGGTGCTGGCCGACCCGCCCGGCGGCACCGCGGTCACGGTCGGGCTGGTGCTGGCGCTGGTCGGCGCCTTCACCAAGTCGGCGCAATACCCGTTCCACTCCTGGCTGCCCGGCGCCATGGCCGCCCCGACCCCCGTCAGCGCCTACCTGCACTCGGCGACGATGGTGAAGGCCGGCGTCTACCTGGTCGGCCGGTTCGCCCCCGCCTTCGCCGGCGTGGCCGTGTGGCGACCGCTGGTCGTGTCCGTCGGCCTGGTCACGATGGTGGCGGGCGGCCTGCGGGCGCTGCGCCAGCACGATCTCAAGCTGCTGCTGGCCTTCGGGACGGTGTCCCAGCTCGGCTTCATGATCGTGCTGCTCGGCATCGGCACCGCCCCGGCCCTGGTGGCGGGGTGCGCGCTGGTCCTGGCCCACGGGCTGTTCAAGGCGGCACTGTTCATGGTCGTCGGCATCGTGGACCACCAGGCGGGGACCCGGGACCTGCGCCGCCTCCACCCCGTCGGCCGGCGCTGGCGGCCGGTGGCGGTCGTGACCGTGGTGTCGGCCGCCTCGATGGCGGGCGTGCCGCTGACGTTCGGTTTCATCGCCAAGGAGGAGGACTTCGTGGCCCTGGCCGAGGGCCCGTTCCCGTGGTCCGGCCTGGTACTGGCCCTGGTGGTGGCCGGGTCGACGCTGACCGCCGCCTACAGCCTCCGCTTCGCGTGGGGCGCCCTCGGCCTCGGCGGGGACAGGGACCGCACGAGCGAACCGTCCCAGATCCCACCGCCCGCGCCCGCGTTCCTGGCGCCCGCCGCCCTGCTCGCGGGGCTCACGCTGGTGCTGGGCATCGCCCCGGCCCTCGTCGACCGGTGGGCGGGCGGCGCGGCCCGGGCGCTCGATCCCGGGGTCGAGCCGGTCCATCTGGCGCTGTGGCACGGCCTGAACCTGCCGCTCGCGCTCTCGGCCGTGGCGCTGGCTGGCGGCGCCGCCCTGTTCGCGGCCCACGACCGGCTCGCCCCCGTCCTGGCCGCGGGCGGGCGCCTGCCCAGCGGCGCCGCCGGCTACCGGGCGATCCTCCGGGGCGTCAACGTCGGCGCCGACCGGCTCACGGCCGTCGTGCAGAACGGCTCGCTGCCCACCTACGCGGGCGTCATCCTCACCACCGCGGCGCTGCTCACCACCGGCGCGCTGGTGGCCGGCGGCGGCTGGCCCGGGTGGCCGTCGCTGGTGGGCTCGGCTGGCCACGTCGCCGTGTGCGCGGCGCTGCTTGTCACCGCGGTGGCGGCCGCGGCCGTGCACCGGCGGTTCTCGGCGGCGCTGCTGGTCGGGGCCACCGGCTACGCGATGGCGGGCCTGTTCGTGGTGCAGGGCGGCGCCGACCTGGCGCTGACCCAGGTGGCCATCGAGACACTGAGCACCGTGCTGTTCGTGCTCGTGCTGCGGCGCCTGCCCGACCGGTTCGAGAGCCGGGCGCCGAACGGCCGGCGGGCGGTGCGGGCGGCCGTGGCGGTGGCGGTCGGCGTCACTGTGTTCGCCCTGGCCCTGACCGCGTCCGGCAGCCGCGACGCCGAGCCGATCTCCGGCGAGATGGTCGAGCGGGCGGTGCCCGACGGCGACGGACGCAACGTGGTCAACGTGATCCTGGTGGACTTCCGCGGCTTCGACACCTTGGGCGAGATCACCGTCCTGTCCGCTGCGGGCATCGGCATCGTCGCTCTGGCCCGGGCGGGGCGACGCCCGGGTGCGCGGGGCGACGGGGCCGACCGCAGCCTGCGGGTCCGCCACCTGGTGGTGGTGGACGTGGCCGTCCGGCTGGTGTTCCCGGCGGTGATGGTCGGGTCGGTGTACCTGTTGTTCGCCGGCCACAACCAGCCGGGCGGCGGCTTCGTCGGCGGCATCGTGGCCGGCGCCGCCGTGGCGTTGCGCTACGTGGCCGGCGGCATCGACGACGTCCGCAGCCTGTCCCGGGCCCACCCCTGGACCGTGCTCGGCGCCGGCCTGCTGGTGGCCGTGACGACGGCCATCGTGCCCCTGGTGTTCGGCGGGGCGGTGCTCGAGAGCGCCGCCCTGGAGGCCGACCTGCCGCTGCTCGGGCACCTGAAGGTGACCTCGGCGCTCGTGTTCGACATCGGCGTCTACCTGGTCGTGCTCGGCCTGGTGCTGATGGTGTTCGAGTCGTTCGGCGACGACCCCCGGGTGCCGGCGTCGTGACAGTCCTCCTCGCCGCGACCGCCGCCACGTTGTTCGGGCTGGGGACCTACCTCGTCCTCCAGCGCAAGCTGAGCCGGATCATCATCGGCATCGCCCTGCTCGGCCACGGCGCCAACATCCTGATGGTGACCTCGGGCCACCGGGGCAACGCGCCGATCATCGGCAACGGGCCGGACGGCGATGTGGCGGACCCGCTGCCCCAGGCGCTGGCGCTCACCGCCATCGTCATCAGCTTCGGCGTCTCCGCCCTGCTGCTGGCGCTGGCCTACCGCTCGTGGCTGCTGACCAGCGACGACGAGGTCCAGGACGACCTGGAGGACCGCGACGTGGCCCGCCGCGGTGCCCCCGACGTCGACCTCGAGGACATGGGGACCGACGCCGAGGCCGACGTCGACGACGTGGCCGCCGACGCCGCGGAGGTGGGCCCGTGAAGGTTCTCCTGCCCCTCCCGGTCCTGCTGCCGATCGCCGGTGCCGCGCTGTCGATCCTGCTCGGCGGGTCGCGGCGGGTGCAGCGGGCCATCGCCCTCACCACGCTCACCGCGGTGACGGGCCTGGCGGTGGCACTGCTGGTGGTGGTCGACCGCGACGGCCCCGTCGTGACCGGCGCCGGCGGCTGGCGGGCGCCGCTCGGCATCACGCTGGTGGCCGACCGGTTGTCGGCACTGATGCTGGTGGTGGCGGCCGTGATGCTGCTGGCCGTGCTCGTCTACGCCATCGGCCAGCCGGGCGCCGAGCGCAACCACGTGGGCTTCCAGTCCGTGTACCTGATCCTGGCGGCCGGCGTGGCCGCCGCGTTCCTGACCGGCGATCTGTTCACGCTGTTCGTGGCGATCGAGATGATGCTGACGGCCAGCTACGTCCTGCTCACGCTCGGCGGACGCCTGGCCCAGGTCCGCTCGGGAATGACCTACGTGGTCATCAGCCTGCTGGCCTCGGTGCTGTTCGTGGCCCTCCTGGCCTTCGTCTACGCCTCGACCGGGACCGTGAACATGGCCCAGCTGTCCGAGCGGATCGGCGACCTGCCCGACGGGCTGCGCAGCGCCCTGGCCGTCCTGATGCTGGTGGTGTTCGGGATCAAGGCGGCGATCTTCCCGCTGTTCTTCTGGCTGCCGGACAGCTACCCGACGGCCCCGTCGCCGGTGACGGCGATCTTCGCGGGCCTGCTCACGAAGGTCGGCGTGTACGCCATCATCCGCACCCAGACGCTGCTGTTCCCCGCCTCGACCCGACCGGGGACCCTGTTGCTGGTGCTGGCCGCCGCCACGATGCTCGTGGGGGTGTTGGGGGCGATCGCCCAGGGCGACGTCAAGCGGATCTTCTCGTTCCAGATCGTCAGCCACATCGGCTACATGATCATGGGTCTCGGCCTGTTCACGGTGGCCGGCCTGGCCGCGGCCGTGTTGTACACGGTGCACCACATCGTGGCCAAGACCGGCCTGTTCCTGTCGGGCGGGCTGATCGAGCACGCGGGCGGGTCCAGCCGCCTGAGCCGCCTGGGCGGCATGGTCCGGACCGCGCCGGTGCTGGCCGTGCTGTTCCTGGTGCCGGCGCTGAGCCTGGTCGGGTTGCCGCCGCTGTCGGGGTTCATCGCCAAGTTCGCCCTGGTGGACGCGGCCGCGGCCCGGTCGTCGTACGCGGTGCTGGGCGTGTCGCTGGCCGTGACCCTGCTCACCCTCTACTCGCTCATGAAGGTGTGGGTCTCCGTGTTCTGGGCCGCGCCCCGCGACCCGGTGCCCGGGTCCGACCAGGCCCGCCCGGGGGAGCGGTTCGGCGCCCCGCTGCTCATGGTCCTGCCGACCGCCGCCCTCGCCGCGCTGACGCTGGGGCTGGGGCTGGCGGCCGGCCCGCTGTACGACCTCAGCCTGCGGGCGGCCGCCGACCTGCTCGACCCGCAGGCGTACGTCACGGAGGTGCTCGGATGAGGAGCTCGCTCGGCTTCGTGGCCATGCTGCTGGCCATCTGGCTGCTGGCCTGGGGCTCGCTGTCGTGGGCCAACGTGCTCAGCGGCCTGGCGGTGGCCCTGGCACTGCTGGTCGCCATCCCCGGCCTCCGCCGCCGGTCCCACCTGCCGGTGGTGCGGCCCGCGGCCCTGGCCCGGTTGCTGCTGCGGCTGGGTCGCGACCTCGTGGTGTCCAACGTCCTGCTGACAAGGGAGGTGCTGGCGCCGCGGCCCCGCATCCGCACCGGGGTGGTGCGCGTGCCGCTGTCCGAGTGCACCGACGAGGTGCTGACGTTGCTGGCCACGCTCGTGGCGCTGACCCCGGGGACGATGCCGGTGGACGTGAGCCGGGATCCGCCCGAGATGGTGATCCACGTCCTCGACCTCCGCAGCGTCGACGAGGTGCGCCGGGACATCTGGTCGCTGCGGGACCTCGTGGTGCGGGCCTTCGGATCGCCCGAGGCGGTGGCGGCGTTGGCGTCGTGACCGCGGCGGCGTTCGTCCTGCTGGCGCTGGCGGCGTGCGGCTTTGGCTACCGGCTCGTGTTCGGGCCGTCGCTCACCGATCGGGTGCTGGGCGTCGACGGCCTGATCGTCGTGGGCGTCTGCTCCCTGGCCGTGCGGGCGATGCAGACCGGGGAGGGGGCCTTCCTCCCCGTGGCGGTGGTGGCCACCCTGGTGGGGTTCGTCGGCACCGGGATCGTGGCCCGCTTCATCGAGGGGTCGGGGCAGTGATCGGGCCCGGCCTCGCCCTGTTCGGGGCGCTGCTGACACTGCTGGCAGCCGTGGGCGTCGTCCGCTTCCCCGACGTGCTGGCCCGCATGCACGCGCTGACCAAGGCCTCGACGGTCGGCATGGTGCTCGCGCTGGTGGGGGCCGCGATCACGCTCGACCACCCCAACGACGTGACGTCGCTGCTGCTGGCCGCCGCGCTCCAGGTGCTGACCCTGCCGGTGGGGGCGAACCTGCTGAGCCGGGCCACGTTCCGGGCCCAGCAGGAGGCTCGCGGCGGGGTCACCGGTGATTCCCAGGATCCCGTGCTGTGATGCGTTCCATGGATGCGACCCCCGAGGCCGGCCCGACCCGCCGCAGGTTCCTGGCCGGCAGCGCCGCCCTGGTGGGCGCCGCCCTGGCCGGCTGCGCCGGCGGAGACGGCGACGACGGGCCGGCCGCCTCCCCGTCCGCTGACGGGGGCTCGGCGGGTGCGTCGACGACCTCGACCACGGCCGCCGCCGGCGCCGCGTCCGGCGACGCCACGCTCACCGCCGCCGACTTCGCCGACCTCGGTACCTGCCTGCTCGCGCCCGAGCAGACCGAGGGGCCGTTCTACGCGGACGTCGGGCTGGAGCGCCGGGACATCACGGAGGGCCTGACCGGCCACCCTCTGCGGCTCGGGATCCGGGTCGTCGACGAGGAGTGCGCAGCCCTGCCGGGCGCGGTGGTGGACGTCTGGCACTGCGACGTCGACGGCGACTACTCGGCGTTCAGCGACGGCGCCGGCAGCTCGGACGACGCGGGGGAGGGGACCACGTTCCTCCGGGGCTCTCAGGTGGCCGACGCAGACGGCATCGTCGAGTTCGCCACCAACTACCCGGGCTGGTACCGGGGCCGGGCGGTGCACGTCCACACCAAGGTGCACATCAACGACGCCGAAGTCCTGACCACCCAGCTGTACTTCCCCGACGACATCTCGGACGAGGTCTTCACCGAGGAGCCCTATGCAGGCCGCGGGGAGCGCGACACCCGCAACGAGGACGACATCGCCGGGGACCCTGCGGCGGCTGGCAACCTGCTGACGATCCGCTCCCCGGGGTCGGACACCGTCGGGCTGGTGGTGC
>DASRJM010000112.1:0-5413 GCA_035649475.1 Acidimicrobiales bacterium
AGCTGATGTTCTTCGGTGACGACGTGCCGGCCAGCCGGGCCGAGCAGCTCGGGCTGGTCAACCGGGTGGTGCCGGCCGATGCGCTGGACGAGGTGGTGACGGAGTGGGCCAAGCGCCTGGCGGCGGGCCCGACCCCGTCGATCGGGCTGGCCAAGCGGCTGCTCAACCGCTCGCTCGACGGCGACCGGGCGACGGCCTTCGAGGACGAGGCCCTGGCCCAGGAGATCAACATGGGCACCCACGACGCGAACGAGGGTGTCCGGGCCTTCGTCGAGCGGCGCGACCCCAATTACCGCGGCCGTTGACGCGTTCCTAGGCTGGCGGCCGTGCGCCGTCGACGTCTCGCCCTCGTCGCGGCCGGTGCGCTGGGGGTCACCGTCGGCCTCCTGCTCGCCCGCCGCCGGCAGCAGCCGGAGGCTGCGGCTCCGCCCCTCACCGATGGCCGCGACCTCTTGCGAGGGGCGCCGATACCGCGGCTCTCCCGTGCCGACCGGGCTCGGGAGCTGGCCCGCATGGGCAGCCGGGCCGGCGCGTCGTTCGCCCTCCACCGGGCCCAGCGGGTGTTCGCGTCGGCCGACCGGCGGGCCGAGCTCGATGCCCGCTTCGAGCTGCGCACCGCCGAGCAGGTGGCGGACGCCCTCGGTCACATGAAGGGCGCGCTGATGAAGGTGGGGCAGATGGCGTCCTACCTCGACCTGGGGTTGGCCGAGCCGGTCCGGGAGGCGCTGGCCAGCCTCCAGCAGGATGCGCCGCCGATGGCGCCCGAGCTGGCCGCCCAGGTCGTGGAGCAGGAGCTGGGGGCGCCGCCCGAGCAGCTGTTCCTCGAGTGGGATCCTGCGCCCATCGCCTCGGCCTCCATCGGACAGGTCCACCGGGCCATCACCCGGGACGAGCGAGCCGTGGCGGTCAAGGTCCAGTACCCCGGGGTGGACGACGCCATCCGCTCCGATCTCGGCAACGCCAGCCTGCTGTTCGCCGGGTGGGCCAGGATGTTCCCGGGCCTCGAACCCGGTCCCTTCGTCGACGAGATCCGCGCCCGGGTCAGCGAGGAGCTCGACTACAAGCTCGAGGCCACCCACCAGCAGCTCTTCGCCAGCTACTTCCGCGGCCATCCGTTCATCCACATCCCGGACGTCGTGAGCGATCTGTCGAGCGCGCGGGTCCTGACGACCGAGCTGGCCACGGGCGCCCGCTTCGACGAGCTCGCCGACTGGGACCAGGCCGAGCGGAACCTCGCGGCCGAGGCCATCTTCCGGTTCGTGTTCCGCAGCCTGTACCGGCTCCACGCGTTCAACGGCGATCCCCATCCCGGCAACTACCTGTTCCGGCCGGGCGGGCAGGTGACCTTCCTCGACTTCGGGCTGGTCAAGCACTTCACCGGTGCCGATGTCGACCTGTTCGGACGGATGATCCAGGCCATGGCCATCGAGCACGACCTGCCGCGCTACCGGCGCCTCATCGTCGAGGCGGGGCTGCTCCGGCACGACCACGAGTTCAGCGACGAGGAGATCGAGGACTACTTCGGCCACTTCTACGGCTTCGTCGTGGAGGACGCGGAGGTGACGATCACCCCGGACTGGTCGCGGGAGACCGTGCAGCGCTTCTTCAACCCCAACGGTCCCCACGCCTCGATCGCGAAGGCGGCGAACCTCCCGGCGAACTTCGTGATCATCCAGCGGATCAACCTGGGGCTGATGGCGGTCCTCGGGGACCTCCGGGCGACCGCCAACTTCCGCCGGATCGCCGAGGAGCTCTGGCCCTGGATCGACGGGCCGGCCAGCACCGACCTGGGCCGGGCCGAGGCGGCCTGGCTGGCGACGCAACGCGGCTGACCTGCCTGACCTGGCCTGACCGTGGCCCGGGCTCCGGGCCGTCGGGGACGCCCTGACCATCCGCGGCCGGGCGGGGGTGGATTCCTACCATCGGAGCGTGTTGGCGGACCTGCTCGCGCAACCCGAGGAGCTCGGCGAGCCGGTGACCGGGGCCGTTCTCGACGACGCGCTGGCCCTGCTCGAGGACGCCGCCGCGGCGGCGGTCCGGGACGGTGGCTGGACGAGCGACGATCCCCTGCGCCTGTCGAAGTGGCTGCTGACGTGGCTCCTGCGCTGCCCGCGCCGGGCGGTCGCCGGTCCCGAGCCCGACGGCGCGGTCGCCGACCTCGGGGGGCTCGTGATCGGCCTGATCATCGACGCCGGCGCCAAGCTCGCCACGCTCACCGGCCGAACCGATCCGATCACCGTCGACGACGCCCTGGCCTTCCTCGACGCGACCGGCGACACCCGCGCCTCCGACCACCTCGCCGATCTCGACCCCTCGCCTCCGGCGGCTACCGGGGCCACCGGTGCCAACAGCGCCGCCGGGCCGCCCGGAAGCACGGGGAGCGACCTGCGGGCCGAGGCCGGGGCGCGGTTGGCCCGCCTCACGGCGACGTGGCCCGTGATCGACCCCGGTTGGTGGCCTCGGGTCGAGGAGCCGGTCCGGGTCCGGTTGGCGGACGGCGCGGTGACGCTCGGCGGGCGGCTGGACGTGCTCCTCGGTGGCCCGCCGACCGGCCGGCCGGGCCTGGTGATCGAGGTGAAGTCGGGCCGCTGGCACGACGCCGTCCGCGCCGACGCGCAGGTCTACGGGCTGCTCGTCGGGCTGCGCGACGGTGTCGCTCCGGCGGCCGTGGTCACGGTCGCAGCCGGCGACGGCGCGACCCAGCGCGAGCCCATCCGGCCGGCGGTGCTGCAGCACACGGCCGAACGGGTCGCCGTCGCGCTGCGCACGGCCAGCGGCCTCGCGGCCGGCGAGGCGCCCGTCGCCCGTCCTGGGACGTACTGCGGCTTCTGCCCGCTCCGGGACGAGTGTCCCGAGGGCCGGGCGGCGACCAAGGCCGACGCCGCCGCATGATCTCCGCCCCGACCCCGACACCCGCGGCCCCGACCGTTCGTGCCGCGGCAACGCGGCGGGCCGCCGAGGCCGGGACGGGGCGAGACGCGGTCGGGACGGCCGATCGCCTGCGCCGGGAGGTCGCGGACCGCATCGAGCAGGTCCTCGCAGCGACGCCCGCCGCTCAGGGCAGCGAGGTGTACGTCGGCTGGGTCGCCGCACTGGACGCAGCCACGTGTCCCGCCCGCTACCGGGCCAGCGGCGCCGACGGGTGGGGCTTCCCCGGGTGGTCGGCGGCGCTGGCTGGTGCGGCCATCGGCCGGGCCGCGCTGGCCCGGTACCTCGACGCCGTCCGCCCGAGCGCCGCGCTCGGGTCGGAGCCCAGCTGCCCACCACCCCTGCCCGCGCCGTTGGAGGCGGTGCGGGCCTGGGTCCGGGACGCGGCCCGAGCGCCCGGTGGCGGTGTGGCCTCCTGGGTCGCCGAGTTGGCGCGGGCCGGTGACCGGGTCGAGCTGGCCGCCGCGGCCGCCAACGCGACCCGTTGGATGGCCGGCTTCGTGCGGGTCGTCGGCTGGCCCCTCCCCGAACGGCTGGCCCTGGTCACCGACGACGTCGACAGCCCGTTCACCCGGCGTTGGCCCCGCCGCTGGCGACCCCCGGGCCGGGGGACGATCACGGTGGCCGGTTCGCCCGATGCCGTCGCCGGCAAGGTCGCGCCATCCGGCCACTTCGACCTGCTGGTCCACCGCCCGTCCAGCCCGACCGACGGCGCCCTGGCCGACCGCGCGGCCTTCGAGGCGGCCGCCGGGGCCCTCGGCGCCGGGATGGTCGCCGAGCACGTGGTCATCACGGCCGGCGACAGCGGCGACCGGGCCCGCTTCGTCGTCGACCAACCACTCCTGGCCCGGGGCGCCGATCTGATCGCCGGCGTGGTCCGGCAGCGGGCGATGGCGGGCGAGGCCTGGACCGACGACGACGCCACCCCCTCGGCCGCCTGCCACCACTGCCCCGAGCGCTCCTCGTGCTCACCGGGCCAGCGCTGGCTGGCCGGTCCGGGCCGCTGGCGGGCCGGCCTCCCCACCCTCTGACCGGTCAACTCATGACAGGGCCCGACCCCGCGCCGGTCACGCGCGCCGACGGGACTCGGGGTCCCAGGCGCCGAGCTTGCCCACGGGACCGTGGCCCGCGCCGAGCCGCCAATCGGCCGAAGCGACCAGCCCGGTCTGCACGAAGTCCTTGGCCGTCGCCAAGGCCTCCGGGACGCTGGCGCCCCGGGCCAGCATGGCCACCGTGGCTGCGCCGAAGGTGCAACCGGTGCCGTGGTCGTTGGAGGTCGGCACCCGCGGCTCGCGGAGCTCGGTCACCTCACCGGTGGCGGTCTCCATCACCAGGTCGACGGCATCGTCCACGGTCTCGTCACCCCGCAGGTGGCCGCCCTTGATGACCACCCACGCCGGCCCGAACCGGCCCAGCTCGATCGCGGCCGCCGTCGCGTCGGCCACGGACTCGATCTCCCGACCCAGCAGCGCGGCCACCTCGCGGGTGTTCGGCGTGATCACCAGGGCATGGGGGAACAGGGTGTCGAGGTAGGCCTGCTCGGCGCCCGCGTCCAGCAGCCGGGCGCCGGTCGACGACACCAGCACCGGATCCACCACGAGGTTGGGCAGCAGGCCAGCGCCCGCGTACAGGCCGACGACCCGGACGTTCGCCTCGGTCGCCAGCATCCCGGTCTTCACTGCCGCCACCGGCAGGTCCGCCAACACCGCGTCGAGCTGGGAGCGCAGGAACTCGGCCGGCGGTACGTGCACCGCCTCCACCGTCCGCGTGTTCTGGGCCGTAAGAGCGCTGAGGACGCTGGTCCCGTGCACGCCCAGCGCCGCGAACGTCACCAGGTCGGCCTGCACGCCGGCGCCACCGCCGGAGTCGGAGCCGGCGATGGTCAGCGCCACCGCGGGCGTCGCATCGGTCATGAGAGCTCCTCCAGTAACGAGCGCACCACCTTGGCCGGGTCGTCGGCCCGCATGATCGCACCCATCACCGCGACGCCGGCTGCCCCGGCCGAGAGGCAGTCCGCCGCCCAGCCCGGCTCGACCCCGCCGAGCGCGTAGACCGGGAGCCCAGGGACGGCCGCGACCCCGGCCGCCAAGCCGCCGAGGCCCAGCCCCGGGCCGTAGCCCGGCTTGGATGCCGTCGCCCACACCGGCGACAAGGTGGCGTAGTCCAGGCCTGCGGATCGAGCAGCCTGCAGCTCCGGGATCCCGTGGCACGACCGCCCGACGAGCAACCGCCGGCCGGCCTCCGCCACGGCCTCCCGCGCATCATCCGCCGCTGCGAGGTGGACGCCGACGGCGCCGACCTCCTCCGCCAACCTGGCGTCGGTCGCGACCAGCAGCGCCGTGCCCGACCCGGCGAGGACGGAGACCAACGCCGCGGCCAGGCGCGCCCGCTCGTCCCGCGGCAGGTCCTTCTCGCGCAGCAGCACCACCGGCGCGCCCCCGTCGGCCGCCGCGGCCACCACGTCGATCAACCCCTGGCCCGCCAC
>DASRJM010000113.1:0-10427 GCA_035649475.1 Acidimicrobiales bacterium
ATGCTGCTCGTGGCGCGGCCCGACGCCGAACCTCCTGCCCGCCCACCCCATCGGGGCGGTTCGTGGAGGCAAAGGGGGGAACACTCCCGGGCCGGGTGACTGTTCCGATGCGGCCGTGCGGTCTCGGCGATGGGGGAGCCCGCGGCGTGCACGAGAACGGATGCCAGCGCACAAGGACCTCAAGCGGCTGATCCGCGCCCGCATGGCGCGCACGGGCGAGTCGTACTCGACCGCCCGCCTCCGCGTCGTGGGACCGCGCGCCGGCACGGAAAGGGATCACGCCATGATCGTCACCACCGGCATCGAGGACGGGCACCGCCTCGTCACCATCACGGACGTGCCCCGCGCCTACACCCACAACCTCGTCCGGGGCATGGACTTCGCCCGGGACGGCGGCACGTTCACCTGGGAGTACCCGGCCGACGCCCCGTGCTGGGAGGACGCCGCCCGCAACTGGGAGCGGGACGGGGCCGACATGCTCGACCAGTCCCACGGCGTCCGTCCCGTGGACTGGGAGGCGGGCCTGGGCTGGGTCGCCCCGATCCTCGACGAGCGGGGCGCCGACTGGTTCGTCATCGGCAGCGCGGCCATGGCCGTCCGGGGCCTGGACGTGGCGCCGGGAGGCGTCGACCTCGCCATGGACGAGGCGTCGGCCGACCGGCTGATGCCCCACGTCGCCGGCGGCGTCCTCAAGCCCATCGTCGACATGGGCGACTGGCCGGTGGCGACCCGCATGGGAACCCTCTTCCACGGCTGCGCGATCACCGTCATCGCCGGGATGAAGGAGCAGCCGACCCGCCCGACGCTGTGGGATGCTGCGGCCCGGGCGTCGCTGGAGACCGTGACCTGGCGCGACCGCGAGGTCCGGGTGCCGCCGATCGAGCTCCAGCTCCTCTACGCCCGCATGATGTTCCGCAACGACCACGTGCGGGCGATCAACGCCTACCTGGCGACCACCTCGCCCTGACCCGCCAGCAGCTCACCGCGAGGGGGGCTCGGCACCCTGCCCTGGTGAGCCGCGTGCCAGCATCGGGGCATGGCAGAGCGATTCCGCGGCTGGTCCCCGGCGGCGCTCGAGTTCTACCGGGGGCTGGAGGCCGACAACGCCAAGCCCTACTGGACGGCCAACAAGGCGACCTACGAGCAGGAGGTCCGGGCGCCGTTCGAGGCGCTGAGCGACCTCGTCGCCGGCGAGTTCGGGCCGCTGCGCATGACCCGGCCCTACCGGGACATCCGGTTCAGCAAGGACAAGACGCCCTACAAGACCCGGGGCTACGCCGTCGGCGAGGGCGAGGGCGGCGAGCGCTACTACGTCGAGATCTCGGCCGCGGGGCTGGTCGTGGGCTGCGGCTACTGGATGATGGCGGGCGACCAGCTCGAGCGGTACCGGGCGGCGGTCGACGACGACGAAACCGGCCCCTCCCTGGTCGAGGCGGTCGCCGCCGTCCGCGCTGCGAAGCTGGAGATCGGTGGCGAGGCGCTCAAGACGGCGCCCCGCGGCTACGTCCGCGACCACCCGCGGGTCGAGCTGCTCCGCCACAAGGGCCTGGCGGGCATCCGCCGCTTCGACCCGGCGGCCTGGCTGCACACCCGGGCGGCCGCCCGCCGCATCACCGACGCCTGGCGGGCCACCGGCCCGATCACGGCCTGGCTGGCCGCCCACGTCGGCCCCTCGACCGAGGTCCCCCCGGAGGCGGGCCGCTACGACTGAGGCGGAAGTGCGGGTGGGCGACGGGGTCCCCCGGTGACCGACGGGCCCTACGTCGAGGCCAAGGAGCACCTGGCCAGCGTCACGATCGTCGACGGCGAGAGCGAGGAGCGGCGCCCCGATCCTGCACGAGGCCGGGGTCGAGATGTGACGCAGGACGCGGGTGTCGACGCCCTGGGGCGCGAGCTCGCGCCCCCGGTGCTCGGCGCCGTCGTCCGCCGCACGGTGCAGTTCGACGCGGCCGAGGACGCGGTCCAGGAGGCACTGATCGCGGCGGCCGGCCAGTGGCCGGACGGCCGCTCGGGACACCCCGCCGCCCGGTGCCGAGCGCGAGGTGCCCGACCGGGACGACACGCTCACCCTGCTGTTCCTGTGCTGTCACCTGGAGCTGTCGCCACCGTCATAGGTGGCACTGACCCTCCGGGCCGTCGGCGGCCTGACCACCGCCGAGGTCGCCCGGGCCTCCGTCGTCCCCGAGGCGACCATGGCCCAGCGGATCAGCCGGGCCAAGCAGCGGATCCGGGCCACCGGCGCCGAGTTCCACCTGCCGCCCGGGGGCGAGCGGGCCGCACGGACCTGACCGCGGAGGCGGTGCGGCTGACCCGAGCGGTCCACCGGGCGCGGCCGGAAGACGGCGAGATGGCGGGCCTGCTCGCCCTGATGCTGCTGACCGACGCCCGCCGGGCGGCCCGCACCGATGTGGGCGGCGAGCTGGTCCCGCTGGCCGGTCGACCACGGTGGGTGAGACATCTTTCACCTGGCTGCGGTGTGTCGGCGGGGTTGTGACGGGTAGCTGTGCGGCACCAACGAACAGCGACACGGCGGAGCCCGGACGATGTCATGAGCGCGACCGCGTACACCCAGGACCTCACGATGACCCTCGCACCCGAGGCGCTGTCGGTACGGGCGTCGCGGCGGGAGTTGGGCCGCCTGCTGCGGGCGGTCGGCTGGGCGCCACTCGGCGTCGAGCGGGCCGTCCTGGCCGTCACCGAGCTGGTGGCCAACGCCGTGGTCCATGGCCGGTCCGACGTCGTGGTCCGCTGCCAGGTGGGCGAGCGCCTCCGCCTCGAGGTCACCGACTCGGCGGGCGATGCCGAGCTCAGGACCCTGTCCGCCACCGCCAAGGACACGGGCGGGCGGGGTCTGAACATCGTGGACACCGTCAGCCGCAGCTGGGGCGTCGTGCGGGGCACCGGGACGAAGACCGTCTGGTGCGAGCTCGAGCCGGCAGGGGAGGCCCTGGCCGCAACCGGCTGAACCCGCCGCCTAATCTCGGCGCCGTGACAAGGGCAGGGCGGTGACCTACTACTCCCTCGGGGTCGACCTCGGGACGACATATACGGCGGCGGCGGTGCTGCGGGACGGACACGCCGAGGTGGCGACGCTCGGCACGCGCAGCCTGGAGATCCCCTCGGTCGTGCTGCTGAGGGAGGACGGCGTTCTGCTCATCGGCGAGCCCGCCGAGCGCCGCAGCCTGATGGAGCCGGCCCGCTTCGCCCGCGAGTTCAAGCGCCGCATCGGCGACCCGACGCCCGTGCTGCTGGGCGGCAGCCCCTTCTCGGCCCACGGCCTCATGGCCCACTTGCTGCGCGGGGTGGTCAAGGTGGTGTCCGACCGCGAGGGCGGCCCGCCCGATCACACGGTCGTGACCTGCCCGGCCAACTGGGGCGAGTACAAGCGCGAGCTGTTCGACCAGGCCGTCGCCCAGGCCGACATCGGGCCGGTGAGCGTGGCGGTCGAGCCGGAGACGGCCGCCGTCCACTACGCCTCCACCACCCGGGTCCAGGCCGGCGAGGTGGTGGCCGTCTACGACCTCGGCGGCGGCACGTTCGACGCCGCGGTGCTGCGCGACACCGGCGAGGGCTTCGAGCTGGTGGGCGACCCCCGCGGCATCGAGCAGATGGGCGGCGTGTACTTCGACGAGGCCGTGTTCAGCTGGGTGGTCGGGCACCTCGGCCCGGCCTTCGCGCGACTCGATCCCGACGACCCGTCCACGGTCGCCGCGGTGTCGCGGCTGCGGCGCGAGTGCGTCGAGGCCAAGGAGACCCTGTCGTGGGACACCGACACGGCCATCCCGATCGCCCTGCCCACCCAGCAGACCGAGATCCGTCTGACCCGGGCCGAGTTCGAGGGCCTCATCCGGCCCGCGCTCGACGACACGGTGGACGCCATGCGGCGGGCGCTGGCCTCGGCCGACGTCCGCGCCGACGAGCTGCGGTCGGTGCTGCTGGTCGGTGGCTCGTCGCGCATCCCGCTGGTGGGCCAGATGCTGGTGGCCGCGCTCGAGCGGCCCGTGGCCATCGACGTCCACCCCAAGCACGCGGTGGCGCTCGGCGCCGCGCTCCTGTCGGGTCAGCATGCGCCGACGCTGGCCCGCCCGGTCGACAGCGCGCTGGCCACGCTCGCCCCGCCCGCGGTCACCCGGGCGGGGCGCACCACGGTCACGTCACCGGCCGGCGCCGACGCCGGCCCACCGGGTGCCGGCACGGTTCCTCCGCCACCCCCGCCCCCCGGCCCGCCGGCACCGCCGTCCGCGCCGTCGGCGCCGTCGCCCGCCCCGCCGGGGGGCGCGCCCGCGCCGTCCCGCGAGGGTCGCCGCAGCCGGGCACCGCTGCTGGTGGCGGCGGGCGTGGTCGCCGCCGCCCTTGCCGTGGGCGCGGTGGTCGCGCTCGGGGGCGACGATGGCGGCGGCGACGAGGACGAGGCCACGGCCGACGTCCCGCCCACCGCCCCGCCCGGCGGGGTGCTGCCGGTCGAGGTCCCCCGGGGCGAGCCCCTCGACGAGGACACGATCGTCTACACCCAGCTCGACCCGCCGTTCTGGAACATCTGGATGATCGACGCCGACGGCGGCAACCCCCGGGCGCTGACCCGCGAACAGGCCGCGTTCCCCCGGCTGCCCGTCCTCGCCCCGGACCGTCGGTCGGTGGCGTACTCGCTCGAATCGCCTGCCGCGCTGGAGCTGCGGGTGATCGACACCGGCGGCGAGGGCGACCGGCTGGTCATCGGCGGCCTGGTCCCCGACGCCCGGGCCACCTGGTCCCCCGACGGCACGCGCATGGCCGTCGTGACCGCCCGGGACGGCGCCGCCGACATCACGATCGTGGAGCTGGCCACCGGCGAGGTCACGAACCTGACCAACAGCCCCGAGGACGAGGGCGATCCGGCCTGGTCGCCCGACGGCGAGTCGATCGCGTACTGGAGCCGCAAGGACGGCAACCAGGACGTCTACGTCATCCCGGTCGACGGCGGCACGCCGCGGCGCCTGACCGCTGACCCCGGCGACGACGCCGACCCGTCGTGGAAGCCCGACGGCAGCGCCATCGCCTACTCGTCCCAGCGGGAGGGCGACTGGGAGATCTTCGTGATGGCGCCGACCGGCGGCAACCAGGTCCAGCTGACGGCCGCCCCCGCGGACGACCAGGACCCGTCGTGGTCGTCGGACGGCACGCAGATCGCGTTCGAGACCAAGCGCGACACGCCCACCGCCGGCGACCAGGCGGAGATCTACGTCATGGCGGCCGACGGCAGCGGGCAGCGCAACGTCACCAACCGGCCGGGCCTCGACATCCAACCGGCCTGGGGCACGCCGCCGGTCTAGCCCGCGGGAGCGGCCGCGCCCCGGCGGCGGTCGGCGACCAGGACCACGACCGGGAGCACCAGCGCCAGCACCAGCGCGGTGATCGTGCCGACCTGGTCGCCGGTGCCGTACACGTCCAGATGACGGGCGTGGTACACGAGGTGGGGCACGCCGTAGACGATCCAGGCCAGGGCCGCGGCGGTCACCACCGCCCGCCCCACCGTCACGAGGGCGACCAGGCTCACGACCGCCAGCGACAGGTTCAGCGACCCGAAGTCGCGCACCAGGTGCTCGTTGTAGGGCCCGTCGGCGGCCACCCACTCCCGCCCGGCGCCGGGAAACCCGTCGTAGAACGACCGGGGCGACAGCGTGGCCCACAGACCGGTCACGACGGCGGACAGCGCCAGCACCGCCAACGCCGCCCGCATCACACGTTCAGCCATGGCCCGACAGTACCGGCGCCGCTACGTATGGCAGGGGGCCGCGAGAGGGTATTCCCGCAAGGCATTTTCCGACGGGACTGGGGAGGTCCTGACATGACGTGGGTCATCCTCGCGTTGGTGGTCGTGGCGCTTCTGGTCGTCGCCGCGGTCGTCATCGAGCAACAGAGGTCCGCATCGCTGAAGCGGCGCTTCGGGCCGGAGTACGACCGGGTCAGGGAGCAGCACGGCGACCGCAAGGGCGCGGAGGCGGCGCTGCGCGGGCGGCTCAAGCGCCGCAAGTCGCTCGAGCTGCACGACGTGCCGGCCGCCGCGGCCGAGCGCTACCGGGCGCAGTTCCACACAGTGCAGACCGCCTTCGTGGACGACCCGGGCGGGAGCGTGGCCGCGGCCCGCAACCTGGTCGACCAGCTCATCGCCGACCGGGGCTACAACGAGGCGACGGCCGACGCCGACGCCGACGGCGACGGCGTGCCCGAGCCGGTCGAGCTGGTGGCGATCGACCACCCGCACCTCGTGGCCAACTACCGCACCGCTCGCACGGGCGGGGCCGCGGCGTCGCTCGACGACCTGCGGGCCACCTTCATCCACTACCGGGAGCTGTTCGAGGCCATCCTGGCCGATGGGGTCGACCGCGACGTCGACCGCGACGGCGAGCAGGACGAGGCCGTCCGGTTCGGGGTGACACGGTGAGCGCTGTCTTCGGCCGTGAGCCGTCCCGGCCGCTGCCGGGCGACGCCGTGGACGAGCGCGATGAGCCGATCGAGGCGGTCGTGATCGACGAGCAGGGACGGCAGGTCCCTGGGGACGAGCCCGATCCGGTCGTCGACCTGCGGAACGACGACGAGGATGCTCTCGACGTCGACGAGCTCGACACCGAGCCCGAGCCCGACCCGGAGCCGGTCGCCGAGGAGCCCGGGCCCGACCCGGAGCCGGTCGCCGAGGAGCCGGAGCCCGACTCGGAGCCTGTGGGGGAGCAGCCGGTGGCGGAGCAGCCGGTGGCGGAGCAGCCGGTGGCGGAGCAGCCCGTGGCGGAGCAGCCGGTGGCGGAGCAGCCCGTGGCGGAGCAGCCGGTGGCGGTGCAGCCCGTGGCCGAGCCGGACACCGAGCGCGAGTGGGAGCCGGCCGTCGTGCCGGTGCCGGCGCCCGATCCGGAGCCGGTCGCCGAGGCCGAGCCCGACGACGCCTGGGCCCGCCGCTGGGACGACCTCCAGGCCACCTTCGTGGACGATCCCCGCGCGGCCGTGGACGGCGCTGCGGACCTCCTGTCCAAGGCGCTGGCCGAGGCGACGCCCCGCGACGCGGGCACCGAGGACCTCCGGGTGGCGTTCCGGCGCTACCGGGCCGCCTTCCGGGATCTGCACCCGACCGCGTGACGACGCAGGAGCGCCGTGCGGCCGTCCCCTCCGGCCCGCGGGCTCTCCGGCGCGCCCGGCCCCCGCCGATCGGATACACCTAGGCCCATGCACCGACCGACACCCCTGCTGGTGGGCGTGCCCGCGGAGACCAAGGTCGACGAGTTCCGGGTCGCCCTCACCCCGGACGGCGTGCGGGAGCTCGCCTCCCAGGGCGTGCCCGTCCTGGTGGAGGCCGGCGCCGGCGCCGGGTCCAGCCTCACCGACGACGACTACACCCGCGCGGGCGCCGAGGTGGTCAAGGACGCTGCCGAGGTGTGGGGGCGGGCCGACCTGATCTGCAAGGTCAAGGAGCCCCAGCTCCACGAGTTCGAGCACTTCCGACCCGACCTCACGGTCTTCACGTTCCTGCACCTGGCCGCGTACCCGGAGGTCGGCGACGCCCTGGTCGAGCGGGGCATGACCGGCATCGCCTACGAGACCGTCCAGCTGGAAGACGGCTCGTTGCCGCTGCTCGCCCCGATGAGCGAGGTGGCCGGCCGCATGGCCGCCCAGATCGGCGCCCACTACCTGGAGCGCCACAACGGCGGCCGTGGCGTGCTGCTCGGCGGGGCGCCCGGCGTGCAGCCGGCGCGGGTGGTCGTGCTCGGCGCCGGCAACGTCGGGCTGAACGCGGCCTGGATGGCGGCCGGGCTGGAGGCCGAGGTCAACCTGCTGGACAAGAACGTGGACCGGCTGCGCCACGTCGACCAGATCCAGATGGGGCGCATCACCACGCTGGCGTCCAACCGGGGCACGGTCGAGCGGGTGGTGGCCGGCGCCGATCTCGTCATCGGCGCCGTGCTGGTCCCCGGCGGCCGGGCGCCGGTGCTTGTCACCGAGGACATGGTGCGCACGATGAAGCCGGGCGCGGTCGTGGTCGACATCGCCATCGACCAGGGCGGCTGCGTCGAGACCTCGCACGAGACGACGCACGAGGATCCGGTCTACGTCCGCCACGGGGTCCTGCACTACGCCGTCGGCAACATGCCGGGCGCCGTGCCGAACACGTCGACCTACGCGCTGACCAACGTGACCCTGCCCTACATCGCGGAGCTGGCCCGTCTGGGCGTCCGCGAGGCCGTCCGGGCCGACGAGGCCCTCGCCCTCGGCGTCAACACCGCCGGTGGCCAGGTGGTCAACCTGGCGGTCGCGGACGCCCTGGGCCGCCCGGCCGGGGACCTGGGGGCGCTGGTGGGGTAGCCGGCCGCGCGCGGTCCAGCGGGAGCGACATCGCAGCGCGTCAGCGCAACAGCCGTGGCGCCGCCGGGTTGCGCAGGATCGTCTCCATCACCACCACGTCGAGCCAGCGGCCGAACTTGCGGCCGACCTCCCGCTCGGTGCCCACGACCTCGAAGCCGAGCGCCTCGTGGAGGCGGATCGAGCCCTCGTGGTGGCCGACGATGCGGGCGAAGACGGCGTGGAAGCCGTGGGCGGTGGCGACCGCCAGCAGCTCGGTGAGCAGCGTACGCCCGATGCCGCGGCCCTGGTGGTCGCGGTGGACGTACACCGAGTCCTCGACGCTGGTCGCGTACGCGGGCTTGGACCGCCACGGCGACAGGGCGCCGTAGCCCACGACGGCCCCGCCCTCGGTGGCGACGACGACGGCGTGGGCACCGCTGCGGTCGCCGAGGTAGCGCCGCTGCTCATCCAGGGACCGGGGGGCGATGTCGAACGTGACCGTCGAGGTCAGGACCTCGGCGTTGTAGATCCGCCGGATCGCCTCGGCGTCGTCGAGGCGCGCGAGTCGCAACGTCACGGGAGTGACCACGGGCGTCACGCTAGATGGTCCCCCCGGAGGGGGATCAGGCCTGCTCAGTCGGCGGCGAGGGCCGGCTCGACGAGGGCGAGCTCCCCGGCGAGGGCCTCGAGCCGGGCCCAGCTGGCGATGGCCTCGTCCTCGGTGAGCAGGATCACCTGGAGGTCGCCGACCAGCCCGGGCAGCAGCTCGAGCAGCAGCGGGACGACCGCCGGCTCGAGCTGGTCGAACGTCTCGTCCAGCAGGACCGGGGGCCGGCTGCCGGCCGAGTTGGTCGCCGCGGTGAGCTGCGACACGATGCCCTGGGCGAGCGCCACGGCGTCGTCGTCGGACAGGTCGGGAGCGCTCGACGACAGCGAGCGCAGCGCCGCGATGTGCTGGCGCAGGCGGGCGGCCGCCTGGATCTCGGTGCGGTGGTCCATCGCCCAGTGGACGTCGGTGTCGCCGGCGAGGGACCGCCAGGTGGCGGCGGCGTCGCCCCGCCCGGAACCCCGGCCCAGCAACTCGTCGGCCGCACCCCACAGGGCGACCTGGTCGACGGCGGACAGGGCCCGCACGGCGTCGTTGCGGGGCGTGCGGTTGCGGAGGTCGGCGGCGGTGATGCGGGTCACCGTCGACCTGCCGTACTGGCTGGACAGCAGGTCGACCCGGCCGTCGAAGCCCCGGTGCTGGGCCGTGACGTCGGCCGCTGTGGCCACGTCGATGACCCGGTGGGGGCCCGACGACGGGCGCAGCACCACCAGGCGCCGCCCCGAGTCGTCTACCACCTCGAGGTGAACCCCGCGCACCGTTCCATGGAGGGCCCCGGAGAGCAGGGAGCCGAAGGCCCCACGTGCGTCACCCGGCATTCCGCCCAGCACGGTCAGCCGCGGATGGAAGTCAACGGACGCGGCTTCGCCGTCGCCCTCGACAATCAGGCGTTCCACCAGCACGGGGGATGTATCGGCGCGTTCCGTCACGGACTTGAGCATTTTCTTTACGAACGTGTCGCGAACAGGCGACAGCACCACTCTCCGTGGCGGATCCGGAGCGCTCGGGCCGTCGAGGGCCTCGCCGACGGTTTCCCCGCCGTTCGCCGGCCGTTACGGTGCGGTGCCCGGGCTGGTTGGTTGGCCGGTCGCGGCCTGCCGGCGATACGCTGTCCGACCCTGGGTAGCCAGAGCCGCCCCCTTAGCTCAGTCGGCAGAGCACAGCCATGGTAAGGCTGGTGTCGTCGGTTCGATTCCGACAGGGGGCTCGCATGAGAATCGCGGCGTCGCCGCGCTTGTCGCGCGTCAGACCACCCAGCCCACCCTTGGCGGCGTAGCTCAGTTGGTTAGAGCACTCGGCTCATAATCGAGTTGTCGCCGGTTCGAGTCCGGCCGCCGCTACTCCATCACCTCGCGAAACCAGGAGATCGCCGACGATGGCCAAGGAAAAGTTCGAGCGGACGAAGCCGCATTTGAACATCGGCACCATGGGTCATATTGACCATGGGAAGACGACGTTGACGGCGGCGATCACGAAGGTGTTGGCGGATGCGAACCCGAACGTGAAGGTGATGGCG
>DASRJM010000114.1:0-29115 GCA_035649475.1 Acidimicrobiales bacterium
GGTCTCCCGTGCACAGCCAGCGGTGCCACACACCGGTGGCCACGTAGGCGATGACGTTGGCGTCGAGCCTGTCCTGCTCGACCCGGTCGGCCAGGTAGTACTGGTGCCACGAGCCGTCGGGCCGCTGGATGTCGACGAGCCACTGGAAGGCGCGTTCGGCCTCGGCGTGGCGGTCGCCGAGCGTGAGCGCCATGGCCGCCTCGACGTGGTTCCACGGGTCGGCGTGCCCGCCGGGGAACCACGGCACCATGCCGGATCGCAGCTGCCACTCCGCGACCGCGTCGACCGTCCGCTGCAGGTCGGCGGCGGTGACGATCCCGGGGACGTCGGCGAGCGTCACGCCGCGGCCTCCGACGCTCCCGGTTTGCGGGCGTAGACGACGTAGCTCTTGCCGATCACCGGGGTGAGCACCCGGTCGGCCGCCCGGGTGAACCGGGACCACGGCTGGGCGCCGCCGATGTCCCAGCACAGGGCCTGGTGGTAGGCCCGGACCAGGGGGTGGTCGTCGTTGGTCGGCCCGACCGCGCACCGCAGCCACCAGTAGGGGGCGTGGATTCCGTGCTCCTTGTGGGAGTCGTAGGGCTCGACTCCGGCGGCGACAAGGTTGGTGCGCATCTCGGCGGCCGTGTAGATGCGGACGTGGCCCCCCTCGACGTGGGGGGCGTGGTACTCGTCGGATAGCGCCCAGCAGATGCGCTCGGCCAGGAACGCCGGCACGGTGACCGCCATCGTCCCGCCGGGCCGCAGCACCCGCACGAGCTCGCTGATGGCGGCCGCGTCGTCGGAGATGTGCTCCAGCACCTCGGCGGCGATGATCCGGTCGAACCTGGCGTCCGTGAACGGCAGCGCGGTGGCGTCGCCGCGGGCGCAGCTGCTGCGGGCCTCCTTGCTCAGGTCGCCGCCCGTGTCCATGGCGCCGGCCATGGCGGCGACGTCCTTGAGCTCGGCCTCGTCATAGTCGAACGCGATGACCCGCGCGCCGCGGCGCAGCGACTCGAATGCGTGGCGCCCGGCCCCGCAGCCGAGGTCGAGCAGCCGGTCGCCCGGCCGCAGCCCTAGCCGCTCGTAGTCGACCGTGAGCATCAGCCCGTTCCGACCTGGTCCAACAGGACGCGGTACTGCTCCACGGTCTTGGCCGCGGTGTGCCGCCACGACCACTGGTCGACGACCCGCTGGCGGCCGCGGGCGCCGACGGTAGTCCGCAGGTCGTCTCGGCCGAGCGCCCAGCGCAGCTTGGCGGCCAGCGCCTCGCTGTCGCCAGGGGGCACGACCAGCGCGGTGTCGCCGTCGGCGCCCACCACCTCGGGGAGCGCCCCGCCGGAGGTGGCGATCAGCGGCGTGCCGCATGCCATGGCCTCGATGGCCGGCAGCGAGAAGCCCTCGTACAACGATGGCACCACGGCCAGCTCGGCCTCGCTGTAGAGCTCGATGATCCGCGCCTCGGGCACGCCGGTCACGAACTCGACCGCGTCCTCCAGGCCCAGCTGGCGGATGGTCTCGTCGGACCGGCCGCCGGCCTTGCGCTTGCCGATGACGACCAGGTGGGTCTCCGGCCGCTCGGTGCGGAGCTTGGCGAGGGCCTCCAGCAGGTAGCTGAGGCCCTTCATCGTCACGTCGGCGCTTGCAGTGGTGATGAGCCGGCCCGGGACGGGCGCCACGTTCGGCAGCGGGCGGAACAGGTCGACGTCCACGCCCACCGGCACGATCGCCATCCTGTTGGGGTCGACGCCGTGGTCGGCGGCGATGTCCCGGAACGAGTTCTCGGACACGGTGACGATCCGCGGCAGCCGCTGGACCACCCGGGTCTGCATGGTGGTGAACGAGTACCAGCGGCGCAGCGTCAGCCGCTTGTACCAGCCCTCGGCGTGCTCGAGCTCGAGCCGACGGTCGACCGTGATCGGGTGGTGGACCGTGGCGAGCACGGGCAGGCCGGCCTGTTGGATGGCGAGCAGCCCGTAGCCGAGGCACTGGTTGTCGTGGACCAGGTCGAACTCGCCGACGCGCCGGCGCAGATGGCGCCAGGCGCGCAGGCTGAACGCCAGGGGCTCGGGGAACTGCCCGAACGAGAACGACGTCACCTCGGCGATGTCGGTCCAGTCCTTGAGCTCCCACAGGCCCGGCATCCGCATCGGGAAGTAGTCGTTGTAGATCTCGAGGCTGGGCAGCTCGACCAGCGGGACCCGCTCGTCGAGGACCGGATAGGGCTGCCCGCCGAGGACCTCGACGTGATGGCCGGCGTCGGTGAGCGCCTTGGCCAGGTGCCGCACGTAGACGCCCTGGCCACCGACGTGGGGCTTGCCCCGGTAGGCCAGCAGCGCGATGCGCAGAGGACGATCCTCGCCGTACATTCCCGCTACCTTTCCGTTCGACTGACCGGCGGGTCAAGTCCCCGCCCGAGCGCCTCTTCCGCCCGCCCGTGCCGCGGAAAGGTGGTGCGCTGCGATGAGGCGCTCAGGCTAGCGCCCTGCCGCCTGCGCGCCGACCGCGGTCGTACCCGGAGTAAGGACACACTGCGTGCCGATCGCTAGTTCGGAATGATGGTCGACGTCGTCGTGGTCGTGGACGACGTCGTCGTCGTCGGCGGGGGCTCGGTCGTCGTCGGCGGCGGCGGCGGGGGCGGCGGGGGCGGCTCGGTCGGCGGTGGGGCGGCAGTCGTCGTCGGCCGGGCGGTGGTCGTCGTCGTGGGCCGCGTCGTCACCGGCGCCTCCGTCGTGGTCGTGGTCGGCGCGGCGGTGGTCGAGGTCGACAGCGTCGTGGTGGTGGCCTGGGTCGGCAGCGGGTCGCGCACCGCGATCGTCGGCTCGTCGTCGCCCCCGCCTGTGCCGGCAGCCAGTGCGAAGCCGCCCAGCAGCACGATGGCCACCCCCGCTCCGATGGCCCCCACGATCATCCGGGGGTCGGTCGAGTCGCCGAACCGCCGCTTCGGCTCCTCGTACTCCTCGTACTCGTCGTAGGCCTCGGGCTCCTCATCCTCGTGCTCGCGCCGGGCCAACCGGCCGCCGGACCCTGAACGGAGCCCGAACGGGTCGGTGTCGCTGGCCGTGAGCGATCGGAAGGGATCGTCGCCGCCGTCGGGCACGAGCTCCGCGCCGTAGGGCGTCGCCGGGGGCATGAACCCGGTGTCCTGGTCGAATCCCTGGGCCAGCGCCTCGCCCGTCGCCGAGCCCGCCGGCTCGTCGAACACCGAGGTGCGGGCGTCGGCCCACGGGCCTTCGCCCGCGGCCGCGCCGGCGTCGCTGCCGAGGTCGCCCACGTCGGCCACGGGGCCTGGCTCCGGCCCCCAGAACTCGGCGTCCGGCGATGGCTCGGGTGGCGGCACCGGCGGCGGCACCGGCACCGGCACGGGCGGCACGGCCGCGACCAGCCCGCCGCCGCTCCACGACAGCGCCTCCGGCAGCACCGGCGACGCCTCGCCCGGCTCCTCCTCGGCGAACAGCGCGGCGCCCAGGCCGACCGTCAGCTCGGGCAGCGGGTCGGCGACGATCGGCAGGCCCATCCGCTCGCCGACCAGGGCGGACAGCAGCGGGATGCGGGACGAGCCCCCCACCACCAGCGCCACGTGGACGTCCTGGAGGGTGAGGCCCGCGGCGGCCACCACGGTCTCGATCAGATCGACGGCTTCGGTGAGCCGGTCGAAGATGGCTCGCTCCAGGTCGTGCCGCGTGATCGCCACCTGGCCCTGGGCGTGGGGGATGTCGACGTCGATCACGGTCTCCTCGACCGACGACAGAGCCTCCTTCGCCGACCGGCAGGCGGCCCGCAGCCGGCGCAGCGCCAGCATGCCCGCGTGGTCGGTGGTGGCGACCGACGAGCTGACGTCGCCGATCATCGACTCGACGTGGGCCAGCACCGCGGTGTCGATGTCGACACCGCCGAAGTCGGGCATGCTGGCGGGCTCGCCGATGAGGTCGAAGCCCGTGGCGGTGCGACGCACCAGCGTCACGTCGAAGCTCGACCCGCCGAAGTCGACGACGACCACGGTGGTGTCGAGGGCCAGCTCGACGTCGTGGCCGAGCTTCGCCATCGCCGCGATCGGCTCGGGGACGAGCAGGACCGGGCCGGTGGTGACCCGGGCCGCTGCCTGGTCCAGCAACTCCTCGACCGAGGGGCCGTAGCGCAGCGGGTAGGTGAGCACGAGGTGGCCCGGCCACCCGCCGGGGGCGGAGGCCCGCTGGATGGCCGTGCCGATCAGGGCCTCCGTCAGCGACGCGAGGTCACAGGTCAGGCCGTCGATGACGATCGGCTCGGAATCGCCGAGCCGGGTCGTCACCGTCCGGGCCACGAGCGTCGGCTCGTACCAGCTCCGCTGGTCCGCCGCCTCCCCCACCAGCATCGACCCGTCGCTCCGCGGCAGGGCCACCGCCGGCATGGTGGTCTCGACTTCCCCGATCGCGCAGGGCTCGATGTCCTGTCCGCGGCGGATCGCCGCGGAACAGGTCGTCGCGCCCAGGTCGACCCCCAGGCTGTAGCTCATGTCGTCTCCCACCCCAGCTCGCCTCGACATGAAACAGTAAACGATTCGCCACGACCTACGCGATCTGCTGCCTCTCACCGCGCGCATCAGAGGCGTAGGACGACGGAGGGTGGGGCCGCCGGCGGGCCACCAGCCAGCCCGCGACCAGCCCGGCGACGGCCACCGCGAGCGCCGGGGCGAGGCCCCAGCGGGTGTAGAGCGTCGTGCCGGTGCGTCGGCCGACGGTGTCGTGCAGCACGACCTGCTCGCTGACGGCGCTGCGCTCGTGGACCCGGCCGTCGGGCCCGATCACCGCGCTGAACCCGGTCGGGGCCACCTGCAGCAGCCAGCGGTCGCTTTCGATCGCCCGCATGCGGGACGACGCCACCTGCTGGGTCTGGACCAGCGTCCCCGAGAACGAGGACCCGTTGGTGGGGTTGAGCACGACCTCGCCGCCCCGCTCGACGCCCTCCCTGACCCGGTCGCCGAAGAAGATCTCCCACGAGATCGCCACCGACAGGCGCCCGGCCGGGGTGTCGAGCACGGCCGGCTGCTCGCCGACGACGGCATCCCGGGAGGTCAGCGACTCACCGCCGAACGGCTCCAGCAGGGTGCGCAGCGGGACGTACTCGCCGAACGGCACCCGGTGGACCTTGTCGTAGCGGTCGACGATCTCCCCGGCGCCGTCGTAGGCGACCGACGCGTTGAGGAAGTGGTCCTCGCCCGCGTCCTCCACCACGCCGGCGACGAGCGTGGCGTCCAGCCGGCGGGCGAGGTCGGCCAGCTCCTCACCCTCGACCGCGGTGTCGAGGGTGTCCACGTCGACGATGTCCTCCGGCCACAGCACCAGGTCGACCGGCGTGTCGACGGCCTGGCTGGCCTCCAGGTGGCGCTCGAAGACCTTGCGCTCGTCCGTGTTCCAGGCCCGGGTCCCCTGGGGGCCGCCGCCCTGCACCAGTGCCACCCTCAGCGTGGCGACCTCGTGACCCCGGGGCGCGACGGCCGCCAGGCCCACGGCCGCCAGCACCACCGCGGCGGCCACGCCGGTGGCCAGCCACCGGCGCCGCAGCGCGGCCGCCAGTGCCACCCCGGCGATCACGGTGATCTCGACGAGCAGCAGGGCGCCGCCCACCCGCAGCACCGGCGCCAGCGGGCTGTCCACCTGGCCGACGGCCAGGCTCGACAGCGGGACGCCCCCGAACGGCCACGACCAGCGCAGCAGCTCGGTCAGGGCGATGGCGCCCGGCAGCGCCAGCCAGCGGCCGGGGGCGGACGCCGGCACGAGCATCATGGCCACGCCCAGCAGGGCGGCGTAGGCGACGGTGGCGATCGCGTAGCCGGGGATGGTCATCTCCGTCATCCACGCCAGTGACGGGACGTAGAGGCCCACGCCGACCAGGGTCCCCCGCCGCCAGCGGGACGCCCGCGGCTGGTCGGCGATCAGGCGGTCGAGCGCGGCGACGCCTGCGAACGCGAGCGGCCACCACCCCCAGGGCGGGAGGGCGGCGGCGAGCAGCACGCCGGTGACCAGGCACGCGGCGGGGATGGCGAAGCGGCGCATGACGACGCCGATGATCGCGCGCCCGGCGCGCGATACCCCAACGGACGTGTTGCCCGCTCCTGCTGCTTTGCAGCGCACCCTCAGGTAGCGCTCACCAACCGGAAGTGAACGACGATGCGCTGGGCGGCCGATCCCTTGGGGTGGCAGGCGAACAGCGTGGCCGTGTGCTCGGGGCGCTGGTCGACGACGTGCATGGCGTCGGGGCCGACGATCTCGGTTCCGGTCACCTCGTAGGTCCAGGCGGTCCCGTCGTTCATCCGGAACACCAGCGGGTCGCCCGGGGCGAGCAGGTCGAGGTCGTAGAACGGCCGGCTGTGGGTGGTGCGGTGGCCGGCCACGACCACGTTGCCGGGCTGGCCGGGCATGGCCGTCCCGGGCCAGTGGCTGGGGCCGCGGTCGATGGCGGTGAGCGTGACGCCCTCGCCGAGCGGCTCGGACACCCCGAGCGTGGGCAGCTCCAGCGCGCCGTGGACCACCTCGGGGGTCGGGGCGCGGGCGTCGGCGGGGGCGTCCTCGGGGACCGGCAGCGGCGCGGTCGCCGGCGCGGGCGCGAGGGTCGTCGCGCTGGCCGCCGGGGCGGTGGTGGACGGGACCGGCTGGTCGACAAAGACGGGCTCGGGCGCGGCCCGGTCGTCCTCGGGGCGGAGCGCCCAGCCGGTGAGGCCGAGGGCGGCGGCCAGCAGTACGGCGACGGCGGAGAGCGAGGCCCGGCGCCGCACCGTCGTGGTCATCCCGCGGTTGTACCACCCGCGAGGGTGCGGGCCGCCGCCGCCCGGGCGCCCCGGATGCAGGCGGGGACGCCCACGCCGCGGGACCACGCGCCCGCCAGCGCCAGGCGGGGGGAGCGGGCCGCGACCGCCGCCTCGGCCGCGGCGACGGCGTCGAGGTGGCCGGGCCGGGGCTGCGGGAACGACCGGGGCCAGCGGCTGATCCGGACCTCGGTGGGCGGCGCCTTCACGCCCATCGTCGTGGCCAGGTCGTCGAGGATCCCGGACACCAGCGCCTCGTCGTCCAGCGTGACCGCCCGATCGTCCCCGTCGCGGCCGACCGACGCCCGCAGGAGCGCGGTCGACGGGTCGGTGGCCAGCTGCGGCCACTTGCTGGTCACCCACGAGCAGGCGGTGAGCAGCAGCCCCGCCGTGCGGGGAACGAGGAAGCCGGAGCCGTCCAGCCCGCCATCGATCCCGGCGGCGGGGACGGCGACGGTCACGAGCGCCACCGACGCGGTGTCGATCCCGGCCAGGAACGCCGCGGCGTCGGGCGCCAGCGAGGCCAGCAGCGGGGCAACGGCGTAGGCGGGCGCCGCGAGCACCACCGCGTCGGCGATCACGTCGGGGCCGCCCCGCTCGGGCACCAGCCGCCAGCCGGGGCCCTCGGGCTCCACCGCCCCCACGGGTGTCCCGGGGACCACGGCGTCGCCGAGCGCGTCCACCAGCGCGCCGACCAGCCGGCCCATCCCGCCCGCGGGGGCCAGGAACACCGGCCGCCCGGTGTCGGCGGCCTGGGTCCGCAGCGTCGCCGCCGCCCGGACCAGGCTGGGGTCGGCCGGGTCGAGGTCCCGGGCCGCGGCCAGCTGGGCGGCGCTCACGTCCAGCGACAGCCGGTCGACGTCGCCGGCGTAGATCGACCCCACCAGCGGGCCGACCAGCCGGTCGGCCACCTCGTCGCCCAGCCGGCGGCGCACCAGGCCGCCGACGCTCTCGTCGCCGGCGATGCGGTCGTCGGGCAGGGTCAGGTCCTGCCGGGCCCGCTCGACCCCCGCCGGTGACAGCAGGCCGGTCGCCGCGGCCGCGTCCAGGTCGGTGGGCACGCCCAGCAGCTGTTCGGCGGGCAGCCGCCGCAGCGCCCCGTCCCACCACACGTACGCCGAACCCGTGGCGGGGGACACCAGCTCGGTGCCCAGACCCAACTCCTCGCACAGTCCCACAGCCTCCGGCACTCGGGCCAGGAAGGCGTCGGCCGCCTCGTCGACCGGCACGCCCGCCACCGGCGAGGTCCGCAGCGAGCCGCCGGGCCGGTCCCCGGCATCCAGGACCACCACGCTCGCTCCCCGGTGCCGGGCCTCCCAGGCGGCGGCCAGGCCGCTGATCCCGCCGCCGACGACAGCGAGGTCGACGCGCTCTCTCACGTGCGCCGCACCCGGGCGGCGAGTGCGCCCATGACCGCGGCGTCGTCGTTGATCGAGGCCGTGCGGGCGAACGCCAGCCCGGCCTCGGCCGCCACCTTGGCCGCCTCGACGTCCAGGTCGTAGAGCACCTCCAGGTGGTCGGACACGAACCCCTGCGGGCACACCAGCATGCCGCCGGCCCGGCCGGTGGCGCCCTCCCGGATCACGTCCAGGATGTCGGGGCCCCGCCACGGCTCGGGCGTCCGGCCGGCCGACTGCCAGGCCAACGCCCACCCGGTCCAGTCCTCCAGCCCGACCCGGCCTGCGATCGCGTCCGCCGAGGCCCGCAGCTCGTCGACGTAGAGGTCCCCCGCCAGCACCCGCTCGGGCAGGGAGTGGGCCGTGAACAGAACCCTCGTGCCCTCCGGCAGACGGCCGAGGGCGTCCCGGACCCGCGCGGCCTGCGCGTCGAGCCAGGCGGGCTCGTCGTGCCAGCGTTCGACCGGGGCGTAATCGGCGCGCCGCTCGGCCGCGGCGGCGCCCGCCCTGACGTGGTACTCCCCGACCGACCCCCGGGAGTAGTGCGGCGCCAGCACCAGGCCGACGACCCGCTCGGCCCCCGCGGCCACGACCTCGGCGACCGCGTCCTCGACGAACGGGGCGGCGTGCTTGTTGCCGAGCGCCACCCGCCACCGGCCGGGCTCGGCGGACTCCAGCGCGGCGGCGATCCCGTCGACCTGCGCCCGGGTCCGCTCGGCGAGCGGTGACGTGCCGCCGATGGCCCGGTAGCGGGCGGTCAGCTCGGCCAGCTGCTCCGGTGCCGGCGGCCGGCCCCGGCGGATGTGGGTGTAATAGGCCTCGATGTCGCCCGGGGAGCGAGGCGTCCCGTAGGCCATCACCACGAGGCCGGCGGTCACCGCTCTTCGCCCCACATGTGGACGAGCTCGACGACGCTCTCCAGGATCTCCGGGTCGGTCTCGGGCAGGACCCCGTGGCCCAGGTTGAAGATGTGGCCCGGCCGGCCGCCGTTGCGCCGCAGTACGTCCTGGGTGGCGTCGGTCACCGCCGGCCAGGGCGCCAGGCACACGGCCGGGTCGAGGTTGCCCTGCACGGCCACGTCGGGGCCGAGGCGCCGGCGGGCCTCGTCGATCGGCACCCGCCAGTCGATCCCCACGACAGAGGCGCCGGCCTTGGCCAGCAGCTCGAGCAGCTCGCCGGTGGTCACCCCGAAGTGGATCCCGGGGACGTCCAGGTCGGCCACGCCCGCGAACACCTTGGCGCTGGCCGGCAGCACGTGGCGCTCGTACATCCCGGGCGACAGTGTCCCGGCCCAGCTGTCGAACAGCTGCACGGCCGACACGCCCGCGGCCACCTGCGCCCGCAGCGACGTGATGGCCATGTCGGCCAGGCGGTCCATCAGCCGGGACCACAGGTCGGGGTCGCCCAGCATGAGCGCCTTGGTCCTGCCCAGCGTGCGGGACGGCCCGCCCTCCACCAGGTAGCTGGCCACGGTGAACGGGGCCCCGGCGAAGCCGATGAGCGGCACGTCCCCCAGCTCGCCGACGAGCGACCGCACGGTCTGCTGGACGTAGGGGCAGTCGGTGTCGGGGTCCAGGGGGCGCAGGCGGTCGAGGTCGGCGGCGGTCCGGAACGGCTCGGCCACCACCGGCCCCACCCCGGACTCGATCTCGACCCCGAACCCGACGGCCGCCACCGGCACCACGATGTCGCTGTAGAGGATGGCGGCGTCCACGCCGTAGCGCCGGACCGGCTGAAGCGTGATCTCGGTGGCGAGCCCCGGATCCTTGACGGCGTCGAGGATGCTGCCGGTACCCCGGATCCGCCGGTACTCGGGCAGCGACCGGCCCGCCTGGCGCATGAACCACACCGGCACCCGGGAGGCCGGCCGGTTGCGGCACGCCAGCAGGAACGGGGCGTCGAGCGGCGGTGCCATCGCGGCCACGCTAACCCCCCGACCCCCAGGGCCCCCATGCCAGGAGGGGGAACACCCCCGTCGACACGGGCGGTGCGCGCCCCGCAGGATGGCGGCATGCGTCCCGACGAGAACGACAGCCCCGAGCCGGGCGCCGACGGCTCCCTGGCGGACGGCCGGAGCGACGTCAGCAGCGCCGAGCCCTTCGGCGACGACGCCTACGACGAGGACGTCTTCGACGACACCGACAGCGACGACACCGACGGCGACGACACCTACGGCGAGGACGGTGAGGACGTCTTCGAGGAGGACGGCGGCTTCGGCGACGGCTCCACCGAGCCGGTGGGGGAGGACGACGGCGGCGTCCTCGTCCCGGGCGAGGACACGACGATCCTCGAGACCGAGGACACCGTGCCCGCCGACAGCGGCGACCTCGAGCTGGAGGGCCACGAGAACGACCCGCTGGAGGGCGTGGGCTACCTGATCGACGAGCTGCGGGACGCCCTCCTGGGCGAGGACGACCCCGCCGACGGCCTGGCTGGCCCCTCGCCTTTCGACGCCGATCCGTCGGATGTGGCCTCCGATACCGACCTCGACCTCACCGGCGACGGCGTGATCGACGGCCACGACCTGCACGAGGCCCACTCGGTCTTCGACTTCGACGTGTCCGACGGCTGAAAGGCGGCCCGGAGGCCGTTCAGCAGGTAGCATGGTCCGTTCCTCGCCCCAGGAGGAGCGATTGGCCACTCACCCCGACCTGGCCGCCGAGCAGGCGTACATCGACCGGGCGTACGACTCCCTGGAGCGCGCACGCCAGTCGGCGACCCGGCTGCGGTCCATGGTGGAGGTGGGGCGGGGTGGCACCGAGCAGGCCCGCTGGGAGCGGGAGATGATCGAGGAGAACATCGCCGCTCGCCTCGACTACCTGAACCTCGGGGATGCCAGCCTGGTCTTCGGCCGCATCGACCAGGCCCGGGCCGAGGGTGGCGACAGCTACTACATCGGCCGCATCGCGGTGGCCGACGAGTCCCAGGAGCCGCTGGTCGTCGACTGGCGGGCCCCCGTGGCCGAGCCGTTCTACCGCGCCACCGGCCGGGCGCCGATGGGCCTGGTGCGGCGCCGCCACTTCGCCACCCGGGGCCGCAAGCTGCTCGGCATCGAGGACGAGCTGTTCGGCGAGGGGGCCGAGCTGCTGGGCGGTGACCTGGCCATCATCGACGACGACGGCACCAAGGTCCGGGGCCAGGGCACGCTGATCGCCGCCCTGGAGGAGGCCCGCACCGGCCGGCTGGGCGACATCGTCGCCACCATCCAGGGCGAGCAGGACGAGGTCATCCGCTCGCCGCTGCCGGGCGTGCTGGTCGTCCAGGGCGGCCCCGGCACAGGCAAGACCGTCGTCGCTCTCCACCGGGCGGCCTACCTGCTCTACACCCACCGGTTCCCCCTCGAAGGTCAGGGGGTGCTGGTCGCGGGCCCCAACCGGTTGTTCCTCGGCTACATCGAACGGGTCCTACCCAGCCTCGGCGAGGCCGGGGTCGAGCTGGCCGTGCTGGCCGACCTGGTCGACCACGTCCGGGTGTCCGGCCGCGACCGCCCCGCCACCGCCCGCATCAAGGGCGACGCCCGCATGTCCAAGGTGGTGGCCAAGGCCGTCCGCGACCGTGAGCGCCCGCTGCGCCAGCCGCTGCGGGTCCCCTACGGCGTTCAGACCCTGGTCCTGCCGGTCGAGCGCACGGCCGAGATCGTGGCCGACGCCCGGCGCCGCTTCCGGCTCCACAACGCCGGCCGGCGCTTCGTCGAGTCCCAGCTGTTCGCGGCGCTGGCCGACGTCAGCCGGGTGCCGACGACGCCGGAGGAGGTACGGGAGCGGGCCCGGCTCACCCCCCAGGTCCGCGAGGCGCTCGAGCGCATGTGGCCGGTGCTCACCCCCGCCCAGCTGCTCCACGACCTATTCGGGTCCAAGGCGCTCGTCGACCTGGCCGCGGGCAAGCACCTGACCGAGGACGAGCGGGCTGCGCTGCTGCGCCCCCGGCAGGACGACGTCGAGGCCGTCATCTGGACCCACGACGACGTCCCGCTGCTCGACGAGGCCCGGGCCCTGCTCGGCCCCAAGGCCCGCCGGCGCCGGGTGAACGGCAGCGACCCCGACGAGATCCGCACGTACGGCCACATCGTCGTCGACGAGGCCCAGGACCTGTCGCCCATGCAGCTGCGGATGCTCGACCGCCGCTCGCTCAGCGGGTCGATGACCGTGGTGGGCGACATCGCCCAGGCCACCGGCGTGTGGGCCCACCGCAACTGGGAGCAGATCCTGGAGCACCTCCCGCACAAGCGGCCCGCCCAGCGGGCGGAGCTGTCGATCGGCTACCGCATCCCCGGGCCGACCATGGAGCTGGCGGCCAAGGTGCTGGCGGTGGCGGAGCCCGACCTGCGCCCGCCCAGCTCGGTCCGCCAGGCCGGCGACCCGCCCCGGATCGTTCCGGTCGAGGCAGGCGAGCTGGCCGCCCGGGTCGCCGAGGTGGCGGTGGAGGAGCGCAACACGGTCGACCCCGGAAGCGTGGCGATCATCGCACCGGACACGCTGGTCGAGGGGGTGGCCGCGGCCCTGGAGTCGGCCGGCGTCGAGTTCGGCCGTGCCGCCCGCAACGGGCTCGAGTCCCGGGTGACGCTGGTGCCGGTGAGCCTGGTCAAGGGCCTGGAGCTGGACGCGGCCGTGGTCGTCGAGCCGACCGCCATCGTCGAGGAGGAGGCCCAGGGCCTGCGCGCTCTGTACGTGGCGCTGACCCGGGCCACCAAGCGACTGTCGATCGTCCACGCCCGGCCCCTGCCCGACCCCCTGACCTGAGCCGCCGAACTCGCCCGTGCCCTGTTGGGGACGGTGCAGATACGGTGTCAGGTGAGATGAACGCGTCCGCCCCCATCACCGTCGCCGGCGCCGTCAAGAGCTTCGGCGCCCTGCCCGTGCTCCGGGAGGTCGACCTGCGGGTCGCGCCGGGCGCGGTCGTGGCGCTCCTGGGTCCCAGCGGCTGCGGCAAGACGACCCTGCTGCGCGCGATCGCCGGCCTGGAGCGGCTGGCCGCCGGCGAGGTGCGCATCGGCGACCGCCAGGTGTCCGGCCCGGGCGCCCACGTGCCGCCGGAGCACCGGCGGGTGGGCATGGTGTTCCAGGACTGGGCACTGTTCCCGCACCTGACCGTGGCCCAGAACGTCGGCTACGGCCTGCCCCGCGCGGAGCGCAAGGGGCCCCGCGTGGCCGAGGCGCTGGCGCTGGTCGGCCTGGACGGACTGGGCGACCGCAGCCCCGGCACGCTGTCCGGCGGCCAGCAGCAGCGGGTGGCGCTGGCCCGGGCGCTGGCGCCGGCGCCGGGCGTACTGCTGCTCGACGAGCCGTTCTCCAACCTCGACACCGCGCTGCGGGTCCAGGTCCGCACCGAGGTGCACCAGCTGCTGGCCTCGCTCGGGGTGACGACGGTTTTCGTCACCCACGACCAGGAGGAGGCGTTCGTGCTGGGCGACGAGGTGGCGGTGATGCACGGCGGCCGGATCGTGCAGCAGGCGCCGCCGTCCGTGCTCTATTCCCGGCCGGCCAGCCGCTGGGTGGCCACGTTCGTCGGCGACGCCAACCTGGTCCCGGGGACGGCCGACGGCGACTCCGCCGCCACGCCGGTGGGCGAGGTGGCGCTCGAGGCCCCGGTCCGGGGCGACGTCGAGGTCGTCCTGCGGCCCGAGGAGCTTCGGCTGCTGCCGCCGGCCGGGGCCGGCGCCCCCGCCACGGTCGAGCTGTGCGAGTTCTACGGGCACGACACCGTGTACCTGGTGCGGCCGGAAGGCGGCGAGCCGCTCCGGGCCCGGGCCGGGTCGGCTCCCCGCTTCGCCCGGGGCGACCGCGTGACCGTGGCCTACGCCGGGCCGCCGGCCATCGCCTACGCCGCCGGCGGTGACCCCAGCGCCGACACCGACGTCGGGAGCCACGGGGTGGCGTCGTCCCCGGCCGAACCGGTCCCCACCTCGGCGTGATCGCGGTCGTCGGGGCGGGGCCCGCGGGCCTCGCAGCGGCCTGGCAGGCCGCGGCGGCCGGGCACGAGGTCGTCGTCCTGGAGCGGTCGGGCGCGGTGGGCGGCATGGCGGGGTCGTTCGAGGTCGCCGGCCTGCGGGTCGACCACGGCAGCCACCGGCTGCACCCGGCGACTCCCGCCCCGATCCTGGACGCGCTACGGGACCTGCTCGGCGACGACCTGCAGACCCGCCCGCGACACGGCCGCATCCGGCTGCTCGACCGGTGGCTGGCCTTCCCGCTGCGCACGGGCGACCTGCTGCGCCGGACACCCCGGGGCTTCGCGGCCCGGGCCGCGGTCGACGCCGCCACCGGTCCGCTGCGCCGGCCCCGCGCCGACACGTTCGGCGAGGTGGTCCGGGCCGGGCTCGGACCCGCGGTCCTCGATCACTTCTACGGGCCGTACGCCCGCAAGCTGTGGGACGCCGACCCAGACGACCTGGCCGGCGAGCTGGCCCGCCGCCGGGTGAGCGCCTCGTCGCCGGCCGACATCGCCCGCCGCCTGGCCCGCGGGGCCCGTCCCGAGGGGCGGGTGTTCCTGTACCCGCGCCGGGGGTTCGGCGCGATAGCCGAGGCGCTGGCCGGCGCGGCCGTGGACGCGGGCGCCGACCTCCGGCTCGGCCGCGGGCTCACGTCCCTCGCCCGGTGCGACGGCTGCTGGTCGCTGACGCTGGACGGCGGCGCCACCCTCGACGCCGACCAGGTGTGGTCGACCGCCCCGCTGCCGGCGCTGGCCCGGGCCGTCGACCCGCCACCGCCGGACGACGCGCTGGCGGCGGCCGGCCGGCTGCGCCACCGGGCCATGGTCCTGCTATACGTGGTCGTCGACCGGCGGCAGTGGACCGAGTTCGACGCCCACTACTTCCCCGGCCCGGAGGTCGTGGCCGCCCGGGTGTCCGAGCCCCGCAACTACCGGGACGACCCCGGGGAGCCGGCCGACCGCACGGTGCTGTGTGCCGAGATCGCCTGCTGGAAGGGCGACGAGCTGTGGCGGTCCTCCGACGAGGACCTCGCCGCCCGCCTCGCCGGTGAGCTGGCCGCCCTGGGGCTGCCCGAGCCGCGCCCGGCGGCGGTCGAGAGCCGGCGCCTGCCCCGCGTGTACCCGGTGTACCGGCCGGGGTTCGCCGCCGACCTGGCCGCCCTGGAGACATGGGCGTCGGGGCTCGAGGGCCTGGTCACGTTCGGCCGCCAGGGCCTGTTCACGCCCGACAACACCCATCACGCCCTGGCGATGGGCTGGGCCGCGGCCGGCGCGCTCGGGACGGACGGCACCCTCGACCGGCGGCGCTGGGAGGCCGCCCGCGACGGGTTCCGCTGCTTCGTGGTCGAGGACTGACGGGGCGGCTCAGGCGGCCGAGCGGAGCTCGGCCCGCACCGCCGGCACGACCTGGCGGAGGTACGGCACCAGCCGGACGAAGGACCGCCCGTGGCGCCGGAAGCGGTACGAGATCGGCACCTCGGCGTAGCGGAACCCCTTGCCGAGCAGGTCGAGCGTGAGCACCTGGGCGTAGTTGAAGTCGTGGACGATCTCGGCGGCAGCGGCCGCCTCGGCCGACAGGGCCCGGTAGCCGGACTGGCCGTCGGTCAGGTCCCGGACGCCCCAGCGCCGCACCAGCAGCCGGACCCAGGTGGTCAGCACGCGGTTGCCCAGCCAGCGGTGGGGGAGCATGCGCCGCGGCTGCCCGGCGAACCGGGAGCCGACCACGTAGTCGGCCTGCCCGGCCAGGATGGGGGCCACCATTGTGCCCAGCTCCTCGGGGGCGTACTCGCCGTCGGCGTCGAGGAACGCGACCGCGACGGCGCCCTGGGTCACGGCCCAGACCAGCCCCGCCCGCACGGCCGCCCCGAGGCCGTGGTTGGCGCCGAGCGAGAGGACCGTCGCGCCCGCGGCCCGGGCCGCGGCGGCGGTGCCGTCCGTCGAGCCGTCGTCGACCACCAGCACACGCACGGGATGGCCGTCGACCTGGTCGGGGGCCGCGCGGACGACGTCGGCCACCGTGGACTCCTCATCGTGGGCGGGGAGCAGCATGACCACCGGGAAAGACATTGTTAGGCATTCTTCACTCCGCGAGGGTGGCATGGCTAGTCTGCGCCTCCATGAAGGGCAGACACGTGGTGGTCGGCAGCCTGGCCTGCCTGACCCTGGGGGCGACGGCGCTCGCCGGCTGCGGCTCGGACGAGGACCGGCTCGTCGTCTACAGCGGGCGCACGGAGAATCTCGTCGGCCCGCTGCTGGAGGACTTCGCCGAGGAGAGCGGCATCGGCATCGACGTCCGCTACGACGACTCCGCCAACCTCGCCCTGCTCATCGACGAGGAGGGCGACGCCACCCCGGCCGACGTGTTCATCTCCCAGAGCCCCGGCGCGGTCGGCTATCTCGACGCCGCCGGGCGCCTGGAGCCCCTGCCCGACGACGTGGTCGACCTGGTCCCCGAGGGCGATGCCGCGGACGACAACGGCTGGGTCGGGATGTCGGGCCGGGTCCGCACCCTCGTCTACAACACCGACCTCGTCGACGCGTCCGAGCTGCCCGATTCCGTGCTCGACCTGACCGAGCCGCAGTTCGCCGGGCAGGTGGCGCTGGCCCCGACCAACGGCTCGTTCCAGGACTTCGTGACCGTGCTGCGCGACCAGCTCGGCGACGACGAGGCGGCCGCCTGGCTCGAGGGCATGGCCGCCGGCGACCCGCCCACGTTCAGCGACAACACCGCGATCGTCGAGGCGGTGGGCCGGGGCGAGGTCCCGATGGGCCTGGTCAACCACTACTACGCCTTCCGGGCCAAGTCCGAGGACCCGGACCTGCCGCTCGAGAACCACTACTTCCCCGACGGCGACCTGGGGTCCACGCTGCTGGTCACCGGGGCCTCGGTGGTGGCTGGCTCCGACCTCGAGGACGAGGCCCACCAGCTCATCGAGTTCCTGCTCGGCGACCAGGCCCAGGCGTTCTTCAGCGAGGAGACGTTCGAGTACCCCCTCGTGGCCGGGGCTACGGTCAACCCCGCGCTGCCCCCGTTCGACGAGATCGCCAAGACGCGGGTCGACCTCGACGAGCTGGGCGGCGGCCTGGAACGTACGACCGAGATGATCGACGAGAGTGGCCTCAACCGATGAGCTGACGGCGGTCCCCCCGGGCGCACCCCCGGCGCCCGTGCCGGCGCAGGAGCCGGCGATGCCGGCCCCCGTCGCGCTGCGGGTCGTGTGCGCGGCGGTCGGCCTGCTGTTCGCGGCCCCGCTCGGCTACCTGGCCTGGCGGAGCTTCACCGGCGACGAGTCCCTCGGCGAGCTGTTCACGTCCGACGCCACGCTCGTCCCGTTGCGCAACACGCTCGTCCTGGCGACCGTCACCGCGGCGTCGACCGCGGTGGTCGGCACCGCGCTGGCCTGGCTGACCACCCGCACCGACCTGCCCCTGCGCCGACTGTGGGCGGTGCTGGCCGCCCTGCCGCTGGTGTTCCCGTCATTCGTGGGGGCGCTGGCGCTGCTGGCGGCGGTCGCCCCCGGCGGGCTGCTCGACGGACCACTCGGCTGGGTGGGCGTGACCCCGTCCCGGCCCGAGGGCTTCGCCGGCGCGTGGATGGTGCTGACGCTGTTCACCGCCCCCTACGTGCTGCTGCCGGTGAGCGCCCGCCTGCTGGCGCTGCCGCCGTCGCTGGAGGAGAGCGCCCGCCTGCTTGGTCGCCGGCCGGTGGCCGTGTTCGCCACCGTCGTGTGGCCTCAGATCCGGGGCGCGGTGGGGGCGGGGTCGCTGCTGGTGTTCCTGTACGCGCTCAGCGACTTCGGGGTCGTCGTGCTGCTGCGCTACGACACGCTGACCCGGGTCATCTACACCAACCGGGTCCTGGACCGGGACCGGGCCGTGGCGCTCAGCCTGCTGCTGGCGCTGCTGGCGCTCGCGGTGGTGGCCGGCGAGCGGAGCCTGGCCCGGCGCCGGCCCGCGGTCGAGGCCGCGGGCGCCCGGCGACCGCTCCAGGTCCCGCTGGGCCGCTGGCGCTGGCCGGCGCTGGCCCTCGTGGTCGGGTGGGTGGCGGTCGCGCTCGGCGGGCCCCTGGCGTCGCTCGGCCTGTGGGCCTGGCGGGGCCTGACCGGCGAGACGAGCAGCCTGGCCGCCGGTGGCGCGGGCCTGGGCGACCTGGTCGAACCGGCCGTCAACACCGTGGGCATCGGCCTCGTCACCGCGGTCGTGGCGGTGGCGGTGCTGCTCCCGCTCGCCTACCTGTCGGCCCGTTACCGGGCCCGCTCCGGGGACGTGGCCACCGGCCTGGTGGCGACCGGTTTCGCCCTGCCCGGCCTGGTGGTCGCCCTGGCCGTGGTGTTCTGGAGCGTGCAGCTGCCCGAGGCCTGGGGTCTCTACCAGAGTTTCGTGATGCTGGTGTTCGCCTACGTCGTCCACCTGGGGGTGCAGTCGCTGCGCGCCGCCCAGGTGGCGGTGGGGTCGGTGCCGCGCCGGCTGGACGAGTCGGCCCGGATGCTGGGCGCGGGCCGCACCCGGCGCTTCGTGACGATCGACCTGCCGCTGATGCTGCCGGGACTCGCCGCCGGCGGCGGGCTGGTGCTGCTGTCGACGATGAAGGAGCTGCCGATCACGCTGCTCACCGCCCCGATCGGGTTCGAGACGCTCGCCACCCGCATCTGGGCCGACGCCGAAGCGGTGTTCCTGGCGGAGGCGGCGCTGGCCAGCATCGTGCTGGTGGCGCTGTCCGGCGTGCTCACGTGGCTGGTGGTCGTGCGGCGCTCGGACCGGCTGGCGTGACGAGACCGGCCCGCGCCGCGCTGGCGGTCGGGATCCTGGTCACCGCGTGGGCGCTGGTGGCGCTGCCCGCCCGGGCGACCGTCGGCGCCCGCACAACCGCCGACGAGCCCCAGTACCTGCTGTCGGCCCTCAGCCTGTGGGAGGACCGCTCGCTCACGATCGGCGACGAGCTCGCCGACCAGCGCTACCGCGACTTCCACGAGGTCACCCTCCCGGTCCAGACCGAGGCCCGCAGCGACGGCCGCGAGGTCAGCCCGCACGACCCGCTGCTGCCGGTCCTGCTGGCCGCGCCGGTCGGCGTCGCCGGCTGGGCCGGCGCCAAGGCCGCGCTGGCGGTCATGGCCGGCGCCCTGGCCGCGCTGCTGGTGTGGACGTGCCACAGGCGGTTCGCGGTCCCCCTCGGCGTGGCGGCGGGGGTCGTCCTGGCCTTCGGCGTGACCGCCCCGCTCACGGCCTACGCCACCCAGATCTACCCCGAGCTGCCGGCCGCGCTGGCCGTGACCGTGGCGATCGCAACCCTGAGCGGCCGCCGCTCCGCCCGGGACCTGGTGGTCGCCGGCCTGGCCGTCGTCGCGCTGCCCTGGCTCGGCGTGAAGTACGCGCCGGTGGCCGCGGCGCTGGCGGCGGTGGCGGTCTGGTACGTGGCCCGCGACGGCCGACGGCGGACCGCGCTCGGCCTGGTCGGGGGACTGGCGGCGGCCGGGGTCGGCTACCTCGTGGCCCACCGGCTCGTCTACGGCGGGTGGACCGTCTACGCGGCCGGCGACCACTTCGTCGGGGGCGAGCTGAGCGTGATGGGCCACGACCCCGACCGCATCGGCCGGACCCGCCGGCTCACCGGTCTGCTGCTCGATCGCGGCTTCGGCCTGGCGGCGTGGATGCCGGCGTACCTTCTGGCGGTGCCGGCGCTGGCCGTGTTCCTCCGGCGGCGCCCGCCCGGCTGGGCGCTGGTGGTGCTGCCGCCGGCCGCGGGGTGGGCCACGGCGACGTGGGTGGCGCTGACGATGCACGGCTGGTGGTGGCCCGGCCGGCAGCTGGTCGTGGTCGCCCCGTGCCTCGTCCTGGCGGTGGCGTGGTGGGCGGCCCGGGTGCGCGCCGCCCGGTGGCTGGTCGCTGCCGGCGCGGCGTTCGGCGTCGTGGCCTGGGGATGGCTGGTCGTCGAGGTGCTCGACCGCCGGCGCACGCTGATCGTCGACTTCGAGGGCACCCGCAATCCGCTCTACCGGGCGTGGCACGCGGTCCTGCCCGACTACCGGTCGCCCGGACCGGACGACTGGGCGCTCCAGGCGGTGTGGCTGGCCGTGCTGGGGGCGGCGGTGATGGTGGCGCTGCGGCGGCGGGAACCTACGCCGGCGCCGCCGCCTTCACGGTCTCCAGAGCGGCAACCCGCTCGGACGTGACCAGGATGCGGGCGGCCGCGAACGCCCCGATGCCCACATGGCGGCCGTCGATCTCGACCGTGGTCGTGCCGTCGGGCGACACGGCGGTCACGACGCCCGAGTGCCCCGGCTGGACGGCGGCGTCCTCCAGGAACTCGAGCAGGCCGGGCGTGAACTCCAGCTCCTCCGGGATGCGGGTGACCGTGAAGCCCTCGCCCACCGGGATGTCCGACAGCGGCACGAGGTCGGGCGCGGCGTAGCTGGACCCGGGGATCGGGTTGCCGTGGGGACAGGTGGTCGGGTTCTCGAGCAGGCGGTTGATGGCCCGCTCGACCGGCTCGGAGATCACGTGTTCCCACTTGCCGGCCTCGAGGTGGGCGTCGGCCCAGGACAGGCCCAGGATGTCGGTGAGCAGGCGCTCGGCCAGCCGGTGGCGGCGGACGACCTGCTCGGCCAGGCGCAGGCCGTCGTCGGTCAGGTTGATCGTGCTGCCGTCGAGGTCGACGAAGCCCTCGGCGTGCATGCGCTTGATCATCTCGGACACGGCGGGCCGGGAGACGTGCAGCCGCTCGGCGACGCGCGCCTGGATGACGGCGACCTCGTCCTCCTTCAGCTCCCAGATCGCCTCGCAGTACTCCTCGAACGCGGGGTGGAACTCGGGTGTCTGGTACTCGGCCACGTGCTCAGGTTAGGGCCCGCGCGGCCCGTATGGTGGTGCGTCACACGGGTCGCGTGGGCGACTGGCGCCGTCCCGTATAAAATTCGCGAAGTTTCCGTTCACGGTGTTTGTTGCCGGTGGCCGTAGGGTAACTTAGGTACACAGGCCAGCTGGGGGCGGGGTGCCTGTCCGCCCGCCCGCCCCGCCCCCCTGGCTGTCCTTGCCGAACGGGATCCATTCGGATCCCGTTCTTCGCGTCACCGGCCTCCAGCGTCCGGGCGACGGCGTCCGGGCGACGGCTGGGGGTCGTCCGGGCCGTGACCAGGGCCACAGCCTTGCCTGTCACACCACGTCGGTAGGTTGAAGGCGTGGCAACCGAGCTGTTCTCGCCGCCCGTCCGGGCCTGGTTCGAGTCCAGCTTCCCCGCGCCGACGCCCGCCCAGACCCAGGGCTGGCCGGCGATCGCCGGGGGCGACCACACGCTCATCCTGGCCCCCACCGGCTCGGGCAAGACGCTGGCCGCATTCCTGTGGGGCATCGACCGGCTGGTCAGCGGGCCGGCGCCCGAGGGAGCGGGGACCCGCATCGTCTACGTGTCGCCGCTGCGGGCCCTGGCGGTCGACGTCGACAAGAACCTGCGGGCGCCCATCGCCGGCATCCGGGCCGCGGCCGACCGCCGGGGCGAGGTCTTCCGCGAGCCCACGGTCGGCCTGCGCACGGGCGACACCCCGGCCGACGTTCGGCGCCAGATGCTGCGCAACCCACCCGACATCCTCATCACCACGCCCGAGTCGCTGTACCTCATGCTCACGTCCCGGGCGCGCGACACGCTGCGGGGCGTCGAGGCGGTGATCGTCGACGAGATCCACTCGCTGGTGCCGTCCAAGCGGGGCGCCCACCTGGCGCTCTCGCTCGAGCGGCTGGCCGACATCTGCGAGCGGCCACCCCAGCGCATCGGCCTGTCCGCCACCCAGCGCCCGCTCGACGTGGTGGCCCGGTTCCTGGGTGGGTGGGGGGAGACGGGCGAGGGTCGCCGGCCCCGTCCTGTCACCATCGTCGACGCCGGCGTGCGCAAGCCGCTCGACGTCGAGGTGGTGGTGCCGGTCGACGACATGGGCGACCTGGGCCAGGTCATCGAGGGCGAGCCGGCCACCGGGCCGGCGGCGGCCGGTCCGGTGCGCCGGTCGATCTGGCCGGCCATCCACCCCCGCCTGCTCGAGCTGGTCGAGTCGCACCGCTCGACGCTCATCTTCGTCAACGCCCGCCGCCTGTCCGAGCGGCTGGCCACCCGACTCAACGAGCTGTGGCACGAGGGCGCCAACCGGGCGGCCGAGGCCGAGGGCACGTCGCCGCCAACCGACGCCGAGGAGCTGGTGAAGGCCCACCACGGGTCGCTGTCACGCGAGCGCCGGCTCCAGATCGAGGACGACCTCAAGACCGGCCGCCTGCGGGGGCTGGTGGCCACGTCCAGCCTCGAGCTCGGCATCGACATGGGCGCGGTCGACCTCGTGGTCCAGGTCGAGTCGCCGGGCGCGGTCAGCCGGGGGCTGCAGCGCATCGGCCGGGCCGGCCACCAGGTGGGCGAGCCCAGCCGGGGCAAGCTGTTCCCCAAGCACCGCCACGACCTGCTGGAGGCGGCGATCGTGGTGCAGCGCATGGTCGACGGCCAGATCGAGGCGACCCGCTACCCCCGCAACCCGCTCGACGTGCTGTGCCAGCAGATCGTGGCCATGGCCGCGCTCGACGACTGGAAGGTCGACGAGCTCGGGGCGCTGGTCCGGCGGGCGGCGCCGTTCGCCGAGCTGTCCGACGAGGTCCTGGACGCGGTGCTCGACCTGCTGTCCGGCCGCTACCCGTCCGACGAGTTCGCCGAGCTGCGGCCCCGCATCGTGTGGGACCGGGTCGAGGGCGTGGTGCGGGGAAGGGCCGGGGCCCAGCGGCTGGCGGTCACCAACCCGGGCACGATCCCCGACCGGGGGCTGTTCGGCGTGTTCCTGCCCGACGGCGCTCGGGTCGGCGAGCTCGACGAGGAGATGGTGTACGAGAGCCGGGCGGGCGAGACGTTCCTGCTCGGGGCCACGACCTGGCGTATCGAGGAGATCACCCACGAGCGGGTCATCGTGACCCCGGCTCCCGGCCAGCCCGGCAAGATGCCGTTCTGGCACGGCGACGGTCCGGGCCGCCCGCTCGAGCTGGGCAGGGCGCTCGGCGCCTTCGTCCGCGAGCTGCGGGCGCTCCCGGCGGCCGACGCGATCGAGCGGCTGCGCACCGTCCACGGCCTCGACGAGAGCGCGGCGGCCAACGTGATCTCCTACCTCGACGAGCAGGGCGAGGCCACCGGGGCGGTGCCCGACGACCGCACGATCGTGGTCGAGCGTTTCCGCGACGAGATCGGCGACTGGCGGGTGTGCGTCCTGTCGCCGTTCGGCGCCCAGGTCCACGCCCCGTGGGGCATGGCGATCAAGGCCCGCCTGGCCGAGCGGTGGGGCGTCGAGGTCGAGATGATCTGGAGCGACGACGGCATCGCCATCCGCCTGCCCGAGGCGCTCGACGACGCCGGGCTCGGCGCCGACGCTCTGACGGTCGACCCCGAGGACGTGGGCGACGTCGTGGTGGCCGAGCTTCCCAACACCGCGCTGTTCGCCAGCCGCTTCCGCGAGGCCGCGGGCCGGGCGCTGCTCCTGCCCCGGCGCCGGCCCGACCGTCGCACGCCGCTGTGGCAGCAGCGCCAGCGCTCGGCCGACCTCCTGGCGGTGGCGGGCCGCTACCCCAGCTTCCCGATCCTGCTGGAGACCACGCGTGAGTGCCTCAACGACGTGTTCGACCTGCCGGCTCTGCGCGAGGTGCTGGGCGACATCCGCTCCCGGCGGGTCCGGGTGGTCGAGGTCGAGACGCCGCACGCCTCGCCGTTCGCCCAGTCGCTGCTGTTCGGCTGGATCGCGGTCTACATGTACGAGGGCGACGCGCCGCTCGCCGAGCGGCGGGCGGCGGCGCTGGCGCTCGACCGCGACCTGCTCGACGATCTGCTCGGCGCCGACGAGCTGCGTGAGTTGCTCGACGCCGGCGCGCTGGCCGACCTCGAGCTCGAGCTGCAGTCGCTGACCGACGGGCGCCGGGCCCGCGACGCCGACGAGCTCCACGACCTGCTGCGGCGGCTGGGGCCGTTGTCGCTGGACGAGCTCGATGCGCGCAGTGCGGGCGACCGGGCGGCCGCCTGGGTCGACGGCCTGGTGGCCGAGCGGCGGGCCTTCCGAGCCCGCATCGCCGGCGACGAGCGCGTGGCCGCAGCCGAGGACGCCGCCCGCCTGCGCGACGCCCTGGGCGTCGCGATCCCGGTGGGCCTGCCCGCGGTGTTCACCGAGGCCGTCGAGGCGCCGCTGGTCGACCTGGTCGGGCGATTCGCGCGCACCCACGGGCCGTTCACGACCGCCCAGGTTGCCGGCCGCTACGACGTGACCGCGGCCCGGGCGGCCGCCGCGCTCGGCGCCCTGGGGGGCGACGGCCGGGTGGTGCAGGGCGAGTTCCGGCCCGACGGGGTCGAGCGCGAGTGGTGCGACGTCGACGTCCTCCGCCAGTTGCGCCGGCGGTCGCTGGCGCGGCTGCGCCAGGAGGTCGAGCCCGTCGACGGGGCCACGCTGGCCCGTTTCCTCGGCGAGTGGCACGGCCTGGGGTCGCCACGGCGGGGCATGGACGCGCTGGTCGACGTGCTGTCCCAGCTCCAGGGCGCGCCGCTGCCGGCGTCCGTGCTGGAGGCCCAGATCCTCCCGGCCCGCCTGGCCGAGTACCGGTCGGCCGACCTCGACGACCTGTGCACCGCGGGCGAGCTGGTGTGGGTGGGCGCGGGGGCCATCGGGGCCAACGACGGCCGGGTCCGGCTGGTGTTCCGCGACCAGGCCGGGCTGCTGGTGCCGGCCGCGTCCGAGGCCGACGAGCTGCCCGACGGGCCGGTCCACCGGGCACTGCTCGACCGGCTGGAGGCGCGGGGCGCCTCGTTCTGGGGCGACCTCGTGCAGGCGGTCCACGACGCCGACCAGCCCTACGACGACGCCACCGTGCTGGCCGCGCTGTGGGATCTGGCGTGGGCGGGGCTCGTGACCAACGACTCCCTCGCCCCGCTGCGGTCGTTCGTGGGCGGCAAGGTCCGCAAGGCGGCCGGCCGCCGGCGCCCCGCGGCGGGGCGGCTGACCCGGCTGGGCCCGCCGTCGGCCGCGGGCCGGTGGTCGCTGGTGGCGCCGCTGCTCGACCCCCGACCATCGCCGACCGAGCTGGCGCACGCCCGGGCGGCCCAGCTCGTCGAGCGCTACGGCGTACTCACCCGGGAGGCGGCGCTGGGGGAGGGCACCGAGGGCGGTTTCGCCGGCGTGTATCCGGTGCTGCGGGCGCTGGAGGAGAAGGGCCGCATCCGCCGGGGTTACTTCGTTGCCGGGCTGGGAGCCGCCCAGTTCGCGCTGGGCGGGGCGGTCGACCGGCTGCGATCGGCCCGGCCGGCGACCGAGGGCGGCGGGCGCCACGAGCCGTCGCCGCCGGTGGCGCTAGCGGCCACCGACCCGGCCCAGCCCTACGGTGCGGCCCTGCCGTGGCCCGCCACCGGCGGGCGCCCGGCCCGGGCGGCCGGGGCCCTCGTGGTGCTGGCCGACGGCGAGCCTGTGGCCTTCGTCGAGCGGGGCGGCCGGTCGATCTGGACCTTCCCGGCGGCTGTCGACCAGGGCGGCTGGCCGACTGCGCTGGCCCGCCGGGTCGAGGACGGCCGAGCCCGCTCGCACGAGGTCCAGACGGTCGACGGCGAGCCGGTCCGCACGTCGCCGTGGGCCGATGCCTTCCGTGCCGCGGGCTACGCCGACGGCTACCGGGGGCTGGTGGCGAGGAAGGCGGGCCCGTGACCCCCCTCGGCACTCACACCACGATGGCGGAGCGGCGGGGGCGGCCGGTGCGGTGTGATCCGCGGTGCCCGCACCAGCAGACCCAGCTGACGGTCAGGTGGTCGCCGTCTGGCTCGATCCCGAGGATCCGGCGCTCGTTGATGAGAATCTCTCGGCCATGTCGGGGGCAGTGGACAGTGAGCATGCGTTCATCCTCCGCCACGTCGGCGCTCCTGGCGAGTGGCAGGACTGCGCATGTCCGAAAGAATCCTGCCAAACTGGTGCCATGTCGGAAGTAGAACGTTCCCGGCGGCCTACTCGTGAGGAGGGACACGTGGTCGCGGCCCTGGTCGGCAGCCACGCGGCCGCCTTCGAGCTGGGGACGGCGCACGAGGTCTTCGGCGTCGACCGGTCCGAGTACGCCTCGCCCTGGTACCGGTTCCGGGTGGTGGGGGCGTTCGGCACCACCATCCCGGTCAACTACGGCGACTGGTCGATCAGCACGCCCTACACGCTCGACGACCTGGCCGACGCCGAGACGGTCATCGTCCCGGTGTGGCCCGAGCGGTCGGACGCCTCGCCGCCGACCGAGCTGCTGGACGCGCTGCGGGCCGTGCACAGCCGAGGGGGCCGGCTCGTGAGCGTGTGCACCGGCGCGTTCCTGCTGGCCCAGGCCGGCCTCCTCGACGGCCGGCGCGCGACCACCCACTGGATGTGGGCCGCCGACCTGGCTCGGGCGTACCCGCAGATCGACGTCGATCCCGACGTGCTGTTCGTCGACGGCGGCGACGGCATCTACACCTCGGCCGGCACGGCCGCGGGCATCGACCTCTGCCTCCACATCGTCCGGCTCGACCATGGCGCCGACGTCGCCCGGAAGGTTGCCCGGCGCATGGTGGTCCCGCCCCAGCGCGACGGCGGCCAGTCGCAGTTCGTCGACATGCCGCTGCCCGAGACCTGTAGCGACGACCCGATCGCCCGGGTGCTGGACTGGGCCATGGGCCACCTCGACGAGCCGATCACCGTCGAGGACCTGGCGAACCGGGCGCACCTCAGCCCCCGCAGCTTCGCGCGCCGGTTCCGGGCGGCCACCGGCACGACGCCGATGCAGTGGCTGCTCCGCCAGCGGGTGCTGCACGCCCAGCGGCTGCTGGAGACCACGGACCTGGCGGTCGACCGGGTGGCCAGCCAGGCCGGGTTCGGCAACGCCACCGCGCTGCGGGTCCACTTCCGGCGGATCGTCGGCACCACCCCCGCCGCCTACCGGCGCACGTTCGGGCCCGACGCCGACATCGTGCCCCTGCCGGTCGGGCAGGCCAGCTGACGGCGGGTCCGGCGGGTGCCCGAGGGCGACACCCTCCGCCGGATCGCCGACCGGCTGCGGCCCGCCCTGGCCGGCAAGACACTGGCCCGGTTCGAGGCGCCCCGCCTGCGGGGCGAACGGCCGCGGCCGGGCGACACGATCGACGGCGTGGCGGCCCAGGGCAAGCACCTGCTGATCGACTTCGGCAGCGGGCTGACGCTGCGCACCCACCTGCGCATGACCGGGTCCTGGGACCTCTACCGCACCGGCCAGCGCTGGCGGAAGCCGCCCTACGTCGCCCGTGCGGTGCTGGAGACCGACGACGGCTGGTGCGCGGTGTGCTTCGCGGCGCCGGTGGTGGAGACGTTCCACCGCGGGGCGGGACCGCCGCCCGCCTTGGCCCGACTCGGTCCCGACCTGGCCGACCCCGACCCGGACCTCGACGCGGTGCTCGCCCGGCTGGCCGAGCTGGCGGGGCCGGACGACGAGATCGGGGCGGTGCTGCTCGACCAGCGCGTCGCCGCCGGCATCGGCAACGTCTACAAGAGCGAGGTGTGCTTCGCCTGCCGTCTCGACCCGTTCACGCCGGTGGCGCAGGTCCCCGAGGCCGAGCGCCGGCGGCTGTACGCCACGGCCCACCGCATGCTCCGGGCCAACGCGGGCGGCGCGGCGCGGCGCACCTACGGCACGGGCGTGGCCGTGTACCGGCGGTCCGGTCGGGACTGCCCGCGCTGTGGTGCAGTGATCCGGAGGCGGGCCCAGGGGGAGCAGGCGAGGTCCACGTACTGGTGCCCCGGATGCCAGCGCCTGCCGGTAGCATGATCGTGAAAACAATCACAATATCTCAGTGGGCATAGGCAGGAGGCGCGAGATGGGAGTCCGACCGCACGTCGTCATCGTGGGCGCCGGGTTCGGCGGCCTGGCCGTGGCCCGCAACCTCGACAAGGTCCCCGTCGAGGTCACGCTCATCGACCGCGAGAACTTCACGACGTTCCAGCCGCTGCTCTACCAGGTTGCCACCGCCGGCCTGAACGACGCCGACGTCGCCCACCCCGTGCGGGGGCTGTTCCACCGCCAGCGCAACCTGAACGTGCGCCGCGGCGAGGTGGTCGGCGTCGACTGGGACCGCCGCGTGCTGTGGCTGGCCGACCAGCGCGAGGTCGCGTTCGACCACCTCGTGCTGGCCGTCGGCGCCGTGGCCACATGGTTCGGCGTCCCCGGTGCCGAGGAGCACGCCATCCCGCTCTACACGCTGGAGGACGCCGACCGCCTGAGGAACCACATCCTCGAGCGGTTCGAGGCGGCCGACGCCGACCCGTCGCTCATCGACGAGGGCGAGCTCAACCTCGTCGTCGTCGGCGGCGGCCCCACCGGGGTCGAGACCGCGGGCGCCCTGGCCGAGCTGGTCGCCATGGTGTTCCAGCGGGACTACCCGACGATCCCGGTCGGCCGGGCCCGGGTCGTGCTGGTCGAGGCCCAGGACACCCTGCTGGCCCCGTTCTCGCCGGCGTCGCAGCGGGCCGCGCTCGACACGCTGCGGGCCCGCCAGGTGGAGGTCCGCCTCGACGAGGCGGTCGACGAGGTGACCCGCGACCACGTGCGGCTCGCGTCGGGCGAGGTGCTGCCCACCCGCACGGTGATCTGGGCCGCCGGCGTGCGGGCCAACCCGCTGGCCCAGAAGCTCGGTCTGCCCACCGCCCCGAACGGCCGGGTCGAGGTCGGCGACGACCTCGCGGTCCCCGGCCACGAGGGCGTGTGGGCGGTCGGCGACGTGGCGGCGGCCCGGGATTCCCGCAAGGACCGGACGCTGCCCCAGCTGGCCCCGGTGGCCATGCAGTCGGGCGCCCACGTCGCCCGCCAGATCGCCCGGCTGATGGAGGGCAGGGGCACCCAGCCGCTCCGGTTCCACGACAGGGGCACGATGGCCACCATCGGCCGGCGGTCGGCCGTCGCCGAGCTGCCCGGCCGCATCCGTCTGCGGGGCACGTTGGCCTGGTTCGCCTGGCTCGGGCTGCACCTGCTGTACGTGGCCGGGCTGCGCAACCGCCTGTCGGTGCT
>DASRJM010000115.1:0-15355 GCA_035649475.1 Acidimicrobiales bacterium
CCTGCCGTTCGAGCGGGTCAGCCCCGGGGTCGAGACCATGGGCCGCCGCCTCCGCGTCCTGTGGCGCCTGCGCGACCCCGAGCGGGCGCCCGACGTCGTCGTCGCCTCGGTGCGGGCGCTGGTCCAGCGGCTCGGCCCCCATGTCGAGGACATCGAGCCGATCACCGTCCGCCCCGGCCAGCAGATCGACCGCGACGGCCTGGTGGACGAACTGGTGGCGGCCGGCTACCGCCGCGAGGACATGGTCGAGCACCGGGGCGAGGTGGCGGTGCGTGGCTCGATCGTCGACGTGTTCCCCTCCACCGCCGACCGGCCCGTGCGCATCGACCTGTGGGGCGACGAGGTCGACCGTCTCACCGAGTTCTCCGTCTCCGACCAGCGCTCGACCGTCGACCTCGGCCGCGCCGAGATCTTCCCGTGCCGCGAGCTGCTGCCCACCGCGGAGGTGCGCGAGCGGGCCGAGCGGCTCGTGGGCCTCGAGCCGTGGGGCCGCGAGCAGTGGGAGCGCCTCGCCCAGGGCCTCACCTTCGACGGCATGGAGTCGTGGCTGCCATGGCTCACCCGCGACGAGCACGTGCTGTTCGACGTCGTGGGCGACGGCGCCCAGATCCTGCTGGCCGAGCCCCGCCGCATGCGGGACCGGGCGGCCGACCTGCTGGCCGAGGAGGCAGACCTGGCCGCCACGCTGGCCGTGACCTGGGGGGCCACCGAAGATCGCAGCGCCAGCCACGGCTTCCCCCGCCTGCACGTCGACTTCGACGGCCTGCTCGGGCGCACCCGGGCGCCGGCCTGGCATCTGGTCAGCGTGCCCGACAGCCCCGACACGCCCCAGGTCCAGGCCGCGGGTTGGGACCCGGTCGTCGGCGACGGCAGCGGCCTGCTGACCCGCCTGACCGGCCTCTCCGCCGAGGGCTACCGCATCGTCGTGGGCGCCGACGGCGAGGGCTCTGCCCAGCGGCTCCGCGACCTGCTGGCGGGCGAGGGCGTGACCGCCGAGGTCGTGGTCGCCCCGCTGGAGCGGGGCGCGGTGCTGCGCTCGGTCCACCTCGCCGTCCTCGCCGAGTCCGACCTGACCGGCCGGCGCCGGGCGCACCGCCGGGCCCGGCCCCGGCGACGCGACGCCGAGGGGTTCTTCGACGACCTCAAGGTCGGCGACTACGTGGTGCACCACCAGCACGGCGTGGCCCGCTACGCGGGCATGGTCCGCCGGGCCGTCGGCGGGGTCGAGCGCGACTACCTGCTGCTCGAGTACAAGGGCGACGACCGCCTCTACGTCCCGTCCGACCAGATCGACGCGGTCCGCCACTACACCGGCGGCGACAGCCCCAGCCTCAACCGCCTGGGCGGCGACGGTTGGCAGCGCACCAAGGCCAAGGTCCGGGCGGCCGTGGCCGAGATCGCCCAGGAGCTCGTCGTCCTCTACCAGAAGCGCCTCCAGGAGGTGGGCACGGCCTTCAGTCCCGACACACCCTGGCAGCGCGAGTTCGAGGACGCGTTCCCGTTCCAGGAGACGCCCGACCAGCTCACCGCTATCGCCGACGTCAAGGCTGACATGGAGGAGTCCCGGCCTATGGACCGCCTCGTGTGCGGCGACGTGGGCTTCGGCAAGACGGAGGTCGCCATCCGGGCTGCGTTCAAGGCGGTGCAGGACGGCAAGCAGGTGGCCGTGCTCGTTCCCACCACGTTGCTGGCCCAGCAGCACTTCCAGACCTTCAGCGAGCGCTTCGCCGGCTACCCGGTGCGGGTCGAGGTGCTGTCGCGCTTCCTCACGCCCGGCCAGGCCCGCAAGGTGGCGGCCGACATCGAGTCGGGGGCGGTCGACATCGTGGTCGGCACCCACCGGCTGCTGTCGGCCGATGTGCGGTTCAAGGACCTGGGGCTGCTAGTGGTGGACGAGGAGCAGCGCTTCGGCGTCACCCACAAGGAGCAGATCAAGCAGCTCCGCACCGGCGTCGACGTGCTGACGCTCACCGCCACGCCCATCCCCCGGACGCTGGAGATGAGCCTGACCGGCATCCGCGACCTCACGCTGCTCAACACCCCGCCGGCCGAGCGCCAGCCGATCCTCACCTACGTGGGCGAGCAGGACGACCGGGCGGTGGCCGAGGCGATCCGCCGCGAGCTGCTGCGCGAGGGCCAGGTGTTCTATGTCCACAACCGGGTGCAGGACATCGAGCACGTGACGGCCCACCTGCGTGACCTGGTGCCCGAGGCCCGGATCGCCGTCGCCCACGGCCAGATGGACGAGGGCTCGCTCGAGCGGGTCGTGCTGGACTTCTGGGAGGGCGGGTACGACGTCCTGGTCTGCACCACGATCATCGAATCCGGCATCGACATGCCCACGGTGAACACGCTCGTGGTCGACCGGTCCGACCTCCTCGGCCTGGGCCAGCTCCACCAGATCCGGGGGCGGGTCGGGCGCTCGGGCCAGCGGGCCTACGCCTACCTGTTCCACCCCCGCGACCGCGCCCTCACCGAGGAGGCCTACGAGCGGCTCAAGACGATCGGCGAGGCCACCGAGCTCGGCTCCGGCTTCAAGATCGCCATGCGGGACCTGGAGATCCGGGGCGCCGGCAACCTGCTCGGCACCGGCCAGTCCGGTCACGTGGCTGCGGTCGGCTACGACCTCTACTGCCAGATGGTGAGCGAGGTCGTGGCCGAGCTGAAGGGCGAGGAGGTCCGCGAGCCCGCCGAGATCAAGCTCGACCTGCCGCTCGACGCCAACCTCCCCAAGGACTACGTGGCCAAGGAGGAGCTGCGGCTCGAGGCGTACCGCCGCCTGGCCGCGGTCACGACCGAGGCCGAGGTCGACGACATCCGATCCGAGTGGGAGGACCGCTACGGCCCCGTGCCGGACGCGGCCGCCGCCCTGCTCGACGTGGCCCGCCTGCGGGCCGAGGCCGCCCGCCTCGACATCCGCGAGCTGAACGTGGTGAAGGTGACGGGCATCGGCGCCGCGGTGTGGACCGCCCGCGTGAGCCCGGTGAAGCTCAAGGTGTCCGAAGAGGTTCGGCTCAAGCGGCTGGTGCCCAAGGGCCTGTACAAGTCGGACATGGGCCAGCTCGTCATCCCCGTCAAGGGCGGCCGGGGCGTGGCCACCGAGTTGGTGGACGTGCTGTCGTCGCTGTTTCCGGCCAAGGAGGCCGCCTGACGCTCGGTGGGCGACAGCGGGCCGATATCGCCGCCGGACGCCGGTTGACCCTACGATCTGACGCCGTGCCGCACCGACGCCTCGTCCCCCTCCTCGCCGTGGCCGCCGCCGTCCTCGGGTCCGCCGCCTGCGCCGGCGACCAGTCGGCCGCCCTGAGGGTCGACGACGAGACGGTGTCCAGCACGGAGTTGTTCGACGAGCTCGAGCTCATCACGACGAACGACGAGTTCCGGGCCGCCACCATCGGCGAGAACGTGCCGCTGAGCGAGCTCCAGGGAACGCTGCGCAGTAGCTACACGCAGACCTTCGCCGCCGCCATCCTCAACCAGCGGCTGCGCTACCTGCTGGCCGACGACGTCCTGGCCGACAACGACCTCGAGGTCACCGACAGCGACCGCGACGACATCGAGCGCCAGATCAACGACCTCATGTCCGAAGGCGGCGCCGACTCCCTGCCCGACGCCTACCGCGAGGACCTCGTCGAGGGCCTCGCCCGGCTCAGCGTGCTGCAGGAGGCGCTCGGCAGCCAGGAGGCGGGCACCGCGCTGCGGGACGCCGCCGAGTCGGCCGACATCCGGGTCAGCTCGCAGTTCGGCACCTGGAACGAGGACACGCTGTCCATCGACCCGCCGCCCGGCCCGGCCGGCGCGTCCGACGACGAGGCGGGATCCGGGCGGGGGTGACGGCCACGCCTCCCCGCCGGCCCCGGGTGGTCGTGTGCGGGCTGGGCCCGGCCGGGCCCGATCTGGTCACCGCCGCGGCGACCGAGGCGATCGGCAGGGTGCCGCACCGTTACCTGCGGACCACCCGCCACCCGGCGGCGTTGGTGGTGGGGGAGGCGAACAGCTTCGACGCCCGCTACGAGACCGCGGGCCGCATCGAGGACGTCTACGCCGGCATCGTCGAGGAGTTGGTGGCGGCCGCCGGCGAGCATGGCGAGGTGCTCTACGCCGTCCCCGGGTCGCCGGTGGTGGCCGAGCGCACGGTCGAGCTGCTGCTGGCCGACGATCGGGTGGCGGTCGAGCTGGTGCCCGGTCTGTCGTTCGTGGACCTGGCCTGGGTCCGCCTGGGTGTGGACCCGGTGGCGCGGGGCGTGCGCCTGGTGGACGGCCACCGCTTCGCGGTCGAGGCCGCGGGGGAGAGGGGGCCGCTTCTGGTGGGCCAGTGCGATTACCCCGATGTGCTCTCCGAGATCAAGCTCGCGATCGGCGACGTCCTCGACCGGGGCGACGGCGAGGCGGGGCGGGAGCCCACCGCCATCGTGCTCCAGCGGTTGGGCCTGCCGGGCGAGGCGGTCTCCGACGTCCCGTGGCACGACCTCGATCGGGCGGTGGTGCCGGACCACCTCACGTCGGTGTACCTGCCCCGGCTGGCCGCGCCGGTGGCGGGGGACGTGGCCGCGTTCGCCGAGGTCGTGCGGCGGCTGCGCGCCGAGTGCCCGTGGGACCGGGAGCAGACCCACCACAGCCTGCGCCGCCACCTGCTGGAGGAGTCGTACGAGGTGCTGGAGGCGCTCGACCACCTCGACGTCGAGGCGGGCGAAGGGTTCGACGCGCTGGAGGAGGAGTTGGGCGACCTGCTCTTCCAGGTCGTCCTACACGCGCGGCTCGCGGCCGAGGAGGGCTGGTTCACGCTCGCCGACGTCGCCCGGGGCGTGAGCACCAAGCTGATCGGCCGCCACCCCCACGTGTTCGGCGACGCCGAGGCCGCCAACGCCGACGAGGTGGCCGACCGCTGGGAGCAGCTCAAGAAGGCGGAGAAGGGCCGGGCCTCGGTCATGGACGGCATCCCCGCTGCGCTGCCGGCGCTGCTGTACGCCCAGAAGGTCCAGCGCAAGGCCGAGTCCCAGGGCGTCGACTGGCGCGACCTGCTCGCGGGGGACGACCGGCTGAGCGCCACGGCCCGCCGCCTGCTGGAGGCGGTGGACGATGCGGCGAGGTCCGGCGACGACGCCGAGACCGAGCTGCGGCTCGGCGCCGAGCACGTCCGGGACCGCTTCCGCGCTCACGAAAAGGACGGATGAACCCCGTGAGCGCTCGATCGACCAGTAACGTGAACCACACTCGCAACAGGAGCAACATCCCCCATGTCGAGCATCGAGCACATCGCCGGGCGTGAGGTCCTGGATTCGCGCGGCAACCCGACGGTCGAGGTCGAGGTGTACCTCGGGTCGGGCGCCGAGGGCCGCGCCATCGTGCCGTCGGGCGCGTCGACGGGGCAGTTCGAGGCGGTGGAGCTCCGCGACGGCAGCGCCCGCTTCGGCGGCAAGGGGGTGGCCACCGCCGTCGACCACGTGAACGAGGATATCCGCACCGCACTCACCGGCTGGGAGGCGTTCGACCAGCGGGAGATCGACCTGCAGATGGTCGACCTCGACGGCACCGACAACAAGGGTCGCCTGGGCGCCAACGCCATCCTCGGCGTGTCGCTGGCCGTGGCCAAGGCGGCCGCCGACGAGCTCGGCGTGCCGCTGTACCGCTACGTCGGCGGCACGAACGCGCACGTCCTGCCGGTGCCGATGCTCAACGTGCTCAACGGCGGTGCCCACGCCGACAACAACGTGGACTTCCAGGAGTTCATGATCATGCCGGTGGGCGCGGCCGGCTTCGGCGAGGCGCTGCGCTGGGGAGCCGAGACCTATCACGTGCTCAAGGCCGTGCTGCACGAGCGGGGCCTCTCGACCGCCATCGGCGACGAGGGCGGGTTCGCCCCGAACCTCGACTCGAACGAGGAGGCGCTGCAGCTGCTGGTCGAGGCGATCGAGCGGGCGGGGTTCGCCCCGGGCGATGACGTCGCCCTCGCGCTCGACGTGGCGTCGACCGAGTTCTACGAGGACGGCACCTACCGGCTGGCCGGCGAGGGCCGCGACCTGTCGCCGTCCGAGCTGGTGGGTCTGCTGGCCGAGCTGAGCGGGAAGTACCCGATCGTGTCGATCGAGGACGGCTGCGCCGAGGAGGACTGGGACGGCTGGGCCGAGCTCACCAAGGCGCTCGGCGACCGGATGCAGCTGGTGGGCGACGACCTGTTCGTCACCAACGTCGACCGGCTGGCCCGCGGCATCGAGGCCGGCGTGGCCAACAGCATCCTGATCAAGGTCAACCAGATCGGCACGCTGACCGAGACGCTCGACGCCGTGGCCCTGGCCGCCCGGTCGGGCTACACGAGCGTGATGTCGCACCGCTCGGGCGAGACCGAGGACACGACCATCGCCGACCTGGCCGTCGCCACCAACTGCGGCCAGATCAAGGCGGGCGCCCCGGCCCGCAGCGACCGGGTGGCCAAGTACAACCAGCTGCTGCGCATCGAGGACGATCTGGGCGAGGCGGCGGCGTTCACCGGCCGCCTCGCGCTTGCCCGAGCGGGCGGCGGCACGGAATGACCGAGCGCCGGCGGCGGGACGGCGAGCGGGCCCCGGTGGGCGCGTGGGACACCCCGGCGGTCGTGGTGCGCGCCCCCGACGGCTCGATCGTCGACCACAGGGCCGGCCGCACGACCGCCGACGAGCCACCGACGAGATCTCGTTCCGAGGGAGCGTCGGAGAACGAGTCGGGCGCCTCACCGGCCCGGGCCCGGGTGCGGCCTCGGCGGATCCCCGGGGCGCCCGGGGCGGTGCTGGTAGTGCCGACGTTGCGGCCGGACGCCGCCGACGGCCGGGAGGAGCGCCGGCGCCGCCGGGCCGAGGCCCCCGTCGCGCCGGTCACGCCGCTGCCGCCCCGCCCGGTCCCCCAGGACGACCGCGACGGCGAAGGCCACGGCCTCCGCCTGCGCTCGGTGTCCCGCCGCGGCGCCCGCCGCCCCGAGCCCGCCCGCGCCGGTGAGCCGCGCCGCCAGCGGGTCATCCGGGCGGTGGCCGCGCTCAACCTCGACCGCCTGCTGCCGGCCGACCAGGAAGCACGCGACCGGCGCATCGCCCGCATCCGCCGGATCGGCGCCCGGGTCGGCTCGGTCACCCTGGCGTTGATGCTGATCTACGCGGTGTTCCCGGTCCGGACGTACCTGAACCAGCGGTCCGCCACCGACCGGGCCCGCCAGCAGGTCGAGGTGCTCAGCCGGGAGAACGACCGCCTGGAGCAGCGGGCCGAGGACCTGCGCGACCCGGAGACCGTCGAGGAGCTCGCCCGCCGCGAGCTGGGCCTGGTTCTGCCGGGCGAGGAATCCTACGGCGTCTTCGCTCCCCCGGCCGAACAGGCCCCGCCGAACACGACGACGACGGCCCCCGCGGGCGACGGTTAGACCGGCTCGGGGACCAGCTCGGCCTGCTCGTTGCGGCGCCGGGCCAGGCGTCGGCCGGCCTTGCCGATGCGGTCGATCCGGACCAGCAGCGCGTCCCGGGCCCGCTCGGCCTCGTCCGACAGCCCAGTCAGGTTCTCGACGTCCCAGTGGCGGAGCACCACCGGTACCAGGATCTGCCCGTGGTGGATCTCGAAGTCGTAGATGCCGGCCTTGGCGATCGCCCGGGCGTGGGTCTCGAAGTCCACGATGCCGGTGCCCGGCATCTCGAACTCCCGCACCTGCTCCTCGATGGCGATGACCATGCCCGACGGGTCGACCTCGATGCCGGCGGCGGCGAGGTCCCGGTAGAAGAGGTAGTGGCGGTTCTCGTCGGAAGCCACCCGCTTCATGACGTCGTAGCCGACGGGGTCGTCGATCACCTTGCCGGTGTTGTGGTGGGCGATGCGGGTCGCCAGCTCCTGGAGGGCCACGTAGACCAGGCCGGCCTGGACCGTGGTCGGCTCGGGGACCTGGCCGCAGCTGACCTGGGCCATGCGGGCCCGCTCGAGCGCCACCGGGTCGATCGCCCGGGTGACGGTGAGGTAGTCGCGGATAACGATCGAGTGGCGGCCCTCCTCGGCCGTCCACCGGCGGCTCCACTCGCCCCAGGCCGAGTGGCGGCCGAACATCGCCTCGATCGTGCGGAAGTAGTACGGCAGGTTGTCCTCGGTGAGGAGGTTGACGAACAGGCTGGACCGCACCTCGGCCGGTAGGGCGGCGTCCTCGGCCGACCACTCGTAGTCGGCCTCGAAGTCCTCGCCCCGGCTGTAGGGGACCAGCTGGTGGGGGAACCACTCCTTCGCCTGGGCCAGGTGGCGGTCGAGCAGCCGGGCGGCAACGGGCTCGAGGTCGGACAGGAGGGCGGCGGCGTCCATCGGCTCAGCCTACCGACTGGTCGGTAGGCCGGCGAGCCTAGTGACCCATGTCTCCGCCCGGAGCCGCCCGGCCCGTCCCGCCACCCCTACCCGGGGCGCGAGACTGTGACACATGACAGATCGGGGGGACGAGCGGATCGGCGACGCCGAGCGCCAGCAGGTCATCGACCTGCTGCGGAGTCACACGGGCGCGGGCCGCCTCACGCTGGACGAGTTCTCCGACCTGGCGGGCGACGTGTTCGCGGCCAAGACCCGGTCCGACCTGGAGAAGCTGCTCGACGGCCTCCCGCCGGGGATATCGGCGAGGCCCGCGCCGGTCCATGTGCCGGCGACGACGACGGCGCCGCCCGCACCCGCCGGTGCCGTCCCGCCGGCCCGCGGGCGGGCGCGCCGCCGGGTCATCGCCATCATGAGCGGCAGCACCACCCGGGGGCGTTGGCAGGCGCCGCCGGAGGTGACCGCGTTCGCGTTCTGGGGCGGGGCCAAGGTGGACCTGCGGGGGGCGATCATCGAGACGCCGGTCATCGACGTCTACGCCTGGGCGATCATGGGCGGCGTCGACGTGGTGGTTCCCGACGGCGTGCCGGTCGAGCTCGACGGCATGGTGGTGATGGGCGGGAGCACCGACCGCACCCGGTCGGCGACGCCGCTGCCGGGCGCTCCGCTGATCCGGATCCACGCCCGCGGGCTGTGGGGCGGGGTCGACGTCCGCAACGGGCGACGCTCGCGCCGGGTCCACGGCCAGCTGCACGGTCACGGCCACGGCCACGGCGACGACGTCGATGCCGAGGCGGAGGACGAGCGGGCCGACGGCCAGTGGCCGTTCCGCACGCCCGCGCTCCCGAGCCCGCCCCTGCCGGACTGGCCCGTGCCGCCCCCGATGCCGAACATCCCGGTCTGGCGGCACGGCTCGTCCCGCGACGACCGCCGCGGCAACCGCAGCGACCGCCGCGACTGGCGCGACCGCGCCAACGGCAGCCGGGCCGACGGGCAGGCCCCGCCCGCCGACGCCCCGACCGGGCCCCGGGGCACGCTCACGATGATGGTCACCGACATCGTCGGCTCCACCCGCCTGGCCGAGGAGCTGGGCGACCGTCGCTGGATGGACGTGCTGCGCGCCCACAACGCCGTCGTGCGGGCCGCGGTCGCCGAGCACGGCGGCACCGAGGTCAAGGCGCAGGGCGACGGGTTCCTCGTCGTGTTCTCCAGCGCCCGCAGCGCGATCCTCGCCGCGGTCGACATCCAGCGGCGGCTGGCCGCCCACCGGGTCGAGCGGCCCGGCCTGGCGATCGACCTGCGCATCGGGCTGCACACGGGCGAGATCGTCGACGTCGACGGCGACGTGTTCGGCCAGAACGTGATCGTGGCCGTGCGCATCGCCGACCACGCCGGCCCCGGCGAGATCCTGGTGTCCGGCCTGACCCGCGACCTCACCCAGGCCGGCGGTGACCTCGAGTTCGAATCCGGGCGCGAGCTCGACCTCAAGGGCCTGTCCTCGCCGTGGCGCGTGCACCGCGTGACGTGGACGGCGGCGCCGGCCTGACTGCGGCCGACCGTGACGAGGTCGAGCGGCTCCTCGGCAGGCCGCCCCGGGGGGCGTTCGAGGTCGTGGTCCGGCGTGCCGACGGCTCGCCGGTCGTGATCCGCAACGCCCCGCTGCTCGACGACGGCACCCCGATGCCGACGCGCTGGTGGCTGGTGGGCGAGCCCGAGCGGACCCGGGTGTCCCGCCTGGAGAGCGCGGGCGGGGTCGACGCCGCCGAGTCGGAGGTCTCCCCGGCCGCGCTGGCCGCCGCCCACGCGGCGTACGCGGCCGAGCGGGACGCCGCGCTGCCCCCCGGGCACGCCGGTCCCCGGCCCGCGGGCGGCGTCGGCGGGACCCGGGTGGGGGTCAAGTGCCTCCACGCCCACTACGCCTGGTTCCTCGCCGGCGGCGACGACCCGGTCGGCCGCTGGGTCGACGAGAGGATCGAGGGCCCCGTGGCACTAGGTTCCGAGTGATGACCACCGTCGCGTCGATCGACATCGGCACCAACTCGACCCGCGTGCTGGTGGCACGGCCGGCGGGCAACGGCAAGCTCGACATCGTCGACCGCCGCAACACGATCACGCGCCTCGGCCAGGCCGTGGGGGCCACCGGCCGGCTGGCCGACGAGGCCGTGGAGCGCACGCTCGCCTGCCTGCGCGGCTACCGCGGGATCCTCGACACCAACGAGGTCGAGACGGTGCGGGTCGCCGCCACTTCCGCGTCCCGCGACGCCGCCAACCGCGACGAGTTCTTCGCCGCTGTCGAGGACGTGGTCGGCGTGCGGCCCGAGCTGTTGAGCGGCGACGAGGAGGGGCGGTTGTCCTTCCTCGGGGCCACCGGCGACCTCGACCCTGCGCTGGGCCCATTCCTCGTCGTGGACATCGGCGGCGGGTCCACCGAGTTCATCGTGGGCACGGACGAGGTGGAGGGCGTGATGTCTGTCGACGTCGGCTGCGTGCGGCTCACCGAGAAGTTCCTGGAGCACGACCCGCCCCAACCCGAGGAGCTGACCGCCAGCATCAGCTTCGCTGACACCTACCTCGAGGACGTCGTGCGGGAGGTCCCCGCTGCGGCCGAGGCCCGCACGCTGGTGGGCCTGGCCGGCACCATCACGACGGTGGCGGCGGTCGAGATCGGGCTGGCCACCTACGACCGCGACGCCATCCACCACTTCCACCTCACCCGCGACGCGGCCGAGGACGTGTTTCGCACGCTTGCCACCGAGCCCCTGGCCGACCGGATCCACAACCCGGGGCTGGAGGAGGCCCGGGCCGACGTGATCGTCGGAGGCTGCTGCGTGCTGGTGGCGATCTTCCGGCGGCTCGGGTTCGACGAGATGATCGTGTCCGAGGCCGACATCCTCGACGGGCTGGCACTGAGCCTCCTGTCATGACCTACCGTCAGGGGACATGCCGCTGACCGATCGCGTCCTCATGGGGCCGGGGCCTTGCAACCCGTACCCCGAGGCCGTCGCGGCCATGGCGCACCCGATGCTCGGTCACCTCGACCCCGAGTTCGTGGCCGTGCTCGACGAGACGTGCGACCGGCTGCGGACCGTGTTCCGCACGGCCAACGCCATGACCCTGCCGATCTCGGGCACCGGGTCGGCGGGCATGGAGGCCGCGTTCGTCAACCTCGTGTCGCCCGGCGACCCCGTGGTCGTCGGCGTGAACGGCGTGTTCGGCGCCCGGATGTGCGACGTGGCCGCCCGCTGCGGCGCCGAGGTCGTCGCCGTCGAGTTCCCCTGGGGTCAGCCGGTCGACCCCGAGCGGCTGCTGGCCGCCCACTCGTCTCCGGCGATCGTGGCCGTGGTCCACGCCGAGACCTCGACCGGAGCGCGCTCCGACATCGCAGCGCTGGGCGACGGCAAGGGGGACGCGCTTCTGCTGGTCGACTGCGTCACCAGCGTCGGCGGCATCGAGGTCGACATCGACGGCTGGGGCGTGGACGTCGCCTACGCCGGCACCCAGAAGTGCCTCGGCGTCCCTCCCGGCCTGGCCCCTCTCACCCTCAACGAGCGGGCTCGCGAGCGCCTGGTCGAGCGCAGCGCCTCCTGGTACCTCGACCTGCGCATGATCGGCCGCTACACCGGCCCCGCCACCGGCGCACGCACGTACCACCACACCGCGCCGGTGTCGATGATCCAGTCGCTGCACGCCGGGCTCGGCGCGCTGCTGGACGAGGGCCTGGATGCGGCGATCGCCCGCCACGCCGACTGCGGCCGGCTGCTGCACGACGGCCTGGCGGCGCTGGGCTGCGAGCTGTTCGCAGCCGAGGGCCACCGCCTGCCGGAGCTCACGACCGTGTGGGTGCCGGCGGGCGTCGACGACGCCAAGGCCCGGGCCACACTGCTCGATCGCTACGGCATCGAGATCGGCGGCGGGCTCGGCGAGTTCGCCGGCACGGTGTGGCGGATCGGGTGCATGGGCCACACGGCCCGGCCCCGTAACGTGACGCTGCTGCTGGCCGCGCTGGCGGAGGTGATCGCGGCACGATGACCGTGCTCACCGGCCGCCGGATCATGCTCCGGTCGCTCGCGGCGACCGACTTCGCCGCCTGGCAGGACGTCAGGCGGCGCAACAACGACTGGCTCACCCCGTGGGAGCCGGCCCGCAACCCCAACCTCCCCGACGTGGTCGAGTCGGGCGAGGCGTTCGCGATGCGCTGCAGCGCCCGCGAGCGGGAGCGTCAGCTCGGGACGGGGTTCGGGTTCGGCATCTTCGTACCCGAGGTCCCGGGTGCTCGGCGGGCTGACCGGTTCTGCGGCGAGATCAACCTGTCCTCGGTGCAACGGGGGCCGTTCCAGTCGGCCTACGTCGGCTACTGGATCGACCAGGGCCAGGCGGGCAACGGCTACATGCCGGAGGCCGTCGTGCTCGTGGCGCGCTTCGCGTTCGAGCAGGTCCACCTCCACCGGATCCAGGTCTCGATCATCCCGCGGAACCTCCGCAGCCGCCGGGTGGTCGAGAAGCTGAAGCTGCGCGACGAGGGCGTCGCGCAGCGCTACCTCGAGATCAACGGCGTGTGGGAGGACCACATCCGCTACGCCCTGACCATCGAGGAGTGGCGAGACCGGCGGGACGAGCTGACTCGGGAGTGGCTGACATGATCGGACGCAGGCACGCGGCCGCCGCGCTGGCGGCCGTGGTTCTGGGCGCAACGCTGGGGGCCTGCTCGGGTGACGACGGCGACGATGCCGCCGAGGACACCGAGGAGACGGGGGGCGACGGCGGCGACGTCACGACGACGACGATGAACACCGGCGGCATCGAGGTGGCCGCGCCCGACGGCTGGCAGTCGATCCCGGCGCCGGACATCGGCATCGGCTTCGCGGTTCCGCCGGGCTGGGAGGCGACGCTGCTGTCGCCGGAGGGCCTGGCGACGCTGGCCGGCGCGTCCCCGGCGGTGCCGGGCTTCGCCGACCTGGCCCACGCGGCCGCGGCCCAGGGCGGCGTGATCTACGCGGCCGGCCAGGACCAGGCCGGCGGCATCAGCGACGTGGTCGTGCGGGCGACGCCCGCGACGGGTGTGAGCGACGCAGAGACGCTCAGGTACGCCGCCGAGCTGACCGCGGCCAACAACGGCACCGACCCGACCCGGGTGACCGTGGTCGACGGCGCGCGGTGGCCGATGGCCCTGGTGCCGTACACGCTCGGCCCCGCCTCGGGGTCGGGCGGCCGAACGGCCGAGGCCCGCTCGGTCATGGTGGCCGGCCCGGGCGACATCCTGTGGGAGGTCACGGTGGCGGCCGACGACGCGGCCAGCCTGGACGACCTCACCGAGCAGATCCGCCAGACGCTGACCTTCGCCCCGCCGGCCGAGCCCCCGGGCTGACGCCGGCACCGGCCGGCCGGTCGGGGAGCGTCAGCGCGAGGTGATGCGCGCCTGGAGGGCGGCGAGGCGTTCCTGGAACGCGGGCTGGTTGATGGACCAGACCTGGGGCACGAGCTCGCGGTCGACCGCCGCCGCGTGGTCGTCGATCGAGCGGACGTCGACCAGCGTCGCCTTGACCCGCTCGACCAGGTCCCGGGGGGCGGCCGCCGCGACGGCCGCCATCTCGCGGGCGGTGGGCAGCAGCTCCGCATCGGGGACGCACGCCCACACCAGCCCGGCCCGCTCGGCAGCGGCGCCGTCGAGCACCCGCCCGAACAGCACCAGCGCGGTCGCGGCCTGCGGGCCGACGCGACGCTGCAGCATCCAGGTGTGGCCGCCGCCGGGGTGGAGGCCGAGCTGGAGGAACCGGGTGTCGAACCGGGCGGAGGTGGCGGCCAGGGCCACGTCGCACACGAGCGCCAGGTTCATGCCGGCGCCGACGGCGGCCCCGTTGACGGCGGCGATGGTGGGCAGCGGCGACCGGCCGATCCGCAGGAAGCCTTCGTAGATCGCCCGCAGCCCCTCGCGCTCGCTGGTGCCGAGGTGCGACAGGTCGGCGCCCGCGCAGAAGGCGGGCGGGGCGCCGGTGACGATGAGCGCACCGACGGACGGATCGGCCTCGGCGGCGTCGACCGCGGCCACGATCTCGTCGGTCATGCCGAGCGTCAGGGCGTTGCGCCGGTCCGGGGCGTCGAGGGTGAGGACGGCGACGCCGTCGGCGATGTCGGTGCGCACCTCTGCCATGGCGGCAGTCTGTCAGCCGGGCGGGCGGGGGATCCGCGATGTGTCGTTGCAGGTGCGGTTTCATTACAGTCCGGTGTCGAACCGTCGCATCCACACGTCTGGGGACCTTGCGTGACGCCGAGCCGACGTCGATCACGAGCAATTCGCCTGGCGTCCGCCGCGCTCGTCGCCGCAGCGCCGTTGCTGTCGCCCGCCCCCGGTGGGGCGCAGACCCCGCACACCGAGCCGCCCACGCAGCGTGACGACCTCGGCCAGCCGCCGGGCGGCCAGCCGGGCGAGGAGCTGTTCCGCGCCACCGGCGAGTCCGACGTCGTCGCCAGCCTCGGCGGCTACGAGACCAGGGTGCGCGACGAGGTCGCGGCCGTGGTCGCGGCCCAGGCCACGCAGCTGGCGGCCCGGGCCGCGGTCGACGCCGCCCACGCCGCGGTGGAGGCCACCGAGGCCCGCATCGCCGAGCTGACGAACCAGAGCGACGCGGTCGTGATCGATGCGTTCGTCGACCCGCCCAGCCTTGGCCCGCTCGATGCACTCGAGGCCGAGACCCCGGCCGACGCCACGGTCAAGCAGGTCATCCTCGACCAGCAGACCGAGGCCAACGTGGACCTGCTCGGCCAGCTCGAGGACGCCCAGGCCGAGCTGGCCGACCGCAAGGCGGTCGAGGAGGACGCCGTCGACGCCGCCCAGGCGGCCGAGGACGAGGCGGCGGCCGCACTCGCCGACCTCACCGCGGCGCAATCCAGCGCCTCCGCCTTCGTGTTCGCCGTCCAGGACCGGATCGCCCGGGGCCTGGCCGAGGCGTCGGCGCTCGAGTCGATCGACCCCGCGGCGGCCGAGGCGGTCCGCCAGCGGGAGGCCGAGATCGCCGCCAAGCTCGACGAGGTCGTGGCCGCCCGCCAGGCGCGGGAGCAGGCC
>DASRJM010000116.1:0-5375 GCA_035649475.1 Acidimicrobiales bacterium
GGGCGGCCGCCGGCGCCGGGCTCGCGCTGGCGCTGTTCAACCCCCGGTCCGCCGGCCGGCCCGACCACCTGGCCCGGGCCGCCGCCGTGCTCGGCGAGGTGCTGCCGCCCGACACGCCCGTCACCGTCGTCACCGACGCCACCCGGCCGGCCGAGCGGGTGACCGTCACGACGCTGGGCGAGCTCGACCCGGCCGAGGCCGGCATGCGGTCGCTGGTCCTGGTCGGCACCGCCGACACCACTATCGCCGCCGGTTGGGTCGTGACCCGCCGCCACCACCCCCGGCCGACGGCCGCGGAGGCCGGGCGATGACGCCGCCCCCCGTCCACCCGATCGAGGCCGAGAGCTACCGCATCCTGGCCGAGCGGGTCGACCTGTCGGCCTGGCCGCCGCTCAGCCGGGCCGTGGTGGCGCGGGTCATCCATGCCGCCGCCGACGTCGGCTACGCCGACACGCTGGTGGTCGACGAGGCCGCCTGCGCCGCCGGGATCGCGGCGCTGCGAGCCGGGGCACCGGTCGTGGCCGACGTCGACATGGTGGCCGTCGCCAGCCGCCGGGCCGGGACGCGGTCGTTGCTGGCCGAGGGCCGGGAGCGGGCCGCCGCCGACCGGGCCGGCGATCCCCACCTCACCGTGTCCGCCGCGGCGATGCGGGTGGCGGCCGAGCGCTGGCCCGATGGTGCGGTCGTCGTGGTGGGCAACGCCCCCACCGCCCTGCGGGAGGTCGTCGCCCTCGCCGCGGCCGGCCGGTTCGCCCCGGCACTGGTCATCGGCCTGCCGGTCGGGTTCGTGGGGGCGGCCGACGCCAAGGCGGAACTGCGGGCCAGCGGCCTGCCCTCCATCTCCAACGTCGGCGAGCGGGGCGGCAGCGCCGTGGCCGCCGCCGCTCTCAACGCCCTGTGGCGGATCAGCCGGGAGGTTGCGTGAGCGCGCCGACGGTGGATCTCGTGGGCGCGGGCCCGGGCGATCCCCTCCTGCTCACCCGCCGGGCCGCCCGGCTGCTGGCCGAGGCGGACGTCGTCGTGGCCGACCGGCCCTCGGCCGGACCGATCCTCGCGTTGGCCCGGCCGGGCGCCGAGCGGGTGTACGTCGGCCGCACGCCCGACGGCCCCGCCTGGCCGACCGCCGCCATCGCGGACCTGCTGGCCGACCGGGCCCGGGCCGGCCGCCGTGTGGTGCGGCTCAAGTCGGGCGACCCGTTCGTCTGCTCCCGGGGCGCCGAGGAGATGGCCGCGCTGGCCGAGCGGGGCGTCGCCTGCGCCGTCACGCCCGGGGTCACGGCCGCCACGGCCGCCCCGCTGGCCGCCGGCGTCGCCCGGGGCGTCACGATCACGGTGGCGTCCGGCGACCGGGACCCCCACGCCGCCCCGGTCCCCTGGGACGACCTGGCCGACCCCGCGGCATCGCTGGTCGTGCTCACCGGACGGGCCCGCCAGGGCGCGATCGCCGATCGGCTGATCGCCGCCGGGATGCCCGGCGACACCCCGGCCGCCGTCGTCCACGCCGCAGGCCGGCCCGGGACCCGCGTGGCGGCCACGACGGTCGACGACCTCGGCGCCACCCGCCTCCCGCCGCCGGCGACCGTCGTGATCGGGGGTGGCCGTGCACATCCCTGACGGGTGGGTCGACCTGCCGACCTCGGCCGCGGCCGCGGTCGTCGCCGTGGCCGGCACGGCCGTGGCCGCCCGCCGGGGGGCGGCGGCCCTGCGGGACCGGGCGACCACGATGCCGGCCGTCGTCGCCGCCTACGTGCTGGTGGCGCAGCTGCTGGTGCTTCCGGTGGGGTTCGGGACCAGCGCCCACCTGGTCGGGACCGGCCTGGCCGCGCTGCTGGTCGGGCCGTCGGTGGCGATCGTGTGCATCGCGGTCGTGGTCGTGACCCAGGCGCTGGTCCTGGCCGACGGCGGCGTGACCGCCCTCGGGCTCAACCTGATCAACGACGGCCTGGTCCCCGCGCTCGTGGCCTGGGGCCTGTTCGTGGCCGCGCGGCCGCTGGTCCGGCGGGCGCCCGAGGGCCGGCTCCGGCGCCGTGCCGCGGCCGCCGCCGGCGGGGTGGCCGCGGGCGTCGGGTCGCTGGCGGCGGCGGCGGCCGCGACCCTGGCCTTCGCCGTGGGCGGGACAGACGCCGTCCCCACCTCGGTCGTGGCCGCCAGCATCGGCGGCGCCCACGCCGTGCTGGCCGTCGTCGAGGCGGGGCTGACCGCGGCGATCCTGGCGGCCGTCCTGCGGCTCCGCCCCGACCTGGTGCGGGCGATGCCCCGGCCCGCGCCCGTCGCCGTCCGGGCGCCCGAGCCCGCCGCCGCAGCTCCGGGAGGGGTGCGCCGGTGAGCAGTGCCCACGGTGGCGCGAGGGCCGCGGCCCGGCTGCTCAGCCCCGTGTCCGCCCTCGCCCCCGAGGCCAAGGTGGTGGGACTCGTGGCGTTCCTGGTGGCGGTGGCCGTGACGCCGCCGTCCCGCCCCGCGGTCCTCGCTCTCGCCGGCGCGGTGGCGCTGGCCGTGGCCGCCGTCGCCCTCGTGGACTGGCGGGCCGTCGCCGGCCGGCTGACCCTGGACCTGCCGCTGGTCGTGCTGGCGATCGCCTACGCCCTGGCCGGGCGGGAGCCGGATGCCGAGGTTCTGGGCGTGGCGCTGTCCGAGCCCGGGCTGCGGGCCGGGCTGACCGTGCTGGCCAAGGCCACGATCGGCATCGTGGCGGTCAGCGCGCTGGCCGCCTCGTCGTCCGTGCCCGACATCGTCGCCGGGCTGCGGCGGGTGGGGGCGCCGGCGTGGTTCCGGCGGCTCGTGGGCCTGACCGCCCGCCAGCTCGAGGTCCTGCGGGCCGAGGGCGCCCGGCTGCGGCTGGCCGTGGCGGTGCGGATCGGATCGCCCCGGCGGACCGCGGCGCTGTCCGGCGGCGCCCGCGCCCTCGGGTCACTGTTCGTCCGGTCGACGGAGCGGGCCGACCGCCTCCAGCTGGCGGCCGAGCTGCGGGGCGCACCGCCCGGGACGGTCCCCGCGGAGGTCGAGACGCCCGCGGCCGCCGGTCCCGGGGACTGGGTCCTGGCGGTGACGCCGGCCGCCCTGGTCGTGATCGCGCTGGTGGTGGGACCGTGAGCGCGGACCTCCTGCTGATCGGGCACGGGAGCCGGGACCCGGCGGCAGCCGCCGAGTTCGCCGACCTCCGGGCGCTGGTGGAGGCCCGGCTGCCGGAGCACCGGGTGGCCGGCGGGTTCCTCGAGCTCGCCGACCCGCCGATCGACCGGGCGGTCGACGACCTCGTGGCCGCGGGCGCGACCGACCTCGTGGCCGTGCCCTACGTGCTGTTCGGGGCCGGTCACCTCAAGGACGACGGGCCCGCGGTGCTGGGCCGGGCCCGCCGGCGCCACCCCGGCGTCCGGTACAGCCTGGCCCGGGACCTGGGCATCCACCCGGCCGTGCTGGACGTGGCCGAGGAGCGGGCCCGGGCCGCCGTCGCCGCCGCCGGCGGGCCGGCCACGGTCGTGCTGGTGGGGCGGGGATCGACCGACCCCGACGCCTGCGCCGACTTCGTGAAGCTGGCCCGGCTGCTGGGCGATGGGAGGGGCCTCGGCACGGTCGAGCCGGCGTTCGTGGCCATGTCGTCACCCTCGCTGGAGGAAGCCCTCGACCGGGCCCACCGGCTGGGCGCCGAGCGGCTGGCGGTGGTCCCGCTGTTCCTGTTCTCCGGCGTGCTGGTCGACCGCATCGGCGACCGGGCGGCGACCTGGGCGGCGTCGCGGCCGGGCGTCACCGTGACAACCGCCGGCCCGCTGGGGGCGGATGCCCGGCTGGCCGACCTGATCGTCGAGCGCTTCGCCGAGGCGCAGCACGGCGACGTCCGCATGAACTGCGACCTGTGCAGCTACCGGGTGCGGCTGCCCGGTTTCGAGGAGCGTCTGGGGACGCCGCTGTCGCTGGCGCCGCCGGAGCGGGCGCTCCGGGGCTGGCGGGCCCGCCGGGCCGCCAACCAGGCCGCCGCCGAGGCCGGCGTGCGCCGCGAGCGGCCCCGCCGGGGCCTGGGCCGGCGCAGCGGCGTACCGGCGCCGCCGGACCGGGCGGGCCCCGCCGTGGAGGTGTCCGGGCTGACCCACCGCTGGCCGGACGGCACGGTGGCGCTGGCCGGGGTCGACCTGACGGTCGGCCCGGGCGACCGGCTGGCGATCCTGGGGCCGAACGGGTCGGGCAAGTCGACGCTGGCGCTGCACCTGGTGGGGGCGCTCGGCGGCGCCGACGGCAGCGTGGCCGGGGGGTCTGTGCGGGTCGCGGGGCTGCCGGTGGGTGCCCCGGCGGCGCTTGCCGAGGTGCGGCGGCGGGTCGGGCTGGTCTTCCAGGACCCGGACGACCAGATCCTGCTGCCCACGGTGGCGGCCGACGTCGGCTTCGCCCCGGCGTCCCGGGGGATCCCGGCCGACGAGGTGGCGGCCCGGGTGGCGGCCGCCCTCGACGTGGTCGGCCTGACCGACGCCGCCGAGCGCGCGCCCGCCCACATGAGCCTGGGCGAGCGGCGGCGGGTGGCGCTGGCGGGGGTTCTGGCCGCCCATCCCGAGGTCCTGGTACTGGACGAGCCGACCGCCAACCTCGACCCGTCCGCCCGGCGGGACCTCGTCGAGGTCATCCGGGGCCTGGATCTGACGACCCTCGTCGTCACCCACGACCTGCCCCTGGCGCTGGAGCTGTGCCCCCGGTCGGTCGTCCTGGCCCACGGCCGGGTGGCGGCCGAGGGCCCGACCGAGGCGCTGTTCGCCAACCCGGGCCTGCTGGCCGCCCACCGGCTGGAGCTGCCCTACCGGATGACCCCGGTGATGCTGTCAGGTGCCCGCAGGGATCAGCCCGTGGCCGGCGAGGGCTGACAGGGCGTCCTCGACGGTCGGCGCCACCGGCCCCGCCGGCGCGGGCGGCCGCTGCACCATGACCACCCGCACGCCGGCCTCCCGTGCTGCGGCGAGCTTGGCGGCCGTCGCCGCGGCCCCGCTGTTCTTGGTCACGAGGGTGTCGATCCGGTGCTCGGCCAGCGTGGCCGCCTCGGCGGCGAGGTCGAACGGCGGCCGGGCGGCGATCACGGTTACAGCGGCCCCGGGCAGCACCGAGGGGTCCGGCGCGTCGATCGACCGCACGACGTAGTCCCGTTCGCCGCCTGGCGCGAACGCCGCGAGGTCGTAGCGCCCGACGGTCAGCAGCACGCGGCGGGCGCCGATCTCGTCGAGCCGCCGAGCCGCCGCGGCGAGGTCGGGCACCTCCTCCCAGTCGTCGCCCGGGCCGGGGACCCACGGCGGCCGCAGCACCCGCACCCGGGGGACCCCGGCGGCCGTGGCGGCCGCGGCCGCGTGGTGCGGCATGGTGGCGGCGAAGGGGTGGGTGGCGTCGACCAGCGCCCCATACCC
>DASRJM010000117.1:0-2626 GCA_035649475.1 Acidimicrobiales bacterium
CCGCCGAGAATGCATGTTCTGTCAAGTAACGCTCTTCTCCACGAACGGCCGCTGCTCCACCACCGGCCGGGCGGCGGCCAGGAGCCACGCCACTGCGTCCCGGTAGTCGCCGGGTGTCGGCTCGTCGGCGAGATCCCGGTCCACGTCCTCGATCGCCGCCTCGAGCACGTACAGCCGGTCGTACAGGTCGTCGAGCTCACGCCGGGCGACGATGAGCTCGTGCTCGCTGAGGCCCACCTCGGTCGCCCTCCGGCGTGCCTGGTATTCCAGCTGGCGGCAGCTTGGCTTGCAGAACTCCCGCCGGCGGCCCGGTCCGGCCCGTGTGGGCAGGCTGCGGCCGCACCAGCGGCACCTGCTCCCCTGCGCTGATTCCGTCAGTTCACGCAATTGCCGCTCGACCGCCATGCGTCCGATGGTGGCAGTCGTGGCGCTGCGGCCCGCGGATGGTCACTCCGAGCTCGCCGTCGGCGTTCCGGGAACCTTCAGCGACGGTCGATTCCACCCGGTGATCCGCTCCGGCCATCCTGATCGGCTATGCCAGACTCAGCGCCGATGCAGCCGACCGTGCCCCCGCCGCCGGCGCCGCCGACCGGCCCCATCCTGCGTGCGGCCGATCTCACGATGACGTACCCGGGCGGGACGACCGCTCTGGACGACTTCACGGTCGACGTGCCACCGGGGTCCGTGGGGCTCGTAGGTGCCAACGGTGCGGGCAAGACGACCCTGTTCCGCCTCATGCTCGGGCTGATGGAGCCCACGGCGGGCGCGCTGGAAGTCACCGGTCGGCCGGTGGCGTCCGATCCGGTGGGCATCCGCAGCCACCTGGGGTACATGCCCGAGCACGATTGCCTGCCGCTGGACCAGACGGCGGCCGACATCGTGGCGACGTTCGGCGAGCTGGCCGGCCTGCCGGCGCGGGCGGCGCGGCAGCGGGCATCCGACATGCTCGACCTGGTCGGGCTCGACGAGGCGCGCTTCCGTCCCGTGGGCGGGTTCTCGACGGGCATGCGGCAGCGCACCAAGCTGGCCCAGGCGCTCGTGGCCGACCCGCAGCTGGTGCTGCTGGACGAGCCGACGGCCGGCCTCGATCCCCTCGGCCGTGAGGACATGCTCGAGCTGGTCGGCCGCCTTACGGGCTTCGGCATCTCGGCCATCCTGGCTACGCACCTGCTCGACGATGTGCAGCGCGTCTGCCAGCACGTGGTGATGATCGACCGCGGCCGGCTGGTGCTGGCGGGCCCGATCGACAAGCTCATGCAGACCACCGGGCTCATGCGGGTCGAGGTCGGCGGGCGGGCCGCGTCCGGCCGGGCGCTGGTCGACGCACTGGCGGCGCGGGACATCATGGCGGCGCTGGTGGACGAGCACACCGTCGAGGTCAACACGAGCCTGCACGGCGACGCCGCCTTCGACACCGTCCGTGACGTGACGGCGGACCTGGGCCTGCGGCTCTATGCCCTGTCGACCCGCCACCGCTCGCTCGACGACGTCTTCATGCAGGAGGCCCGCCGGTGACCGCACTGCCTCCGGTGCTGTCGGGCGCGGTCTACGACCGCGGCTACCGGCCCTACGACGGCCCCCGCGGCGGACGCCGCCAGGCCACGTTCGCGCTGTGGCGGCTGTCGGTCCGGCGAGCCCTCGGCCTGCGGCGCTCGTGGCGACAGAAGGTGTTCCCCTGGAGCCTGCTGGCGATCGCCACCGTGCCCGCGGTCGTCAACGTGGGGGTCGGCTACGCCGCCAGGGACAGCCCGGCCGACTTCCCGGACTTCTCGTTCATCAGCTACCGGGAGTACGTGGGCGTGTCCACGGCGCTGCTGTTGTTCGTGGCGCTGACGGCCCCGGACGTCGTCTGCCCCGATCGCGCCCAGCGCGTGCTCCCGCTGCTGTTCTCGCGTCCGCTGACGGGCGTCGACTACGTGGCGGCCAAGGTGGGCGCCATCGCCGCGATCGTGTTCGGCTTCGGCTTCCTGCCGCAGGTCGTGCTCTTCGTCGGTCAGACGTTCGTGACGAGGGATGGGGCGCTCGACTACTTCACCGACCACGCCGAGGTGCTGTGGCAGGTGCCGGCGGCCCTGGTGGTGCTGGCGGTCTACTACGCCGCGATCGGCGTGGCACTGGCCTCGCTCACCGACCGGCGGATCGTCGGCGGCGTTGCCATCCTGGGCCTGGCGCTGGTCACGTCGGGGATCGCGTCGATCTTCGAGGCGTCGGCGGACGACGGGACGGCGCTGGCGATCATCAACGTGCTGGCGCTGCCGCTCGCGGTGCGCGACCTGATCTTCCTGGGCCATGTCAGCGACGATTCCGGCCTTTCGGGTGTGTCGGGTGGCGGCGTCCTGGCCGTCACCGCCTACCTGGTCGTGCTCCTGAGCGCCGTGGCGTTGCTGCTGCACCGCTACCGCGAGGTGGACCTGTGACCGCGGCCGTTCCCGAGCCCCGGGCGCCCGAACCACCGCCGCCACCCCCTCCCCCGCCTGCGGACGGGCCTTTGGGGGACGCGCCCACAACCGAGCGGGCCGAGGCGTGGCCGCCGCCCCCTCCCCCGCTGCCGGCCGGCCGCCTCGACCCGGCCTTCGTCGCCGACGCCACCGTCGCAGTGCGGGGCGCCAGCGTGTGGTTCGGCCAG
>DASRJM010000118.1:0-3084 GCA_035649475.1 Acidimicrobiales bacterium
CCGCCGAGAACCTGCTCTACGAGGAGGTCGCCGACCCGGCCCCGGCCGAGGACCAGGTGCGCATCGCCGTGGAGGCCGTAGGCGTGCACCTGCTGGACACCGTGATCCGCAAGGGCCAGTCCGGCGGTCCCTTCCCACTGCCGGACCTGCCCATGATTCCGGGCCGCGAGGTGGCGGGTCGCGTCGACGCCGTGGGCCCGGGCGTCGATGAGGCGTGGCGCGGGCGCCGCGTGGTGGCCCACCTCGGGATGGCGAGCGGTGGCTACGCCGAGCTGGCGCTGGCGCCGGTCGGGGCCCTGCACGAGCTGCCCGATGACCTGGCCGCCGACGTGGCGGTGGCCATGATCGGAACCGGCCGAACCACGATGGGCATCCTGGAGGTGGCAGAGCCGACGCCGGAGGACGTGGTGTTGGTGACCGCCGCCGCCGGTGGCATCGGCAGCCTCCTCGTGCAGGCGGCGCACAACGTCGGTGCGGTCGTAGTCGGCGCCGCCGGCGGCCCAGACAAGGCCGAGCGGGCCCGGGCGCTGGGGGCTGACGTCGTCGTCGACTACCGCGAGCCCGAGTGGCCCAAGGTGGTCCAGGAGGCCCTCGACGGGCGTCACGTCACGCTGGCGCTCGACGGCGTCGGCGGCGACATCGGCCGCGGCGCGCTGGAGCTGCTCGGGCCCGGGGGACGGATCGTCATGTTCGGCTGGTCGTCGGGGGAGCCGCTGCAGATCACAACCAGCGACCTGTACGCGGGCGGGATCACCGCGTCGGCCGCAGTCGGGCCGCGCATCATGCAGCGGCCCGGTGGCATGCGCGACCTTGAGACACGAGCGCTGGCCGAAGCTGCCGCCGGCCGGATCGTCCCGCCGCTGACGCGGTTCTCCCTCGCCGACGCCGCCCGGGCGCATGCGGCGCTCGAGGCCCGGCAGACCATCGGCAAGACCGTGTTGGTGCCCTGAGAAGCTGCGCCGATACGGACGTCGTCCTGGCTCACGGTGGTCAGTGTTTCCGGGAGGCCGAGCTGTTCGGCCTGGGCTCACGCGCAAATCCCGTACTGTGCGGCGCCCGCTTGCGGCCTACCCGCTCGGCCTCTGAGCGGGAGAGCCTGCCGCGAGGTTGGGCCCCGGCACCCAACCTCGCGGCAGGACTTCTTGGTCAGTCCACCCGGGCCATGTTGGCGAAGCGGGTGAACTGCTCGAGGAACGCCAGCCGGGTGACCCCCGTCGGACCGTTGCGGTGCTTCGACACGATGATCTCGGCCTGCCCGCGGTCGGGAGAATCGGCGTGATACACGTCGTCGCGGTAGATGAACATCACGACGTCGGCATCCTGCTCAATCGATCCGCTTTCGCGGAGGTCCGCCAGCATGGGGCGCTTGTCGGACCGCAGCTCCAGCTGGCGGGAGAGCTGGGACAGGGCCACCACCGGACACTCGAGCTCGCGGGCCAGGATCTTGAGGCCGCGGCTGATCTCGGACACCTCGACCTGGCGGTTCTCGGCCCTGGTCCGGCCGGTCATGAGCTGCAGGTAGTCGACGACGACCATGCCGAGGGTGCCGACCTGGCTCTTGAGCCGGCGGGCCTTGGCCCGGATCTCCATGACCGTGAGGTTCGGGTTGTCGTCGATCCAGATGGGGGCGGAGGCCAGGCGGCCGATGGCCTGGCTGATCCGGCTCCAGTCGTCCTCGCTCAGGCGGCCCGTGCGCACCCGGGCCGAGTCGATGCGGGCCTCCCCGCACAGCAGTCGCTGCGACAGCTCGAGGCTGCCCATCTCAAGGCTGAACACCAGGACCGGCTGGTTGGCGTAGAGCGCCGCGTGCGCGGCCATCCCGAGGGCGAACGACGTGTTGTGCACGAACACGTCGGCTGCCACAAAGTTGTGCCAGTCCGGGATTGTCAGGTCGTAGACCTGCTCGTCGCCCTCGTGCTCGATCGCCGTGATCTCGTCCCATGCCACGACGGACCCGTCGAGCGCTCCGCCCCCGCCTGCCGGCACCGGCCCACGCGGCTGATCCGGCTCGGCGCTGCGCTCGGCGGCGGCTGGGCCGGGGCCGGTTCCCCGTGGGCGCCCGCCGGCCGCCGCCACCAGCTCGGGTCGCGGCTGCTCGGCCAGTCGGCGTGCGTGGGCCACGACGGCACCCAGCTCGGCCTCGCGGCCCAGCAAGCCGATTTCCCGGGCCAGGGCGACGATCTGGGGGCCATCGGCGACCACCAGCTCGTGGGCCGTCCACGTGGCGTCGTCGACGGCCACCACCGACCGGCGCACGGATGCACGGACGCCGAACCGGAGGAGCAGATGCTGTAGGTCATGGGCGAGGCCGGCACTGCGCAGGGACACGACCAGGCGCCCCGGCTCGTCGCCGGCCGGGTGCCAGACCGCCGCGATCGCCCCCAGCGCGCGGTTGAGGAACAGGGCCAGCTGGTCGCGCGGGAGGCGGAACACCGCCCTGGGTACCCGGCGCTCGGCCGGTGCGCGGGCGATGCCGTGGCGTGCCGCGAGGTCGGCGAGCGCACCGCTCGGCGCCACATCCCATGTGCGGGCGCCGCCGGGCAGCGTCCGATCGATGACTCGCACGCCGTAGCCCGCGCCCCGGCGCTCGATGTCGGTGGCGACCTCGGGGTTGTCGGTCCACAGGCGCGGTCCGAGCTCGTCGCCACCGGGCGCCACCACCATGTGCGCCAGCATCAGCACCTCGTCGACGGGCAGGCCGTCGTGACCGAAGACCGGAATGGCCGCGGGCACGCCCACGTGGTGCCCCGCCGCCAGATCGGCCAGCGGCCGCCACCCGTCCGGCGTGAGGAAGGGATGGCTGGCGGTGGTGCGGACTTCGCGGCCCGAGTGCGTCCGCACGCGAAAGACGGGCTTGTGGCCGTCGTCGACGAACGCGTGGGGTTGGACCATGCGCAGCTCCCCGGCGCCCGCCAACGCCAGGACCGACACCCGGCTGCCGGCGAGGGCCGCCCGGTGCAGGTCGGCGGCCGTGCGCACCTCACCCGTGCAGGCATCGACGATGGGGGTATCCCAGGCGACGCACTTGCCCATCGATGGGCGGGCGCCGACCACCACCAGGTTGCTGGGCTGGAGGCCGGACAG
>DASRJM010000119.1:0-3137 GCA_035649475.1 Acidimicrobiales bacterium
GGGGGCGGGGGAACCGCGCCCGGCGCCCCGGGCGCATCCGCCGCTCCGGGCGGCGTCAGCGGGCCACCCGGCGGAGGCGGCGGGGGTGGCGGCAACGACGGCCCCTCGGCCGAAGCGTCGTCGGTCGAGCCATTGGCCAGACCGGGATCATCGGGGCTCTGCTCGCTCACCGCGCCCTCCCATGCATTCGGAGCGTCGATCTCGTGAGCACCGGACGGGGCGCTCTCGGGAATCGCCTTACGGTAGTGCTCGGGCCGAGAGCGTCGCGACCGTCGTCCGCACCCAAGCTTTCGCGTGGGCGATCAGGGCTCCGGGGCGAAGGCCAGGTCGAGGATGCGGGTCGCCGCCGGCGGGAGCGGCAGCTGCGCCACGGCGGCGAGCCCCTCGGGGCTCATCTTGCGGGCGGTCTTCTGCAGCACCTCGACCGTCTTGTCGTCGCCGAGCTGCCCGGTGACGTCGACCAGCTGGGTCTGGAGGAACACCAGGCACAGCGCGTCCTCGTGGACCTGGACCGCGGGGTCCCGCCCGAGACCCTCCTTGCGCACGATCTGCTGCACACGCTGGATGGTGTCCTCGTCGTAGCCCTGCCGCTGGAGGATCTCGCCCACCTCCTCGGCGTGCTGCCGCTTGAGCTGGGTGCGCCACCGCAGGTAGCCCGCCCGCCCCTCCGGGAAGGCGTCGCGAGGCAGGCTCCAACGGCGCAGGTGGTGGGCCCGCGCCGCGAGGATCTGGGCGTCGGACGCGGTGGGGTCGAGGCGGCGGACCCACTCGGTCATCAGGCGGGCGTGGGCCTGCTCCTTGGGCTGCTCGACGCCGTCGACGACCAAGGTGGCCGGGTCACCGGCGTTGGCGTCGTCGATGGCCGCCAGCGCCCGGCCGAGGCGATCGTCCGGCGTGGTGGACTGCACGCCACCAGGTTGGCACGCCTGGTGGCGTGCCTGGTCCCCCGGCGGGCGGCCCGTTGCCAGAGCGAACACCGGTTCGTAGCCTGCAATGGTGACGCTGGCCTGGCAGCCGAGCCTGCTCGACATCGCCGAGCCCGGGTTCGACCCCGGGTTCGCGGGCCTCGAGCGGCGCGACCTGGGGTCCGGCGCCTGGTTGGAGATCGTTCCCGGGTGGGTGCACGGGGCCGACACGCTGTTCGGGACCCTGCTCGCCGCGGCGCCGTGGGCCGAGCACGAGCGGCACATGTACGACCGGAAGGTGCTCGAGCCCCGCCTGACCACCCGCCAGTGGTCCGACCCGCCGGAGGTGATCCGGGCCATGGCCGTCACGCTCGGCGATCGCTACGGCGAGGACCTGTCGGTCGTGTCGGCCAACCTCTACCGCGACGGCCGCGACAGCGTGGCCTGGCACGGCGACCGGGTGGGCCGGCGGCGCGACCACACGGTCGTCGCGATCGTCTCGCTGGGCGCGGCCCGCCGGTTCCTGCTCCGACCCGCCGCCCCGGCGGAGACCGGGCGCCGCTCGTCGCTACGGCTGGAACCCGCCCCGGGCGACCTGCTGATCCTGGGCGGGACCGTGCAGCGGACCTGGCAGCACACCGTGCCCAAGACGACCCGTCCCGTCGGGCCCCGGGTCAGCGTGATGTTCCGCGAGAGCTACTAGTGCCGCCCGGCCCTGGATCCCGTGCCCACCCCTCGGGTCAACGTCTCAAGAGCTCGGCGGGCGCAGGTCGACCCGCAGCACCAGGACGCCGTCCTCGATCGTGGCGCTGGCGTCGCCGATGATCGCGAAGTCCTGGTAGTCGAGCTCGGCCTGGCGGATGAAGCGGAGGCGCTCCTCCCCCGCCACCGGCGGGAGCGTGCGGTTGCGCACGGCCTGCGCACGGTCGCGGAAGCGTCCGATCATGGCGTCGACGTCGAGCGTGTCGCCCATGGGCCGCACGGTACCAGCGCCGTCAGCCCAGCCGAGCGGGGCGGCCCGGAGGCGGAGGGATCAGTGGCGACCCTGGGGGTCGGGGTCGGGCCACTCGTCGAACGGATCCTCCGGCGCCGGCGGCCGCCGTCCACGGCCCCGACCCGGTGGCTCCGGAGCCGGATCGTCCCAGCCGAACGGGTCGCGGTCGGCGCCGCGACCGGAGCCCCGCTCGGGCAGCGGCTCAAGGCCTTCGGAGGGACGCGGCTGTCCACCCGGGGGACCAGACACGTCGCGGTACGCGCTCGGGTTGAGAGGCTCGCCGGGCCGGTCGGCACTTCGCCGCCCCGGTGCCGCCGCGCTGCGACGGCCGGGGCTCGCTCCACCGGAAGGGCCGGGGGCGTCGACGAAGGCCTGACCTCCGGGCGGCGGTTCGACGAACGCCTGACCGCCCGGCGGCGGACCACCGTGATGAGTGCCCCCGCCCGGCCCCTCGGGCCGACCTCCAGGACCGCTCCCACCACCCTTGCCGTGTCCGGCCGGCTCGGGTACGCCGCGCGGATCGGGCCATCCGCCTCCGCCCGGGGATGGCGCGAGCGGCGGAGCTCCCAGGGCGCCGTCGCCCGAGCCGGAGAAGGCCGGGCGACCACCCGGACCACCGGAACCGCCAGGTCCGCCGGGCCCTGCGCCGGGAGGACCCGGTGGGCTCGAGGGCACGCCCAACGGCGGCGCCCATGCGCCCGCCGTCGCGCCCGCGGCGCCGGTAGCGACGCGCCGGCTCCGGCTTCGGGCCGCAAGGCGGTCCTCGTCGGGCGGCGGACCGGAGGGCCCCGGCCCGTCGGGGCCGTCGTCCTCGCCCAAGTCCAGGCCCGGGCGGGTCAGCAGCCAGTAGCGCCAGGTCAGCAGGGCGACGAGGAGGGCCACCGCGCCCAACCCGGCGATGATCATCCAGATCAACCGGCGCCGGTCGTCCGCCGTGCTGCTGCCACCCTCATCCGGTGTGCTGGTGGTCGTCGTGGCCTGCGCACCCGAGGTGCCGTCGCCCTCGACCAGCAGGTTCGCCGACGTCGGGAGGGGGCTGCCGGCGACCTGGGAGTCGCTCGGCTCCGTGGACTCCTCCTCGGCCGGCGGCGTCGGCTGGTCCTCCTCGACGGGTGGGTCGGTCGGCGGCGGGTCGGTGGGAGGTGGCTCGGTGACCGGCGGCTCGGTCGTCGGGGCGCTGGTCGTGGTCGGCTGGCTGGTGGTGGTCTGGCAGCCGGGGTCGGGGAAGAGCGTCGACG
>DASRJM010000120.1:0-9871 GCA_035649475.1 Acidimicrobiales bacterium
GCTCGCGCCCCGGGAAGCCCGTGAGCAGCTGCTCGCCGTCTACGCCTTCGCCCGCCTGACCGACGACCTCGGCGATGAGCATCGGGGCGATCGCTCTGCGGCCCTCGACTGGCTGGAGGGCGACCTGCGGGCCGCGCTCGAGGGCTGGCCCAGCCATCCGGTCACCGCCCGACTGGGCGAGGCGATCGCCGCCACCGACATGACCGCGGCGCCGTTCTTCGACCTCATCGCCGCCAACCGGCGCGACCAGACGATCGTCCGCCAGGCGACGTGGGACCAGTTGCTCGACTACTGCCGGTTGTCGGCCAACCCCATAGGCGCGGCCGTGCTGGGGATCGCCGGCGCACTGTCGCCCGAGCGCGAGGCGCTGTCGGATCGTGTGTGCAGCGGCCTGCAGGTCGTCGAGCACCTCCAGGACGTAGGGGAGGACGCCGCCGCCGGCCGCATCTACCTCCCCGCCGACGACCTGCAGCGCTTCGGCGTGGTCGATGCCGACCTGATGGCCGCGGAGGCCTCGCCCGCGCTGCGCTCCCTCGTCGCCTTCGAGCTGGCCCGGGCACGGGAGCTGCTGGCCGCGGGGATCCCGCTGACCCGGTCGTTGAGGGGCTGGTGCCGGCTGGCGGTGGCCGGGTACGTGGCGGGGGGTCTGGCGGCGGCCGACGCGATCGAGGCCGCGGGATACGACGTGCTCGCCGGTTCGGTGCGACCCCACCGCGTCCGCACGCTGCGCCACGGGCTCCGGGTCCTGGCGTCTCCGGCAGCGAGACCCCGACGCGAGGGCCACCCGAAGCCCGAGCTCGACCGGGCCTACGCCGCGTGTGCCGAGGTCACCCGTACGCAGGCCAAGAACTTCGCCTACGGCATCGCCCTGCTCCCCCCGGCGAAGCGCCGCGCCATGGCGGTGGTGTACGCCCTCGCCCGCCGAGTCGACGACATCGTCGACGAGCCCGGCCCGATCGGAGCTCGGGCGCGCTCCCTCGACGAGCTGCAGGCCAGCGTCGCCAGCACCATGGCCCAGCGCGCGCCGGCGAACCCCGACGACGCGGTGCTGGTGGCGCTGGCGGACGTGGTGCGCCATTACCCGCTGCCGCCGGACGCCGTCGCCGACCTGTTCGAGGGCTGCCGACGTGACCTCGTCCTGGCGCGCATGGCCACGTTCGACGACCTGGTCGTCTACTGCCGGCAGGTGGCGGGCTCGATCGGGCGGCTCTCCCTCGCGGTCTTCGGCACCGACCGGCCTGCGGTGACGGCGCCGCTGGCCGACGACCTCGGCGTGGCCCTCCAGCTCACCAACGTCCTGCGCGACGTGGTCGAGGATCGTGACCAGCTCGGCCGGGTGTACCTGCCGGCCGACGACCTGGCCCGCTTCGGCTGCGCTCCCGACGCGTCCGGACCTGACGATCGGCTGGCGGCGCTGCTCACGTTCGAGGCGGAACGGGCCCGCGCCTGGTACGAGCGCGGGTTTGGCCTGTTACCGCACCTCGACCACCGCTCCCGCGCGTGCGTGGCAGCCATGGCCGGCATCTACCACCGCCTGCTCGACCACATCGAGCGCGACCCGGGGGCGGTCCTCCGGGGACGCATCTCACTCACGACCGGGCAAAAGGTGAGCGTCGCAGTCCAGGGCCTCCTGTCGCCTCGGAGCTGGCCGGGCAGATGAGCCGGCGCCGCGTCTGCGTTGTCGGCGGGGGACTCGCCGGGATGGCCGCGGCGCTGGCGTGCGCCGACGTCGGTGCCGCGGTGACCCTCGTCGAGCGGCGCCGCCGGCTGGGAGGGGCAACGTGGTCGTTCCGCCACAACGACCTGTGGTTCGACAACGGCCAGCACGTGTTCCTGCGGTGCTGCACCGCCTACCGGGCGTTCCTCCAGCGCCTCGGGGTGGCGGACCGGGTGCGGCTCCAGCCGCGCCTCGACGTCCCGGTCGTCGCCCCCGGTGGCCGGACGAAGCGGCTGCGCCGCAGCCGCTTCCTCCCGGCACCCGCCCACCTGGGTGGTTCGCTGCTGACGTACCGCCACCTCGGCATCCGTGACCGTCTGCGGCTCGGTCCGGCGGCGTTCGCGCTCCGCCGGGTCGACGTCGACGCGGCGGAGACCGACGAGCGGACGTTCGGCGAATGGCTCATGCGCCACGGCCAGTCCCCGGCGGCGCAGGCGGCTCTGTGGGACCTGATCTGCCGGCCGACCGTGAACCTGCCGGCGACCGAGGCGTCGCTGGCGCTGGCGGCGATGGTGTTCCAGACCGGCCTGCTCACCGACGCCGCCGCCTCCGACATCGGCTGGGCGTCGGTGCCGCTGGGGGAGCTGCACGGCGATGCGGGGCTCCGGGCGCTCGAACGGGCCGGCGTCGAGGTCCTGACGGGTGCGGCCGTCACCGGCATCGACCGGCCGCCCGCCGGGGACGGGTTCACCGTGACGGTTGCGGGAGCCCCCCGCGCCGCCGACGCCGTCGTGGTGGCCGTCCCCCACACCGCGGTCGCCGGCCTGACGACGGGGCTCGCCGAGCTGGCCGATCTGGCCGTCGTGGGCGAGCGGCTCGGCGTGTCGCCGATCGTGAACGTGCACGTCGTCTACGACCGGCGGGTCACCGACCTCGAGTTCGCCGCCGGCGTGGGCACCGACGTCCAGTTCGTGTTCGACCGCACCGCCGGCGCCGGGCTCGAGCGGGGCCAGTACCTGGCCGTGTCGCTGTCGGCGGCCGACCCCTACATGGACTTGTCGTCCGACGAGGTCAGGGCGACCGTTGTCGCCGGCCTGGCCGACCTGTTCCCCCGGGCGAGCGCGGCGCGGGTCGTCGACGCCCTCGTCTCACGCGAGCCGGCGGCGACGTTCCGGGGAGTGCCGGGGACCCGCTCCGCCCGCCCACCCAACGCCACCGCAGTCCCCGGGCTGGTGCTGGCCGGGGCGTGGACCGCCACCGGGTGGCCGGCGACCATGGAGGGAGCGGTGCGCAGCGGGAACGCCGCCGCCCGCCACGCCCTCCTCGCCGCCGGCCAGACACGCCAGCTGCCGGCACAGCCGGCCGACGAGGAGGTCGCCGTGTGAGCGAGCGTGAGCGAGCGAACCATAAGCACCGTGCCCTATCGCCGCGAAGCGGCGATGTGCTCATTGGCGGGCCGGAGGCACGCCGATGAGCACGCTGACGTCGGTCCCCGATGCGTTGGCGCGGGCCCGCGACGTCGTGCACCCCGCCATGGTGGCCGCAGTCGAGCGCCTCAACCCCGAGCTGGGGCGGATCGCCGCCTACCACCTGGGCTGGTGCGACGAGCACGGTGTGCCGAGTGCCCGGGCCGGCGGCAAGGGTGTCCGCCCGGCGTTGGCCGTGCTCTCGACCGAGGCCGCGGGCGCCGATGCCACCGCGGGAGTGCCCGGCGCGGTTGCCGTCGAGCTGGTCCACAACTTCTCGCTGCTCCACGACGACGTCATCGACGGCGACCGCGAGCGCCGCCACCGTCCCACGGTGTGGGCGCTCTACGGCGTCGGCCCCGCCGTGCTGGTCGGCGACGCCCTGCTCACGCTCGCCCACCAGGTCCTGCTCGAGGAGGGCCGTACCGGGGCCGCCGCCAGTGCCGAGCTGAGCGACGCCGTGGCGGCGATGATCGGCGGCCAGGCCGACGACATGGCGTTCGAGGGCCGGTCCGACGTCACCCGCGACGAGTGCCTCGGCATGGTGGCCGCCAAGACCGGCGCCCTCCTGTCCTGCGCCGCCGCCATCGGCTCGGTGCTGGTGGGGGCGCCCGCCCCGGCGGTTGCGGCGCTGCGCTGCTACGGGGCCCACCTGGGCGTCGCCTTCCAGGCCGTCGACGACATCCTCGGCATCTGGGGGGACCCCGAGCGGACGGGCAAGCCCCGGGGCAACGACCTGTCCACCCGCAAGAAGTCGCTCCCGGTGGTCTTCGCCCTGGGCGCCGACGATCGGGACCGCGCCGGCGAGCTGCGGCGGCTGCTGCTCAACGGTCCGCTCGACCACCGCGCCGTGTCCCGGGCGACCGAGCTGGTGGAGGCCTGCGGCGCCCGGCAGGCCACCGAGGCGCTTGCCCGCGAGCACCTCGACGCGGCCTGCCGGGCGTTGGAGGGTCCGGGGCTGGCGGCGACGGCGTGCGCCGAACTGGCCGACCTCGCCCGGTTCGTCGTCGAGAGGGAGTTCTGATGGCGCTCGATGCACCGGCGATCGCCCCCACCGCGGCATCCGTGGCCGGTGCGGTCGAGCGGGCTCGCGACCACCTGCTGGGCCTCCAGGATCCCGAGGGCTGGTGGAGGGGCGAGCTCGAGACCAACGTCACCATGGACGCGGAGGACCTCCTGCTGCGCCACGTCCTCGGCATCCTCGACCCGGGGACGGCGCGGGCGGCGGGCGACTGGATCCGCTCCCAGCAGCGGGCCGACGGCACCTGGGCCACGTACCACGGAGGCCCCGGCGACCTGTCCACCACCGTTGAGGCCTACGTCGCCCTCCGGCTCGCCGGCGACGCGCGGGACGCCGCCCACCTGGAGCAGGCCCGGCGGTTCGTCCTCGAGGCTGGTGGCGTCGAGCGGACCCGCGTCTTCACGCGCATCTGGCTCGCCCTCGTGGGCCAGTGGTCGTGGGACGACCTCCCGGCGCTCCCCCCAGAGGTGATCCTCCTACCTGCCCGCGCGCCGCTCAACGTGTACGACTTCGCCTGCTGGGCTCGGCAGACCATCGTCCCCCTCACTGTGGTGGCGGCACATCGCCTCGTCCGCCCTCTGCCCTTCTCCGTCAGCGAACTTGCGGCGGTTGGCGACGCCATGACCGCTCCAACAGCGGCAAGTTCGGGGTCGCAACGGTGGTTCGAACGCCTGGACCGGGCGCTCAAGGCGTACGAGCGCCTACCGCGCTGGGCTCCACCCAAGGTGCTGCTGCGGCGGCCGGCCCTTCGGCTGGCGGAGCAGTGGATCGTCCGCCGCCAGGAGGCCGACGGCTCCTGGGGCGGCATCCAGCCGCCCTGGGTGTACTCGCTGCTCGCCCTGCACGCGCTGGGCTACCGGCCCGATCATCCCGCCATGGTCGCCGGCCTGGCCGGCTTGGACCGGTTCACGATCAACGACCGGCGGGGTCGCCGCCTGGAGGCGTGCCAGTCGCCGGTGTGGGACACCGCCCTGGCGGTGGTGGCGCTCGCTGACGCCGGCGTGGCGCCCGACGATCCCACCCTCGTGCGGGCGGGTCGGTGGCTGCTCGACCAGGAGGTCACGGTCGCCGGGGACTGGGCCGTGCGCCGTCCCGGCCTGCCGCCGGGCGGCTGGGCGTTCGAGTTCGCCAACGTCAACTACCCCGACGTGGACGACACCGCCGAGGTGGTGCTGGCGCTGCGGCGGGTCGCGGGCCTGGACGCGGCCCGCCGCCAGCAAGCCATCGGGCGCGCCGTCACCTGGGTGGAGGGCATGCAGGGCCGGGGCGGGGGCTGGGCCGCGTTCGACGCCGACAACACCAGCCGGCTGTGCGCGGCGCTGCCGTTCTGCGACTTCGGCGAGGTCACCGATCCGCCGTCTGCCGACGTCACCGCCCACGCCATCGAGATGCTGGCCGACGAGCCCGACGCCGACCCCCGCCGGCTCCGGGAGGCGGTCACCTGGCTCCGGGCCGAGCAGGAGCCCGGCGGCTCGTGGTTCGGGCGTTGGGGCGCCAACCACGTCTACGGGACCGGCGCGGCCCTGCCCGCGCTCGTGGCGGCGGGTGCCGGCCCCGGCGACCCGAGCGTCACCCGGGCGGTGACATGGCTCGAACGCCTCCAGAACGACGACGGCGGCTGGGGCGAGGACCTGCGCTCCTACGACGATCCGCAGGCGGTCGGCAGGGGCACGTCGACGGCGTCGCAGACCGCGTGGGCGCTGCTGGCGCTGCTGGCCGCCGGGCGCGGCGACAGCGAGGCGGTGCGCCGCGGCGTGGCGTTCCTGGTCGATACCCAGACCCCGGACGGCACCTGGGACGAGGACCTCTTCACCGGGACCGGCTTCCCCGGCGACTTCTACATCAACTACCACCTGTACCGGCACACGTTTCCGCTGACCGCGCTCGGCCGCTACTGCCGCGAGGCGGTGCGCTCATGAAGGCGCGTCCGGGGATCGTCCTGACGCCCCGCCGCGCCGAGGCGCGGGCGGTGGCGGGGGGTGCTCCGGGGCTGGAGACGATCGTCACCGGCGTGGGGCCCGAGCGGTCACGGCGGTCCGCGATCAACCTCGCCGCCCGCTGCCGGGGCGCACCGGCGATGGCCGTCGCCGGCTGGTTGGCCCCGCCGCCGCCCGGCCTGGAGCCCGGCGACGTGGTCGTCGCGACCGAGGTCTTGGGACCGTTCGGCAGCGTGCCGTTGCCGTCGGCACCGCTGATCGCCAGCGCGCTGGCCAGGACCGGCCTGCGCGTCCACGAGGGCCCGGTCACGGCGGCGGACGACGCGGAGAGCGCCTGGTTGGTCGAGGCGGCGCCGGATCGGCCGCGGGCCGTGGTGCGGGTGGTCACGGCGGAGCCCCCCACCGTCGGCGCCTACCGGGCGCTGCGCCGCACCGCCCGGGTGCTGGCCACGTGGTCCTCCGCCGCCGGGCCCCGCACGGTCCTGCTGCCCGAGCCCCGCTCGTTCTGCGCCGGGGTCGAGCGCGCCATCGAGGTCGTCGAGCGGGCGCTGGACCGCTACGGCCCGCCGGTGTACGTCCGCCGGCAGATCATCCACAACCGGCACGTGGTCGCCGACCTCGAGTCCCGGGGCGCGGTGTTCGTCGAGGAGGTCGATCAGGCGCCGGCCGGCGCCAGGCTGGTGTTCTCCGCCCACGGCGTGTCCCCCGCAGTCGAGGCGGCGGCGGCAGAACGCGGGCAGGCGGTGATCGACGCCACCTGCCCGCTCGTGGCCAAGGTCCACCGCGAGGTGCGGCGCTTCGCCGAGCGCGACTACAGCGTGGTGCTGGTTGGCCATGCCGACCACGACGAGGTGGAGGGGACGATCGGCGAGGCGGCCGACATCCGCCTGGTGTCGACGCCCGAGGACGCCGCCCACGTCGCCGTGCCCGACCCCGGGCGCGTCGCATACGTCACCCAGACCACGCTGGCGCTCGACGACGTGGCCGACGTGGTCGCAGTGCTCCGCGACCGCTTCCCGAGCCTGGCCGGCCCCGCCGCCGACGACGTGTGCTACGCAACCCAGAACCGGCAGGACGCCGTGCGGGCGATCGCCGGCGACTGCGACCTGCTGCTGGTCGTGGGGTCGCAGAACTCGTCCAACAGCCAGCGCCTGGTCGAGGTCGCTGAGCGGGCCGGGTGCCCGGCCCATCTCATCGACGACGAGCGGGAGATCGACCTCCGATGGTTGGCCGGTGCGGCCACCGTCGGGGTCACCGCCGGCGCGTCGGCCCCGGCCGAGCTCGTCGACCGGGTCGTCGCCGCCCTCGGTGGGCTGGGCACGCTCGACATCCACACCCGGGCGGTCACCGCCGAGACCGTCCGCTTCTCGCTGCCCGAGGAGGTCCGGTAATCATGGTGCCGATCCGACAGAGCACGCGGGTGGGGCTGTACCTGCTGCGCCAGAAGTTGGCCCGGCGCGACAAGTTCCCGCTGGTGCTCGAGCTGGAGCCGCTGTTCGCCTGCAACCTTGCCTGTGCCGGCTGCGGGAAGATCCAGCACCCCACGGAGGTCCTGCGCCAGCGGGTCTCGGTGGACGACGCCGTCGCCGCCGTGGAGGAGTGTGGGGCGCCGATCGTGTCGATCGCCGGCGGCGAGCCGCTGCTGCACCCCGACATCGTCGAGATGGTCGAGGCCCTGATCGCGCGCAAGCGCTTCGTGTACCTCTGCACGAACGCCGTGCTGCTGCGGCGGAAGCTCGACCGGTTCCGTCCCTCGCCCTACTTCGCCTGGACCGTGCACATCGACGGCCTGCGCGAACGCCACGACGAGTCGGTCTGCCGCGACGGGGTCTTCGACGAGGCCGTCGACGCCATCGCCGAGGCCAAGCGACAGGGGTTCCGGGTCACCACCAACACGACGTTCTTCTCGACGGACTCACCGTCGACGGTGCGCGAGGTCCTCGACTTCCTCAACGACGACGTCGGCGTGGACTCCATGATGATCTCGCCGGGCTACGCCTACGAGAAGGCTCCGGACCAGCTCCACTTCCTCGGCGTCCAGCAGACGCAGCGCCTGTTCCGGGAGGCGTTCGCCGGGCGCCGCCGTCGCTGGCGCCTGAACCACACGCCGCTGTTCCTCGACTTCCTGGAGGGCAAGGTCGACTTCCCGTGCACCGCCTGGGGGATCCCGAGCTACTCGGTGTTCGGATGGCAGCGACCCTGCTACCTGATGGGGGACAGCTACGCCTCCAGCTATCGCGAGCTCGTCGAGACCACCGACTGGGAGCGCTACGGCCGCGGGCGCGACCCCCGGTGCCGCAACTGCATGGCCCACTGCGGGTACGAGCCGTCGGCGGTCATCGCCACCACCACGTCGCTGCGCCAGTCGGTGCGCGCCGCGCTGGCGCGATGACGATGAGCGTGCTCGACGCGATCCGGTCGCCGGCCGACGTCCGGGACCTCGATGACGAACGGCTCGACGAGCTCGCGGCCGACATCCGGCGTGCCCTCATCGAGGTCGTCGCCGCCAACGGCGGGCACCTGGGGTCGAACCTGGGGGCGGTGGAGCTGACCATCGCCCTGCACCGGGTCCTCGACTCGCCGACCGACGCCATCATCTGGGACACCGGCCACCAGGCGTACGCCCACAAGCTGCTCACGGGCCGCCGGGCGCGGTTTCCCACGCTCCGCCGCCCCCGCGGGCTTTCGGGCTACCCCAACCGCACCGAGTCGCCCCACGATTGGGTGGAGAACAGCCACGCCTCGACGGCGCTGTCCTACGCGTACGGCTTGGCGGCGGCCCGCCAGCAGGCGGGGCATGCGGGGCGGGTCGTCGCAGTCGTGGGTGACGGGGCGCTGACGGGCGGCCTGGCCTACGAGGCCCTGAACAACATCGGCTGGCGTGGTCTGCCGGTCGTGGTCGTGCTCAACGACAACGGCCGCTCGTACGCGCCGACCGTCTCGAAGCTGACCGAGAGCCTCAGCCCCTTGCGGGTCGCGAGCGCCGGTAGCGACGGTCATGCGTGTGGGCCCGCGTTCTTCGAGGCGCTCGGGGTCGGCTACCAGGGGCCCCTCGACGGCCACGACATCGCGGCGCTGGAGTCGGGGTTGCGGGACGCCCTGGCGTCCAGCCGGCCCGCCGTGGTCCACGTGCTCACCCGCAAAGGTCGCGGCTTCGCCGCCGCCGAGGACGATGACGACAAGTGCCTGCACGACGTGGCGCCGTTCCCCGCCCGGCGCTATCGGGCCCTGGTCCGCACCCGGCCCCGCTACACGGACGTCTTCTCCGACGCGCTGGTGCGGGCCGCGGCGCGGGACCCGCGGATCGTCGCCATCACCGCGGCCATGCCCAGCTCCACCGGCCTGCGGCCGTTCGCCGACGCCTACCCCGACCGGTTCTTCGACGTGGGGATCGCCGAGCAGCACGCGGTGACCGCTGCGGCCGGCATGGCCATGGGCGGCCTGCGTCCGGTGGTCGCGATCTACTCGTCGTTCCTGACCCGCGCGCTCGACCAGGTCAACCTGGACGTGGGGCTCCATCAGCTGCCCGTGGTGCTGTGCGTCGACCGCGCGGGGATCACCGGGCCCGACGGGCCGTCCCACCACGGCGTCCTCGACCTGGCCCTGCTCGGGCGTGTGCCGGGCATGACCGTGTTCGCACCCTCGTCCGGCGCCGAGCTCGAGGTCATGCTGGTCGAGGCCCTGGCGGCGAACGGGCCTTGCGCGTTGCGCTGGCCCAGCGGTACCGCGCAGGAGGTCCCGGCCGGCCACGTCGGCAGCGGCCGGCGTGCCCGGCGCCTCTGGACCGGGC
>DASRJM010000121.1:0-7219 GCA_035649475.1 Acidimicrobiales bacterium
CCGTCGTCGTAGCCGCCGCCGTCGTCGTCCAGCGCATCCTCGTAGTCGTCCGGCCCGTCGTCGAGCCCGTCGTCGTCGGGACCGTCGTCCGCATCGAGGCCGAAGCCGCCCTCGTCGTCCACCTCGGCGCCCCGTCCGGCCTCGGGCCCGAACGCACTGTCGCCGGGCTCGCCGGGCTCGCCGTCGCCTGGCGACCCCTCGGCGGGGTCGGGGACGACGGCGTCCGGTGCCGGGGGGCCGTCTGCAGCCTCGCCCTGTCCGAAGGAGAGCGTGGTGTCGGTGAACGGGTCGTCGGCCACCGCCACCTCAGGCCCGGCCAGGTCGACGGCCTGCTCCTCGAGCCCGCCGTCGCTGTCGAAGTCCGCCGTCACGGCCCCGAAGGCGTCGCCGTCGGGGGTGGACGCGGCCTGCCACGCAACCTGGGCCTGTTCCGGCGGCAGGGTGTCGGCCACCAGGCCGAACGCCTCCGAAAGGTCCGCCGGGTCGACGTCCTCGTACCCGTACTGTCCCAGGTACGCGGCCGGATCCGCGTTGTAGGCGGCCTGTTCGGCCGGGTCGAGCATCACGCCGCGCAGCACGTCGAGCAGTGACATGCCGTCCATCCTGTCCTCCTGGGCTCCTGCGTCCACCGGTGGCGGTCGGGGGACGCCTCCACGCTACGGGCGGTCTTGCCCCGGGGCATCGGGGATGACCCCCACACGCCCCCGAACCGGCCGGCCCCGGGCGAGAGACTGTTTGACAGTCGGCGCAGCATGGCAATCAAACTGTCGCCGATGCCCACGTCGCTCGTGATCGTCGAGTCGCCGGCCAAGGCGCGCACCATCGCGCGCTACCTCGGCGACGACTACGTCGTGGAGGCGTCGATCGGCGCCGTCCGCGACCTCGAGCCCAAGGGTCTCGCGGTCGACGTCGACGACGGGTTCCGGCCCACCTACGTGGTGCCCCCGGCCAAGGCCGACGTGATCAGGCGGCTGCGGTCGGCGCTGCGCCACGCCGACCAGCTCTACCTCGCGACGGACGAGGACCGTGAGGGCGAGGCGATCGCCTGGCACCTCACCGAGGTCCTCAAGCCGTCGGTGCCGACACGGCGCATGGTGTTCCACGAGATCACCCGCCAGGCCATCGAGCAGGCCGTCGAGCGGTCGCGGGACATCCACGGCGGCCTGGTCGACGCCCAGGAGGCCCGGCGCATCGTCGACCGGCTGTACGGCTACCCGGTGTCGGAGGTGCTGTGGCGCAAGGTGTCCACGGGCCTGTCGGCCGGCCGGGTGCAGAGTCCGTCGATCCGGCTGGTGGTCCAGCGCGAGCGGGAGCGCATGGCGTTCGTGCCCGCCGGCTACTGGGACCTGGTCGCCGCGTTCGGGACCTCGCCCTCCTTCTCGGCCACCCTGGTCGGCCTCGACGGCACCCGCGTCGCCACCGGCAAGGACTTCGACAACCAGGCGCGGGCCGCCCGCGACGACGTGGTGGTGATCGACGAGACGGGCGCCCGCTCCCTGGTCACGGCGCTGGACGGGGCCACCTACACCGTCACCTCCGTCGACGAGCGGCCCTACCGCAGCTCGCCCAAGGCGCCGTTCATCACCTCCACCCTCCAGCAGGAGGGCGGGCGCAAGTTGGGCATGACCGCCGGGCAGGTCATGCGCACGGCGCAGGGCCTCTACGAGCGGGGCTACATCACCTACATGCGGACCGACTCGGTCACGCTGTCGGACGAGGCCCTGGCCGCGGCCCGGGCCCAGGTGCGCGAGCTGTACGGCGACCGGTACCTGCCCGACGGGATCCGCCACTACCGCTCGACGGTCAAGAACGCCCAGGAGGCCCACGAGGCCATCCGCCCGGCCGGCGGCAGCTGGCGCACCCCCGACCAACTCCAGGGCGAGTTGCGGGGCGCCGACCTGCGCCTCTACGACCTCATCTGGAAGCGGACCCTGGCGTCCCAGATGGCCGACGCCGTCGGCAAGACCGTCTCGGTGCGGATCGAGGCCCCGCTGGCGACCGCCCTCGACCTCGGCGCGGTCACCGAGTGGGCGGCGTCCGGCCGCACGATCACGTTCCCCGGCTACCTGCGGGTCTACGTCGAGGGCTCCGACGACCCCGAGGCCGACCTCGACGACCGCGAGCGCCTGCTGCCCGACCTGGCGTCGGGACAGGTCCTGCCCGAGCCGGCCGTCGACCCGGTCGGCCACACCACCCAGCCGCCGGCCCGCTACACCGAGGCGTCCCTGGTCAAGCGGCTGGAGGAGCTCGGCATCGGCCGGCCCTCCACCTGGGCGTCGATCATGCAGACCATCCAGGACCGGGGCTACGTGTGGAAGAAGGGCACGGCGCTGGTCCCGTCCTGGTCGGCGTTCGCCGTGGTCCAGCTGTTGGAGGGCCACTTCGCCGAGGAGGTCGACTACACCTTCACGGCCCGCATGGAGAACCAGCTCGACGAGATCGCCACCGGCAGCCGCGAGCGGGTCCCGTTCCTGCGCGCCTTCTGGTTCGGCAACGGCAGCGAGGGGCTGACCACCCTCATCGAGCACGCCATGGCCAACGCCGACCCGGCGATCGTGAACGCCATCCCGCTGGGCAAGGACGCGGAGGGCGAGCAGCTCGTCGTCCGCAACGGGCGCTACGGGCCCTACGTCAAGCGGGGCGAGGAGACGGCGTCGGTCCCCGCCGACATGCCGCCCGACGAGCTGACCGTGGCCCGGGCGCTGGAGCTGCTCTCCGCGCCGAAGGGCGACGTGCCGATCGGCACCGACCCCGAGTCCGGCCTGCCGGTGTACGCAAAGACCGGGCGGTTCGGGCCCTATGTCCAACTGGGCGACGCCGAGACACTTCCCGAGGGAGCGAAGCCCAAGATGGCGTCGCTGTTCAAGACCATGTCGCCCACCGAGATCACGCTGGACGACGCGCTCCGGCTCCTGTCACTGCCCCGCACCGTCGGCAACGACCAGGAGACCGGCGAGGAGATCGTCGCCCTCAACGGCCGCTACGGGCCGTACCTCAAGAAGGGCGACGAGACGCGCAGCCTTGGCACCGAGGAGGAGCTGTTCACGGTCACGGTCGAGACCGCGCGGCGGTTGTTCGCCGAGCCCAAGCGCCGGGGCCGGGCCGCGGCGGCCGCGCCGCTGCGGGAGCTGGGCGAGGACCCGGCCACGAGCCGGCAGATCGTGATCAAGGAGGGTCGGTACGGGCCCTACGTGACCGACGGCGAGACCAACGCCTCCCTGCGGGAGCGGGACGGCGACCGGGTCGAGGACCTGACCCTCGACAGGGCGCTCGAGCTGCTCCAGGCCCGGCGGGACGCCGGCCCGGCCAAGCGGGGGCGCAAGAAGGCGGCGGCCAAGAAGTCGACCGCCAAGAGGTCCACGGCCAAGAAGTCTGCGGCGAAGAAGGCCCCGACCAAGAAGGCGGCGGCCAAGAAGTCCGCGGCGAAGAAGTCCGCGTCGTAGCCGGCCGTGGGGCGGTTCATCGTCTTCGAAGGGGGCGAGGCGAGCGGCAAGTCCACGCAGTCGGCGCGCCTGGCGGACCGTATCGGCGCCGTCCACACCCGCGAGCCGGGCGGCACCGTGGTCGGGTCCGCCCTGCGGGGGCTGCTCCTGGACGCCCGCACCGCCGGGCTCGACGACCGCGCCGAGGCGCTGCTGATGGCCGCCGACCGGGCCCAACACGTGGCCGAGGTCGTCCGCCCGGCGTTGGCGGCGGGCAAGCACGTGGTGTCGGACCGCTACATCGGCTCGACGCTGGCCTACCAGGGGTTCGGACGGGGGCTGCCGGTGGCCGACCTGCGGCGGCTGTCGGTGTGGGCGGCCGGCGGGCTGTGGCCGGACCTGATCGTCCTGCTGGACGTGCCGCTGTCCGTGGCGCTGGGGCGGCTGGGGTCCGATCCCGACCGGCTCGAGGCGGCGGGGGAGGAGTTCCACGACCGCGTGACCCGGGGCTACCGCGCGCTGGCGGCGAGCGAGACCGAGCGCTGGGTGGTGGTCGACGGCAACCAGCCGGCCGACGACGTCGCCGAGGCGGTGTGGCAGTCGGTGGTGGCGCGGCTGCCCGACCTGGCCGACGTGGGGGTCCCATGAGCGTCTCCTCGCCGTCCGCCCCGGTGGCGCCCGACGACCCGTGGGCGTCGGTGGTCGGCCAGCCGGCCGCGGTACGCCAGCTGGCGGCGGCGTCCCAGGACCCGGTGCACGCCTACCTGCTGCTCGGGCCGACCGGGGCCGGGAAGCGGGCGCTGGCCCGGGCGTTCGCGGCGACGCTGCTGGCCGCAGGCGAGCCACCCGGGTCCGAGGAGCGTGCCCGCACGGTCCGCCTGGCGCTGGCCGAGCAGCACCCGGACCTGCGGGTGGTGGAGCCGGAGGGCAACACGTTCCGCAAGCTCGAGGCGGAGAGGCTGGTGCGCCATGCCACCCTGGCCCCGATCGAGGGCGCGCGGAAGGTGATCGTGGCCAGCGGCTGCGAGGCGATGGAGGACGAGGCGGCCGGCTACCTGCTGAAGACGGTCGAAGAGCCGCCGGCGTCCACGGTGTTCGTGCTCCTGGCGACCGAGGTCGTCCCCGAGCTGGTGACGATCGCCAGCCGCTGCGCCCGCGTCGACGTGTTCGCGCTGGCCACCGAGGTGGTCGTCTCGGCGCTGGTGGACTCGGGCGTCGACCCCGAGCGGGCGGCGACGGCAGCTTCCGCCGCCGGCGGCGACCTGGACCGCGCCCGCACGCTCGCCACCGACGACCGGCTGGCGTTGCGCCACGCCGCCTGGCGGGACACCCCCCGGCGGCTGGACGGCACGGGCGCCCGGGCGGCGGAGGTGGTGGCCGAGCTGCAGTCGATGATCGGCGAGGCGCTCGGCCCGCTGCAGGAGCGCCAGGCCGCCGAGGCCGCTGCCCTCGACGAGCAGATCGAGCGGTTCGGCCTGCGGGGCGCGGGCCGCAAGGACCTGGAGGCGCGCCACAAGCGGGAGGTCCGCCGGTTCCGCACCGCCGAGCTGCGCTTCGGTCTGGCCACGCTGGCCGCGGTCTACCGCGACGCCCTGGTCGCGGCGCCGACCCCGCGGCGGGACCTGGTGGACGGGACCGCCCGGATCGAGGCCGCGGCGGTGGCGCTCCAGCGTTACCCCAACGAGACCCTGCTACTGCAGGCGCTGGTGGCCCGGCTGCCGGTGCTGTAGGCGCGCGACCGTGGTTGGCGTGCCCGCCCCGTGCGTGATCGTGATCTCGGGCCTGCCGGGCGCGGGGAAGTCGACGACGGCCCGCCTGGTGGCGCAGAGGCTGCCCCGGGCCGCCCATGTGGAGGCGGACCAGCTCCAGTACATGATCCTGGCCGGTGGGGTGGTGCCCGACGGCACCGCGTCGCCCGGCCCGGAGGCGGAGGCCCAGCTGGCGCTCCGCCTCCGCAACGCGTGCCTGCTGGCCCGGTCGTTCGTCGAGTCGGGGTTCTCGGCCGTGGTCGACGACATCGTCGTCGGCGACCGCCTGGACGAGATGGGCCACCACCTGGCGGGCGTGGACGTGCGCTTCGTCATGCTCGCCCCGGACTACGACCACGTCCGCCGCCGCTGGGTGGAGGCGGGCAGCCCGTTCGCCGACGCGTGGCGGTGGATCGAGGACCTCCGGCTGCGCACGCCGCGGATCGGCCTGTGGCTCGACACGACGCAGCTGACCCCCGCCGACGCCGCGTCCGAGATCGTCGCCCGGCTGGACGAGGCCCGCTGGTCCCCGTGACCCGGCTGTGCGGGGCGCCGGCGGCGCGGCCAGACTCGGGGCCGTGATCGGCACACTGCGGGAGATCGGCCGGTTCCCGGTCAAGTCGCTGCTGGGCGAGTCCCCGGAGCGGGCGGAGGTCGTGGCCTCCGGTGTCGCGGGGGACCGGGCCTGGGCGCTGGTGGACACCGAGACGGGCAGGGTGGCGAGCGCCAAGCACCCCCGCCTGTGGGGAGGCCTGCTCGCGCTCCGGGCCGTCGCCCGCGAGAGCGCGGTCGAGATCCGGCTCCCGGACGGCGGCGTGGTCCGCAGCGACGACCCCGCGGTGGACAGTCGCCTGAGCGAGGCCGTGGGCCGGGAGGTCCACCTGACCGCGACGGCGTCCCCGGGCGGCCTGTACGACTACGTCTGGGAGGAGGACGACATCGCCCCCCGGGAGGTCGTCGAGGGCAGCCGGACGGGGACGGAGCAGGGTCGCCCGCTAAGCGCGATGCCGATGGCGTTCATGGCCCCGGGCACGTTCCAGGACGTGGCCCCGATCACGCTCATGACGACGGCCGGCCTGGCGACGATGGCCTCCCACCACCCCGAGGGGCGGTGGGAGCAGGCACGCTTCCGCTCGAACCTGCTGGTCGACGTCGACGCCGAGGGCATCGTCGAGAACACTTGGCCGGGCCGGCGGCTGACGATCGGCACGGCGACCTTCGAGGTCACGTCGGCCGCGCCGCGCTGCGTGATGACGACGCTGGCGCAGGGCGACCTCCCCCGGGACCGGGAGATCCTCCGGACGGTCTCGCGCGAGAACCGCCAGGAGTTCGCCGGCCTCGGCACCTGGGCGTGCCTCGGCGTCTACGCCACGGTGGTCTCCCCCGGCGACGTGAGGGTCGGCGACGAGGTCCGCCTGCTCTGACCCCGCGGCCGCCGGCTGACTCGACCAACCGGGTGTCGGCCCGAGCGATGCCGACGCGGGCGACGTACGCAGGCGTAGCCCACCCCGCCCGACCGGGGGACCGGGCCATCGGACGCGGCTAGGTGGGGGCGTCTGCTACTGCGGGCTCGGGGTTGAGGGTGAGGTTGTCGCCGCTCTCGGGGTCGAAGAGGTGGGTGGCCCGGGGGTCGAACCAGAGCTCGGCCTCCGTGGCATCCACGATCTTGCTGGACGGCTCCAGGGCCACGACGAGCTGGCTGCGCATCCGCTCGCTGTCGAGCTCGCGCTCCAGCTCGTGCAGCTCGGTCTCGAGCTCGTGCGGGACCTCGTAGGGGATGTAGGCGAACTGCTCGTTGCCGAGCCACTCGACGACGTCCACCGTGGCCCGGAAGGTCACGCCGCTGGCCCGCTTGGCCGCGTCGGCCAGGCTGGCGTCCTCGAAGCGTTCGGGGCGGATCGCCACGTAGACCTTGCTCCGGTCGCCCACCGCCTCGCGCGTGTCCGAGGGGAGCTCGTAGCTCACGAACGGCAGGCTGATCGTGCCCCCGTCGAGCGTCCCCGGGATGAAGTTCATCGGCGGCGAGCCGATGAACCCGGCCACGAACAT
>DASRJM010000122.1:0-8893 GCA_035649475.1 Acidimicrobiales bacterium
CCGCCGGGGTGTGGTGGGAGTTGGCCACGGCGGGGGTCGAGCCGCTCACGCCCGGGCTGGTGGACGTCCGCCGGCGCGTCGGGCGCCTGGTGGCCGAGACCGGCCGGTCCGACGCGACGGTGTCGCTGCGGGCACCGGCCGGCACCGCGCTGGTGCAGGCCCTGTCGGACGCCGGGCGCGCCGTCCACGCCGCCGGTCACGGCCCGCCGCGCCAGCACGGCCGGGTCGCGGGCATCCACGTCTCGAACGGCGGGGTGCCGAAGATGCCGGTCGAGTCGGTCGCCGTCGGGTGGCGGGGGCTGGCGGGCGACCGCCAGGCGTCCCGGCGCCACCACGGGCGCATCTGGCAGGCGATCAGCCTGTGGTCTGCCGAGGCCATCGCCATGCTGGTCCGCGAAGGCCACCCGATCTTCCCGGGCGCCGCCGGGGAGAACGTCACCGTGGCCGGCATCGACTGGGGGTCGCTGCGGCCGGGCACCCGCCTCCAGGTGGGCGAGGCGCTGCTCGAGATCACGATGCCGGCTCTGCCGTGCGCCAAGAACGCCCGATGGTTCCGGGACGGCGACTTCAACCGCATGCACCACGAGCGCCAGCTCGGGGTGAGCCGCCTCTATGCGCTCGTGGTGGTCCCCGGACAGGTCACGTTGAGTGACGGGATCCTCGTCGAGCCGTGAGGGCCGTCAGCCGGCGCAGCTGACCGGGGCGCGGGCGGTGATGTCGGCGTAGATCCGGCGGAGGCGGCCCGCGGCGGTCGACCAGGTGAAGTCGCGGGCCCGCAGGGCGGCGTGGGCCGACAGGTCCTCGGCCAGCGCGGGGTCGTGCAGGATGCGCTCGGTGAGCGCGGCATAGCGGGCGGGCTCGCGTCCCTCGACGAGGAACCCGGTGCGGCCGTGGTCGACCAGCGTGCGCAGGCCACCGACGGCGGCGGCCACGACGGGCGTTCCGCAGGCCGCGGCCTCCAGGGCCACCAGCCCGAACGATTCGCTGCGGCTCGGGACCAGCACGGCGTCGGCTGCCCGGTAGAAGGTCGACAGCATGTAATGGGGCTGGGGGTCGGCGAAACGGACCCGCTCGGTCACGCCCAGCGCGGCCGCCAGCTTCAGGATGCGCTCGTACTCCGCCTGGCCGCCGACGCCGCTGGCGCCGCCGACGACGACCAGCACCGCGGCGGGGTCGTCGAGCTCGGCCAGGGCGTGGACGGCGACGTCGAGGCCTTTCAGCGGCTGGATACGGCCCACGAACAGCAGCACCGGCCCCGGGAACGGGCCCAGGTGCGACAGTGCGGCCTGGGCCCCGGCGCGGTCGCCGGGCGAGAAGAACGCGTGGACGACGCCGGGCGGCACGATCTCGATGCGTCCGGGGTCGGCGCCGTAGAGCCGCACCAGCTGCGAGGCCTCGGCCGTGCAGTTGGCGAGGATGGCGTCCGAGCAGCCCACGACCTCCGCCTCCGCGTCGACCCGGCGCTGGGGCTCGGGATCGCCGGTCTCGGCCTTGACCCGGGCCAGCGTGTGGAACGTCGACACCAGCGGCAGGTCGAGCTCGTGCTTGAGCCGGTGCCCGGCCACCCCCGACAGCCAGTAGTTGGCGTGCAGGGCGTCGGCGGCGCCCTCGCCGGTCAGGTGGACGAGAACGCCGTCGGTGAACTCGTCGACGATCTCGGGCATGGCCTCCTTGGGCAGGTCGCTCGCCCCCGCCGGAACGTGCACGACCCGGAACCCGGGCTCGACGTCGACGATGTCGGGCAGGTGGTCGGCCCACCGGCGGGTGTACACGTCGCTGGCGACGCCGGCCTGGGCCAGCGCGGAGACGAGCTCACGGACGTACACGTTCATCCCCCCGCTGTCGCCCGATCCGGGCTGGGCGAGCGGCGACGTGTGCAAGGAGAGAACGGCGAGACGGCGCACCACTGGCCACCCAACACCGTCCCGGGGCGAGAGATTCCTGTGTTCCGCCCAACGCGGGGGGAAGGCGCGGGTAGGTTGCGCTCGTTCCTCTACGACCCAAGGAGTGCCGATGGCCTTCGAGCTGCCTCCGCTGCCGTATCCCAAGGACGCCCTCGCTCCCCACATGAGCGAGAGGACGCTCGACTTCCACTACGGCAAGCACCACGCCACCTACGTCACGAACCTCAACGGGCTGATCGAGGGCACGCCGCGTGAGAACCAGCCGCTCGAGCAGATCATCCTCGAGGCCGAGCCCGGCGGCCTGTTCAACAACGCCGCCCAGGTGTGGAACCACACGTTCTTCTGGAACTGCATGGCGCCCAGCGGCGGCGGCGATCCCTCGGGCGACCTGGCCGACGCCATCTCGTCGGCGTTCGGGTCGGCGGACGAGTTCAAGCAGACGTTCACCGACAAGGCGAAGACGCTGTTCGGCTCGGGCTGGACGTGGCTGGCGAAGGGCGACGACGGCCTGGAGATCCTCCAGACCAAGGACGCCGACCTGCCGCTCAAGCACGGCAAGACCGCGCTGCTCACCCTCGACGTGTGGGAGCACGCCTACTACCTCGACTACCAGAACGCCCGGCCGGCCTACATCGAGACGTGGCTGACCAACCTGGTGAACTGGGAGTTCGCAGCCGAGAACTACGCGAAGGCGTAACGACGCGTCGGCGGCGGCCGGGCGTCAGAAGGCGCCGGCTGCCGCCGCCCACACCGGGGCCAGCACCAGCAGGGTGTCGATCCGCCGCAGCGCCGGCGCGTAAGCGGCCGCTCCCGGCAGCGCCGCGGAGGCCACGATCTGGCCGAGCGGGCACGCCACCGCTGCGAACGCCAGCAGGCCGACGCCCGCCGCGTCGAACGGCTCGACGAGGACGAGCGCCATCGGGAGGGCCACCAGCGTCGAGGTGGTGATGCCCGCTAGCGGCCCCTCGACCGGGTTGGAGGCGCCCGACCCGACGATGTAGTCCCCCGCCTCGTAGGCGCTGACCATGAGCAGCAGCACGACGGCGGCGACGACGGAGTCGACCCGCACGAGCACGAACGCGGCGCCGGCCAGGGCAGGGACGAGCCCGAGGCACATGATCCCGGCCGCGGCCAGCCGCCCGCCGGCCCCGGGCAGCCGCTCGCCGTCGGGCGCCATCGCACAGCCGATGGCCACGGCCACGGCCAGCCCCGCGGTGCTGACCGCGAACGGCACGCCGACCAGCGCCGCCAGCACCGGCACGGCCCCGATGCCCGCGGCGACATCGGCCTGCCAGGACACGGAGCCCCAGGCCTTGACCATCTGCCGGGCGGCCAGGCCGGCCACCGCGGCGTACAGGAGGGCGGTGGTCGGCGCACTGACCAGCGTGGCGGCCATCGCGCCGGCGAACCAGGCGACGCCCAGCCGGACCCGGGGACCGTCGATGTCATAGACCACCGCCAACCTGCGCCGGTCGATGCCTCGCCGGACGGTGGGCCTGGACAGCGGCGGCGGCCAGGAGGGTCGCATCGCCCCGGGCTCGGGAGGCCCCCACCCGTCGCGGGGTCGGGCGGGCGGCGGCTGCGGTTCGAGGTCCTCGGGCGCGGGGACGAACACCTGCCGGGGTGACGAGCTGCTCATGGCCGACCACCCGGACGAGTCGGGCCGCGCGTCGTCGTCCGAGCGGGTCCAGCCGCTGGCATCCGGCGGCCGGGGGGAGCGGCTGCCGGCCACGCCCGGGGGCTCGGCCGGCCAGCCCTCGTCGTCCAGCCGGATACCGTCGCCGGAGCTGCCGCCGGCCGGGCGAGGCCACCGGGCGTCCGCGTCGTCGTCGTGGGACCGGCCGTGGCCGTTGGCGCTGGGCCAGGCCGGCTCGGGGCCGCTCACGACGATCCGCCGGAGACCGGGGGCAGCACCGCAACCTCGTCGGCGTCGCCGACGACCGCATCGCCGTACGCCGGCTCGCCGTTGACCCACACCCTGCACGTCGGCAGCAGGCGGCCGAACTCCTCGCCGTAGCGTGCCGTCGCCGCCGCCAGGACCTGGTCGACCGTCGCGCCGTCCACGACGTCGCGGGACGCGCCGGCGGCCTCGCGGGCCTGCGCGAAGAGTCGGAGCACGGGCATGGCGGCGCGCGCTCTCAGGCGGTTCCCAGCGGGTGCGACGGCGGTGCCATGGCCCGACGAGCCTACTCCCGCCCCGTCCCTGTAGCGTCCTCCGGCGATGGACTCCTCCCCTCCGCCGACGACGCGCGCCCTGCTGGTCCGGCACGGGCAGTCCGAGTGGAACGCCGTCGGCCGCTGGCAGGGTCAGGCCGACCCGCCGCTGAGCGACCTCGGGCGCCGGCAGGCCCGGGAGGCGGCGCGGGCCATCGGGGCGGTCGACGCCATCTACGCATCGGACCTCCGGCGGGCCGCCGAGACCGCCGCCATCATCGCCGGCGAGATCGGGGTCGGACCGGTCATCCTCGACCCCGACCTGCGGGAACGCGACGCCGGCGAGTACTCCGGGCTGACCCGGGCGGAGATCGAGGAGCGGTTCCCGGGTTACCTCGACGACCACCGCCGGCCCCCCAGCTGGGAGCCCGACGAGCAGCTCCTGGCCCGGGCGCTGCGGGCACTCGAGCGGATCGCACAGGACCTGCCGGGGGCCGACGTGCTGGTCGTGACCCATGGCGGGCTCGTCTACACGATCGAGGAGTACCTCGGGACCGGGTTCGCCCGGCTCGCCAACGCCGAGGGGCGCTGGGTCGAGATCCACCGCCGCACCGGGCGCCTGCGCCTCGGCGAGAGGATCCTGCTGGCCGACCCCGACGACCTCACCGTCCCCGGGCAGATCTAGTGGGGTGGCCCGTAGCGCCACGGGCCACCCCACTCGGCCGGATCAGACCTCGGCGTCGGCCTGGTGGTCGGCGCAGAACCGGGCCGCGGGCACCACCGCCAGGCGCTCGTCCGGGATCCTGTCCCCACACGCCTCGCACGTGCCGTACGTGCCACCGTCGAGCCGGTTGAGCGCCCGGTCCACGTCGGCCAGCTCGGCCTCCACCTGCTCGAGGATCGAGAACTCCTTTTCCCGCTCGAACGCATCGCTGGCGGTGTCGGCGAGGTGCTGGTGGACGTGCGACAGGTCGGCCCCGTTGTCGAGCCCGCCCTCGTCGCGGAGGTGGTCGTTCTCCAGCGACTCCCGCAGGCCCTGCAGCCGCACCCGCTCCTCGGACAGGTTGCGCCGGGCCATGTCGTCGTCCACGGGCCCAGGGTACGCGCCGCGTCCCGGCGGTGGGGGTGGAGGGGATCGAACCCTCGCGCATCCGCTTAAAAGGCGGCCGCTCTGCCAACTGAGCTACACCCCCGGGCGGGCCCGGCCCATGGTAGGGGCCTCGACAGGATCAGCTGACCTGGGCCTTGGCCCAACGGTAGTCCGCCTTCCCGGACGGGCTCCGCTGGATCGACGGCAGGAAGACCACGTCCTTCGGCAGCTTGTAGCGGGCGACGTGCTGCCCCGCGTGGGTGACGATGTCCTCGACCGTGGCCGACTGCCCCCGCGACAGCTCGACCAGCGCCACGACCTCCTGACCCCAACGCTCGCTGGCCCGCCCGACGACCACGACATCGTGGACGGCGGGGTGGCCGGCGATCGCCCGCTCGACCTCCTCGGCGAAGATCTTCTCGCCCCCGGAGTTGATCGTCACGGAGTCGCGGCCCAGCAGCTCGATGTCCCCGCCGTCCAGGTGGCGGGCCCGGTCGCCGGGGATCGAGTAGCGAGTCCCCCCGATCAGCGGAAACGTGCGGGCCGTCTTGGCGGCGTCGGCCAGGTAGCCGAGCGGCACCCAGCCCTCCTGGGCCAGCCAGCCAATGCCGTCGTGGCCCGGGTCGAGCACCTTGTCGAGCTCCTCGCTGACGACGACCGTGCCCGGCAGCGGCGTGAACCGGCCGGTCGAGATCTCGCCGCCGGCCAGGGACACGTTGCTCATCTGGGCGCCCGTCTCCGAGGACCCCACGCCGTCGGACAGCACGACGTTGGGCAGCTGCGCCAGGAGCCGCCCCTTGATCGTCGGCGTCAGCGGGGCGCCGCCGTTGCCCACGCTGACCAGCGAGCTGGTGTCGTAGCTGCCGGACTCCAGCTCCTCGACCAGTGGGCGGGCGATGGCGTCGCCCACCACGGTCATGGTGCTGCACCGGTCGCGCTCGACGGTCCGCCACGTCTCGACCGGGTCCAGCCGCCGGGTCTCGGGAGGGAGCACGATCGTGTGCCCGCCGTTCAGGGCGATGAACGACACCCACTGCGCGGCGCCGTGCATGAGCGGGGGCAGGACGAGGAACCGCAGCGGCTCCGGGAACTGCGACGCGAGCGTGGTCACGTCCTCGTAGGACGTGACCGTCTCGCGGGTGAGGATGTTCCGCCCGCCCATGGCCGACATGTAGATGTCGTGCTGGCGCCACAGCACGCCCTTGGGCATGCCGGTCGTGCCGCCCGTGTACAGGATGTACAGGTCGTCGGGCGACGGTGCGGAGGCCGGCGTGGCGGCGACGGGGCCGACCGACGCCAGCGCCTCCTCGTAGTCGACGGCGCCGGGCAGGAGCTCGTTGCCGGAGTCGTCCGCCACCTGGAGCAGCACCTCCAGCGCCGGCAGGCGGTCGAGGACGGCGGCCAGGGTGGGGGCGAAGGTGGCGTGGTAGACGAGGGCCCGGCAGCCGGCGTCGTCGAGCAGGTAGACCAGCTCGTCCTCGACGTACCGGTAGTTCACGTTGAACGGCGCCACCCGGGCCCGGAAGGCGCCCAGCATCGCCTCCAGGTACTCGTTGCCGTTGTAGAGGTAGATGCCGAGGTGGTCCTGGCCGGACTCGTGGCCCGCCAGCGCGCCCCGCTCGGCGTGGACACCCAGGCCCCGGGACGCGAGGTAGGCGGCCAGCCCGCGGCTGCGGTCGGCCAGCTCGGCGAAGGTGAGACGCAGGTCGCCCCACACGATGGCCGGGCGGTCGGGGTGGACGGACGCCACCCTGTCGAACACCTCGGCCAGCGTGAACTGCGTGTCGCCCATGTCCCCTCCCCTCTGACGCCGTGTCAGATGACACTAGCGTCAGAGGGTCCGGCGGGCAGCCGGGGGTCAGCGCTTGGCACCCACCGGCTGCGTGAGGAACTGCCCCGCGATGAGGCCGCCCCAGCCGATCAGCCCGAGGATGGCGCCGAAGGCCGGCGACACGTCGGCTCCCTCGAAGCTCGTGAACATCGCCAGCACGTGCCACAGGGTGAAGATGCCGAGCACGACCGTGGCGATGATCGGCAGGTTGGGGATCTTGGCCAGCGCCGGGATCTGCGGCAGCTTGAGGATGGCCAGTATGCCGAACGCGATGGCCAGGATCGCCAGGAAGCGGCCGAACGTGGCGTAGGTGTCGATGGCGACCGGCACGTCGACGCCGAAGTCGGAGATGTCGGCGACGTCGCCGAGGTTGATCGACTGGCCGCCGCCGGACAGGAAGTCGAGGCCGAACAGCGACAGGAGCACGAGGAGACCGCCGATGCCGCCGGCGATGAGACCGATGGTGGGTGTGAACGCACCCGCCGACGGCCCGCCGCCGTAGCCGTAGCCCTGCTGGCCGTAGCCGGGCTGGCCGTAGCCGGGCTGGCCGTAGCCCTGGCCGCTGGGCGTCCCGTACTGCCCGGGCTGCTGGCCGTAGTCCTGGCCGCTGGGCGTGCCCTGCTGGCCGTAGTCCTGGCCGCTGGGCGCGCCCTGCTGGCCGTAGCCCTGCTGCTGGCCGTAGCCCTGCTGCCCGTAGTCCTGGCCGCCCTGCGCCGGCCAGCTCTGGCCGCTCGTGGTGCCGCCGCCCGCCGGCCAGCCCTCGCCGCTGGACGGCTGACCGCCGTAGCCCTGCTGCTCGTAGCCGGCCTGGCCCCCCTGCTGGCCGTAGCCGGCCGCGCCGTAGCCCTGCTGGCCGGCGCTCTCGTAGGAGGAGGACGACTGGCCCGGCGCGTCGGGGTTGTCGACGCTGCGCTGACCGGCCGCGTCCGCGACGTGCTCGGTCCATCTGGTGCCGTCGTGATACCGCTGGGCGTAGCGTCCGGAGGGGTCCGGATACCAGCCGGGACTGACCTGGGACATCGGAGTGTCTCCTCTTGGATACGTAAGTCCGCCGAGGAGTCGAACGCTAGTCTCCCGAGGCCCTGGTGCTGGACGCGCCGCGCTCAGAGCCAGACGAGGTCGCCCTCGTCGCCGCCCCCGGGGGCTGCGTGCGCCGAGGCCGGGCGCGACTCGACGACCTCGTCGCACGTCGAGCAGAACCAGCGGGCCTCCAGCGCGGTCCCGCAGCGGGCGTGGACCGGCACCGAGCCGCGGGCCCGGTGGGCCTCGCCGTGGCGGTGGGCGCCCCAGCCGGCCAGCATGCGCACGGGCCCGGCCAGGTCGGCGCCCGCGGCGGTGAGCCGGTAGGCGTGGCGGACCGGGCGTGTCGAGTAGGGCTCGCCGACCACCACGCCCTCGGCCTCGAGCTGCGCGAGGCGCCGGGCGAGGATGTTGGGGGCGAGGCCGTCGAGCTCGTCGAGCAGCTCGCCGAAGCGGCGGGGACCGCCCAGCAAGCGGCCGACGACCCGGAGCGACCAGCGGTCGCCCACCACCTCGGTCGCGCTGGCCAGGGCCCGGTCGGCCGCGTCGTCCAGCCCGGCCCGGGAAGGAGGGCCTTGCGGTGCAGGCATGGCGAGAGGTTACAGTGACTTGCAGATTGCAAGTAACTATCCGGCAAGTAGCTAGGTAACTATCCGACAGCCATCCGGGGAGGACTCCATGCCCGACGAACAGCAGGCCGCCGTCCGGCACGTGGCCGACACCGTGGCCCCCTCGGTCGTGCGCATCGGGCGCCACGGCGGGCGGGGCTGCGGCGTCGTCGTGGCCGACGGCCTCGTCGCCACGAACGCCCACAACCTGCGCGATCGCACCACGCTCGTGACCTTCCCCGACGGCCGGGCCGTCCAGGGCCGGGCCACCGGCATCGACGTCGAC
>DASRJM010000123.1:0-9430 GCA_035649475.1 Acidimicrobiales bacterium
ATCCAGCTCGACATGTCCGAGTACATGGAGAAGCACACGGTCTCCCGCCTCGTCGGCTCGCCCCCGGGCTACGTCGGCTACGAGGAGGGCGGCCAGCTCACCGAGGCCGTGCGGCGCAAGCCGTTCTCGGTGGTGCTGTTCGACGAGATCGAGAAGGCCCACCCCGACGTGTTCAACACGCTGCTCCAGATCCTGGAGGAGGGGCGCCTCACCGACGCCCAGGGACGCTCGGTCGACTTCCGCAACACCGTGCTGATCATGACCTCGAACCTGGGCACCGCCGACCTGCGCAAGGCCAGCGTGGGCTTCGCCCGCTCCGACGAGGCCGTCTCCTACGAGAAGATGAAGGAGAAGGTCAACGACGCCCTCAAGCTGCACTTCCGTCCCGAGTTCCTGAACCGGATCGACGACACGATCGTGTTCCACGAGCTCACCAAGGACGAGGTCACCCAGATCGTCGACCTGATGATCGCCCGGGTGCAGCGCCAGCTGGAGGGCCAGGGCCTGGGCCTCGAGCTCACGCAGGAGGCCAAGTACCTGCTGGCCGACAAGGGCTACGACCCCCAGCTGGGCGCACGGCCGCTGCGCCGGGCCATCCAGCGCAGCGTCGAGGACCCGGTGTCCGAGAAGCTGCTGCTCAAGGAGGTCCGGGCCGGCGAGATCGTCGTCGTCGACGCCGAGGACGATCCCGAGACCGGCGAGCGGGTCATCGTGTTCCGCACGGTGGAGGGCTTCAGCCCGCCGCCGATGGAGCTGGCCGAGGCCGGCGGCACGCCGCCCGAGAGCTGACCCGGCACCACCACGATCCGATGCGGGGCCGCCCACGTGGGCGGCCCCGCTCGCGTCCGCCCTCCCGGTAACCTCCCGGCTTCCGTGCACCGCCGCCCCCGCCTCCGCTCCCGCGCCGTCCCTGCCCGCCCGCTGGTGCGGCACCTGCTGCCGGCGGTCGTGGCGGCTCTGGTGGCGGCCGCCTGCGAGGTGCAGACGGCCGTCACGGTCGACGTCGAGGACGACGGGTCGGGCACGGTGGAGGTGGCCGCCGGCCTCGACGCCGAGGCCCTTGACCAGCTGCCCGACCTGGACGACGACGGCACCTCGGACGCCGCCGACCTGGCGGCCCTGGTCCGCACCGACGACCTCCAGGACGCCGGCTGGTCGGTGAGCGCCCCGGCCACCGCCGGCGACGGCACCACGTGGATCCGGGTCACGCGCCCGTTCGGCACACCGGCCGAGGCCGAGGAGATCCTGACCCAGCTCACCGGCCCGGACGGTGCGCTGCAGGACATGCACGTCAGCCGGGAGCACAGGTTCGGCCGCACCACCTACGAGTTCTCCGGCACCGCCGACCTGAGCGCGGGCCTGGAGGCGTTCGGCGACGAGGGCCTGGCAGCCGCCCTCGACGGCGAGCCGCTCGGCGAGGACGCTGCCGCGATCGAGGCCCGGATCGGCCGCCCGCTGGCCGACGCGTTCCGCCTGTCGGTCACCGCCGACCTGCCGGGCGAGGCGACGACCTGGTCCCCCCGCCTGGGCGACCCGCCGCTGGCGATGGCGGCCGAGAGCGAGGTGGTCGACGCCGGCGTCTTCGCCTTGGCCGCGATGGCCGCCTTCTGCGTCGTGGCCGTGGTGGCCCTGCTGGTGGTTCGGGCGGTCCGCGGCTCGCGCCCCGCTCAGAGCGGCTCGTAGACGATCGAGTCCGGCCCCCGGTACATCTCCCGGTAGGTGGCGTCGAGCGCTGACGCGGCGGCGGGGTTGCCCGCCAGCCACTCCTCGTCGACCACCACGGCGTCCACGCCGTACTCGGCCATCAGGTCGTCGGCGTGGTAGTCGGGGTACTGCCGGGCGGCGCCCTCCAGGTCGTTGTACGGCCCCGGGAACAGCCCCGAGTACCCGTTAACCGTCGTCGCGTCGGCGTCGAGCACGTCGAGCATGTGTTCGACGGTGGGCTGGTAGGACCCGGCCCTGCCGTCCTCGGGGAACGGCAGGAACGCCAGCACGGGGTCGCCGTCGCCCTCCGGCGGGTTCTCGGCCAGCCAGCCCGCCCAGTCCGGCGTCGAGCGGTCGACTAGGTGGACCGGCGCCGGCGCGACCCCGGTCTCGACCAGCGCCAGGGCGACGACCGCCACGCCCAGGGCAGCGCCCGCCGCCAGCGGGACCCGGGCGCGGCCCTCCTCCGGCCGCAGCCACCGCCAGGCGGCGTCGAGGGCGAAGGCGGCCAGGGCCACGGTGAACACCTGCCCGACCACGTCGGACCGGAACGGACTGCGCAGGCTGTCGAACCCGGGGACCCAGCGCCGCAGCAGCTCGTAGGGCCGATACCCGAACACGTCCAGGTTGAGGCCCAGGCTGAGGAGGCGGGCGAGCACGAACCCGACCACCAGGAACGTGAGCTGGCGGCGCCGCATCCCCGAGCCCGCGCCATCGCCGACCCGCCGGGCCGCCACGATCAGCCCCGTGATCCCGAGGGCCAGCAGCACGGTGCCGGGGTACAGGGCGTGGCCGCGGTCGCCGTCGTCGGCGAGGGGCAGGATCCCGGCCAGCGGGGACTCGTCCGGGATCCGCCAGAAGTCGGCGTTGGAGGCGCTGAGTCCCTCGATGGTCTCCTCGTCCCGGCTGTAGTCGGCGGTGATGCGGGCCTGCCCGATCAGCGCCGGGCCGGCAAGCACCCCGACCACCAGCGCCATCACCGCGATGTCGGCCGCCCGCGACCGGCTGAGCCAGTCCCTTCGGACGTAGGCCAGCGTCGCCGGCCCGATCACCACGGCGGCGAACAGCCCGTAGTAGCCGCAGGTCAGGAACGTCACGGCCAGCCACAGCCCGACCTCGGCCGCCGCCCGCCGGCCGCCCTCGGGCCCCCAGCGCACGACCGCGTCCACCAGCAGGAACAGCGGGAACACCATCACCAGCTGCAGCACGCCCAGCTGCGCCGCCACGAACGGCAGCGCCACGGCCAGCCCGCCAGTGACGGCCGCGGGGACCGGGGCGGCGCCGAGCGTGCGGGCGAGGCGCTGGGCGGCGATGCCGTTGGCGACCAGCGCGGCCAGCAGCACCAGGTTCAGGGCCAGCACGGGGTTGCCGGTGACGAGCGCCAGCGGTGCGAACACCAGCCCGGTCAGCGGCTGGGGCTCGGACAGCGCGAACCCGCCGAGCGCAGGGTGGAACAGCGGGGCGTCCCAGTAGTGACGGAACCGGTCGCCGATCGAGTCCTGGTTCCAGCGCAGGGTCCACAGGTTGAACAGCGGCACGGTGGCCACCGGCTCGGTGCCCCGGGTGAGGCCGGTCGTGAGGTGGGCGGCGAGCGGCCACGTGACCACGACGGCGAGAGCGGCGTAGAGCGGGACGAGCACCCGGACGCGCACGGCCGCGGAGGTTACCCGACGGTTACTTGCGGAGACCGTCGGAAAGATCCCGTGGCAGCCCGTTCACTGTCATACCCCCTTCGTAAGGTCGGTGGCGTGGCGAGACCCAGGACGATCTACCGGTGCAGCGAGTGCGGGGCCGACGCCCCCAAGTGGATGGGGTGGTGCACGGCGTGCGAGGCCAGCGGCACCCTCATGGAGGAGTTCGTGGGGCACGCGGGCCCGGCCGGGGCGGTCCTTGCCCCGCCGTCGGTGCCCCGCCCCATCACCGAGGCGGTGGGCGACGCCGTCGCGCCGGTGCCGACCGGCGACGCCGAGCTCGACCGCGTGCTGGGCGGTGGCCTGGTGCCGGGGTCGGTGACGGTGGTGGGGGGCGAGCCGGGCACCGGCAAGTCGACGCTGCTGCTCCAGGCGCTCGCGTCGGTGGCGGCCGGCGGCCAGGCGTGCCTGTACGTCACGGCCGAGGAGTCGGCCCGGCAGGTGGCGCTGCGGGCCGAGCGGCTGGGCGTCTGCGCCCCCGCTCTGTGGCTGGTGGCCGAGACGTCGCTGCCCCACATCGTCGGCCACGTCGACGCCCTGGCCCCGGCCGTCGTGGTCGTCGACTCGATCCAGACCGTGCACGACCCCGAGCTCGGCTCCGGCCCCGGGTCCGTCGGCCAGGTGCGGGGCTGCGCCCAGCGGCTCGTGGCCGAGGCCAAGTCCCGGGGTGTCAGCGTGGTCATGGTCGGGCACGTCACCAAGGAGGGCGGCCTGGCCGGGCCCCGGGTGCTCGAGCACCTGGTCGACACGGTGCTGTCGTTCGAGGGCGACCGCCACCACGCGCTGCGCATGCTTCGGGCGGCCAAACACCGCTTCGGCAGCACGCACGAGCTCGGCCTGTTCGAGATGGGCGAGGCGGGGCTGGTCGGCGTGCCCGACCCCAGCGCGCTGTTCCTGGCCGACCGCCTGCCGGGGGTGCCCGGCTCGGTGGTGGCGCCGGTGCTCGACGGCCAGCGGCCGCTGCTGGTCGAGGTCCAGGCCCTGGTGGTGCCCAGCGCCGTGCCGGCGCCCCGGCGCACCGCGCAGGGCGTCGACGGCGGGCGCCTGGCCCAGGTGCTGGCCGTGCTCGAGCGGCACGCGGGGCTCGACGTGGGCCGGGCCGAGGTCCACGTCGCGGTGGCCGGCGGCGTGCGGGTGCAGGAGCCGGGGGTCGACCTGGCGGTCGCCCTGGCCGTGGCGTCGGCGGCCACCGGGCGCCCCGTCCCGGCCGACCTGGTGGCGTGCGGCGACGTGGGCCTCGGCGGCGAGCTGCGCCAGGTGCAGCGCACCGAGCGGCGCCTGGCCGAGGCGGCCCGACTGGGGTTCGCGCGGGCGGTGGTGCCCCGTTCGGCCCCGGACGCGCCGGCGGGCTTGCGGCTCGACCGGGCGGCCTCCATCGCCGAGGCGATCCACCACCAGGCCTTCGCCCCACAGGCGGTGGCGTCGTGACGACGTGCGGCGATGCGCTACGCAGGGCGGCGGGGACGTCGGGTTACCCTATGGCCCGTGGTATCCCGCCCCAGCGCCGAGCTCATGGACGCGCTCGCCGCCGTGGCCCCGGGCACGGGCCTGCGCGAGGGCATCGACCGCGTCCTGCAGGCCAACATGGGCGCGCTCATCGTGGTGGGCGATGGGCCCGAGGTCTTGAACATCTGCTCGGGTGGCTTCTTGCTCGACGCGGCCTTCAGCCCGCAACGCCTGTCCGAGCTGGCGAAGATGGACGGGGCGATTATCCTGGCGTCCGACGCCAGCCGCATCGCCCGGGCCAACGTGCACCTGGTGCCCAACCCCAACGTGCCGACGTCCGAGACCGGCACGCGGCACCGCACCGCCGAGCGGGTGGCGCGCTCCATCGACGTGCCCGTGATCTCCGTGTCGGAGGATATGTCGATCATCGCCGTGTACGTGGGCGACGAGAAGCACCCGCTGGAGACCATCCCCCGCCTGCTGGTCCGGGCCAACCAGGCGCTGCAGACGCTGGAGCGCTACCGCAACCGGCTCGACGGGGTGACGGCGTCGCTGTCGGCCCTGGAGGTCGAGGACCTGGTGACCGTGCGCGACGTGGTGAACGTGCTGCAGCGCACCGAGATGGTGCGGCGGATCGCGGACGAGATCGCCGGCGACATCGTCGAGCTGGGGGTCGACGGCCGGCTCGTCAAGCTCCAGCTGGAGGAGCTGATGGGCGGGGTCGAGGACGACCGGCGCCTGGTGATGCTCGACTACTTCACCCCCGAGTCCGAGTGGCGCCTCGACCACGCGATGGACGCCCTGTCGGGCATGAGCACCGAGGAGCTGCTCGACGCCAAGGCGGTGGGTGCGACGCTGCACCTGCCGGGCAGCGTGGTCGACCTCGACACCAACGTGCAGCCCCGGGGCTTCCGGCTGCTGTCCCGCATCCCGCGGCTGCCCGAATCGGTGATCGAGCGCATCGTGAACCGGTTCGGCACGCTCCAGAAGATCATGCGGGCCACGATCGACGACCTCGACGACGTCACCGGGGTGGGCCAGACCCGGGCCCGGGCCATCAAGGAGGGCCTGTCCCGGTTGGCCGAGACCAGCATCCTCGACCGCTACTCCTGACCGCACACCAGGCTGGCGACCCATGCGCATCACGCTCCCGTCCGGCACGCCCGCCGAGCTCGCCACGCCCGCCGGCCCGCCCGCGCGGGGGCTGGTGGTCGTCCCCGACATCGGTGGGCTGCGGCCCCTGTTCGACCGTCACGTGGACCGGCTGGCCGCTGACACCGGCTGGGCCGTGTGCGCCTTCGAGCTGTGGCCGGGGCGCGAGTACCTGCCGGTCCCCGATCGCATGGGCGAGGGCGGCACGCTCGACGACGAGCGGATCCTTGGCGACGCGGTGGCGGCGGCCGACGCCACCGGGGCCGACCCCGTGGGCATCCTGGGCTTTTGCATGGGCGGCATGTACGCCCTCAAGGCCACGGCCACCGGTCGCTTCGACCGCGCGGTGTCGTTCTACGGCATGGCCCGGGTGCCGCCGATGTGGGCGAGCGCCACCCAGGGCGAGCCACTGGAGGCGTTGGCTGCGTCCCCGGGCACGCCGGTGCTGGCGCTGGCCGGCTCGGCCGACCCGTGGCTCCCCGCCGACGACCGCGACGCCCTCCAGGAGGCGGGTGTGGAGGTGGTCTGCTACGAGGGCGCCGACCACGGCTTCGCCCACGACCCCGACCGCCCGGCGCACCGGCCGGACGACGCGACCGACGCCTGGCGGCGGGCCCTCGCCCACCTGGGCGCGAGCGCGACGTAGCTAGCCGTCGATCGCCATGAGCCGCCACACGCGCCGGGCGCCGCGGGTGCGCAGGCCCAGTTCGTCGCACAGGTCGCGGACCTTGCGCAGCGACGCCACCACCCCGGCACGCGCCTCGGCGGTGCCGTAGGCCCGGCGCAGCACGCTGCGGGGCATGCCGTAGCGCTGCACGAGCGCGGGCGACGGGCGCAGCATCATCGCCGCCATCACGCCCAGCGTGACCGGCACCTGTACCTTCAGCACCTGCCGCCGGCGCCACGGCAGCGCGGGCACCCTCCGGCGTAGGTAGTTGCGGGCGAACGACAGGTGGCGGGCCTCCTCGGTCACGTGGATCCGCATGATCCGCTCCAGCAGCGGGTGCAGCTCGCGGCCCGAGCCCAGCACCTCCCGCTGGACGTGGTCGATCGGGTCTTCGCCGCCCAGCACGAAGAAGAAGAACGCCGCCGGGAACCGCCGGCCGAGCTTGGCGATGCGCCGGGCCGCGCGCTTGTCCCAGGCCCGCATGCCGCTCACCTCCAGGTCGGTGCGGTTGACGAACTCCTGGAACATCAGCGAGTGCTGCGCCTCCTCGATCAGCTCGTGGTAGGCGTAGCGGAACTCCGGCGTGCGGTCCGGCAGCTCCAGCGCGAACTCGAGCAGGCCCCGCTTGAGCACGTTCTCGAACTGCAGCCCGACCTTCATCTTGCTGGCCACGTCGAACAGCCCGATCTCGGCCCGCCGCACGGGCGGCTGCTCGCGGTACCAGTCGGTGGCGCCGAGTGGGCTGTCGGGCGGCAACTCCCAACGGGGGTCGGCCGGGTCGATGGCGTAGTCCGGGTCGTCCCAGGGCACGTCCTCGTAGGCGTCGAAGTGCCGGTCGACCGACAGGCGGTTGAGCCGGTCCAGCATGTCGTGCCACGTGGCGTCGTCGGTCATGGTGCGCGGGGTGTCGATGACGGTCACGGGGAGCCGTCCTCCTCGGGTCCGGGTCGGGGGAACGACAGGCGGCTGAGCGCTTTGACGGCGTCGACCATCTCGGACGCCGGCAGCCCGTTGCGTCGGGGCCCCAGCAGCTGGGAGATCGCGGTGCCGTCGAAGACGGCGAGCGTGAACGCCAGGGCGCCCGCCCGGTCCGCGGGGTCGCCGCCGCCGCCGGGCAGGTCGCCGACGACCTCGGCGAACTGAGCCTGGGCCGACGTGATGAACGCGTCGTTCATCGCCAGCACCGCGACCCGCAGGTCGGCATCGGTACGGGAGGCAACCCACAGCTCGAGCCAGGCCACGAACGCCGAGCTCTCGTACATCGACCACAGCACGTCGATGGCGGCATCGACCCGGTCGGCCCCGGGGTCGAGACCGGCGATGGCCTTGGCGAACTCGTCCTGGCGCCGAGCCAGCAGGTGGGCGACGGCCCCGGCCATCAGCTCCGCCTTGCCGGCGAAGTGGTGCTGGATCGCTCCGACCGACACGCCGGCTTCGCGGGCGACGGCGCCGGTGGTGGTGTTGGCGTAGCCGTCGCGGACGACGCAGGCGATGGTGGCGTCGAGCAGTGCCTCGCGGGTCGCCGCCGAGCGCTCCGCTTGTCGTCGCCGCGGCGGGCGCCCCCGGGGTCGGGATCGTTCCTCGCTCACACCCCCACTGTGCACGCCTTACAATTTACCTGCAACGCGTATTGTAAGTGCGCCGTCACCGCAGGTCAGCGGGCTCGCCTCTCCAGCTGCTCGCGGTCGGTGATGCGGTAGCGGCGCTCCGACTGCTCGATCCAGCCCAGCCGCACGAAGCTGGCGATGGCCTTGTTCACGCGCTCCCGGGACGCCCCGACCATGGCCGCCAGCTCCTCCTGGGTGACCGGCAGGGTGAACTCGTCGGCCCCCGCCGCCATCTCCACCAGCCGCTTGGCCGTGCGTCCCGTGACGTCGAGGAACACGGAGTCGGCCAGGGCCACGTCCATGGTCTCGAGCCGGCGGGCCAGCAGCGCGACCACGCCCCACAGCAGCTCCGGCCGCTTCTCGTACACCTCACGGACGGGTTCGAAGCCGATGGACAGCACCTGCGACTGCTCCAGCGCGCGGGCCTCGGCCGACCGGCCAGGGAGGAACAGGCCCATCTCGCCGAACAGGTCGCCGGCCTCCATGAGGGCGACGACCGACTCCCGCCCGTCGATCGATCGCTTGGCGATCGCGATCCGCCCGTTGATGACGACGTACAGCCGATCGGGCTCGTCGTCCTCGTGGAACAGGACGTCGCCACGCCGCAGCTCCTCCGTCGTGCTGGCGTCGGCCAGGTGCAGCAGCTCCTGGGGGGTGAGATCGCCGAACAGGTCGACGTCGGCGAGCAGCTCGGTGGGCGTCATCACCGGCAAACGATAACGACGCTGTGACCCCGCGTCGCTGCCGGGGGATCCGGGTAGCCTCCGCCCGACCATGGGATCGGTGTGGGCCATCGTCGTGGCGGCCGGATCGGGGAACCGGTTCGGGGCCGCCAAGCAGTACCAGCCGCTCGGCGGGCGGCGGGTGCTGGACTGGTCGCTGGAGGCCGCCCGGGCCGCATCCGACGGCGTGGTGGTCGTCGTGCCGGCCGACCGGACGGCCGACGCGGAGCCGCTGGCCGACGCCGTCGCCGCCGGCGGGGACACCCGCTCCGCCTCGGTCCGGGCCGGCCTGGCCGCGGTCCCGGACGACGCCGAGGTGGTCGTCGTCCACGACGGCGCCCGCCCGTTGGCGGGGGCTGCGCTGTTCGCGACGGTGGTGGCGGCGGTGCGGGACGGCGCCGACGCGGCGGTCCCCGGGGTGCCGCTGGCCGACACGCTGCG
>DASRJM010000124.1:0-27469 GCA_035649475.1 Acidimicrobiales bacterium
CATGATCCTCGGGCCGACGGACCTGGCGTGAGGGCGTGAGTAACAACGTCGTCTGGCACGAGGGCGCCGTCGCCCGCGCCGACCGCCCGACTCCGGGCGCCACGGTGTGGTTCACCGGTCTGTCGGGGTCCGGCAAGTCGACGGTGGCCGCCGAGGTCGAGCGGGCGCTGGTCGCCGCCGGCCGGCCTGCGTACCTGCTGGACGGCGACAACCTGCGCCACGGGCTCAACGCCGACCTCGGGTTCTCGGCCGCTGACCGCAGCGAGAACATCCGCCGGGTGGGGGAGGTGGCCCGCCTGTTCGCCGACGCCGGCGTCGTGGCGCTGGTCCCGGTGATCAGCCCCTACCGGGCCGACCGCGACCGGGCGCGGGCGATCCACGACGGGGTGGGCCTGCGGTTCGTCGAGGTGTTCGTCGACACGCCACTCGAGATCTGCGAGGCCCGGGACCCCAAGGGCCTGTACAAGCTGGCCCGCAAGGGCGAGATCACCGGGTTCACCGGCATCGACGACCCCTACGAGGCTCCGGCGTCGCCCGACCTCCGCCTGACCCCCGACGACGGCACCGCGTTCGACCAGGCCGCCCGCGTTCTCGCGCTTTTGGCCTAGTACCTGTCATCTCAGTGCGCTACAGTGCCACCCGATGGCGCTTGTAGCCCGCCACGACGTCACTGCCGAAGAGTTCTTCGCCATGACCTGGCTGCCTCCCACCGCGCAATTGATCGACGGCGAGGTCGTGGTCGTGAACTCCCCGAGCCTTCGGCACCAGCAGATCGCCGGCAGACTCTTCTACCGGCTGATGCAGTGGGTCGAGGCCGGGTCGGCTCGGGGCATGTGCGGGATACCGGTGGACGTACGCATCAACGACCACAACGTCTATGCGCCGGACCTGTGGTGGTTCCGGGACGGCAACGTGCCGGACATCGACGAGGTACGGCTGCCGTGGCTGCCGGACCTGGCCGTCGAGGTGCTGTCGCCCTCGACGCGCCGCTACGACCTCGGGGTCAAGTGCGAGCGGTACGAGCAGACCGGCGTGCCCGAGCTGTGGATAATCGACCCCGCGCCCCGGGCCACTGACCCGGCCCGCATCCTGCGACGCAGTGAGCCGAAGGCACCGACCTTCGACCTCGACCGGAGGCTGAGCCTTGACGGCGAGCTGACGTCGCCCCAGCTCAGCGGGTTCGCTCTCGGGCTGCGGGACCTGCTGGCCTAATCAGAGCGTGCGTTCGAGGATCAGCTCGTCGCGCATCGGGATGCCGTACCTGCCGGTCGTGGGGATGAGCGGCTTGGCCTTGCGGGCCTCGTCGAGGGCGGCCGGGCGGAGGCCGGCGAGGCGGTAGCCGTGGCGCTGGTAGAGGCGGAGGGCGTCGAGGTTGTCGTTGGTGGTGACCAGCCACTGGACCTCGGCCCCGGTGGCGCGGGCCGCGTCCGCGACGGCCTCGACCAGGGCGGCGGCGATGCCTCGGTTCCGGCGGTCCTCGGCGACCGCCAGGGCGGCGAGCTCCGACCGGTTGGCGCCGTCGGGGCCCGACCACATGCACAGGCCGACGAGGCGGCCGTCCTCCCAGGCGCCGACGCCGTCCAGGGCCAGGACGTCGACGCTGTGCCCGAGCCGCTGCTGGATGCGGCCCGCCATCAGCGCGGCCATCAGGTCCTCGGCCGCCGGGAGGTCGTCCGGAACGATCGGGCGGACGTCGATGCCGTCGGTGCGGTCAGCGGTCATCGGACCAGCGGCTTGTAGCGGATGCGGTGGGGCTGGTCGGCCTCGGCCCCCAGCTCCCTGTGCCGCCACGCCTCGTACTCGCTGAAGTTGCCCTCGAACCACCGCACCTGGCTGTCGCCCTCGAACGCCAAGATGTGGGTGGCGATGCGATCGAGGAACCAGCGGTCGTGGCTGATGACGACGGCGCAGCCGGGGAACGCCTCCAGCGCGTCCTCCAGCGCCCGCAGCGTGTCCACGTCGAGGTCGTTGGTCGGCTCGTCGAGCAGCAACAGGTTGCCACCCGTGCGGAGCATCTTGGCCAGGTGCACCCGGTTGCGCTCGCCGCCGGAGAGCACGCCGACCGGCTTCTGCTGGTCCGAGCCCCGGAAGTTGAACGACGCCACGTAGGCCCGGCCGTTGACCTCCCGGGTGCCGACCTTGAGCAGGTCCCGGCCTCCGGTGATCTCCTCGTACACGGTCTTGCCGGCGTCGAGGGCGTCCCGGGACTGGTCGACGTAGGCCAGCTCGACCGACGGACCGACGGTGATCGCGCCGCCGTCGGGCTCCTCGGCACCCGTCAGCATCCGGAACAGCGTGGTCTTGCCGGCACCGTTCGGGCCGATCACGCCGACGATGCCGGCCCGGGGCAGCGAGAACGACAGCTCGTCGATCAGCAGCCGGTCGCCGTAGCCCTTGGACAGATGATCGACGACGACGACCTGGTCGCCGAGGTGCGGCCCGGGCGGGATGTGGATCTGCAGCCGCTCCGGCCCCCGCTCGGCGGCCTCGGCCTCGGCCTGCAGCTTCTCGTACGCGGCGAGGCGGGCCTTGCCCTTGGCCTGGCGGGCCTTGGGCGCCATCCGCACCCACTCCAGCTCCCGCTCCAGCGTGCGCTTGCGAGCCGAGTCCGTCTTCTCCTCGGCCGCCAGGCGGGCCTGCTTCTGCTCGAGCCAGCCGGTGTAGTTGCCCTCGAAGGGGTAGCCCCGGCCCCGGTCCAGCTCCAGGATCCAGCCGGCCACGTTGTCGAGGAAGTAGCGGTCGTGGGTGATGGCGACGACGGTGCCGGCGTAGTCCCGCAGGAACCGCTCGAGCCACGCAACCGACTCGGCGTCGAGGTGGTTGGTGGGCTCGTCGAGCAGGAGCAGGTCGGGGCGGGACAGCAGCAGCCGGCACAGCGCCACCCGGCGCCGCTCGCCGCCCGACAGCGTGGTCACGTCGGCATCGCCCGGCGGCAGGCGCAGAGCGTCCATGGCGATGTCGGTGGTGCGCGACAGGTCCCAGGCGCCGGCGGCCTCGATCTTGGACTCGAGGTCCGCCTGGCGGGCGCCGAGCTTCTCGTAGTCGGCGTCGGGGTCGGCCCAGCCCGCCATGACCTCGTCGTAGTCGGCGAGGAGGGCGGCGACCTGGCCGACGCCCTCCATCACGTTGCCCTGGACGTCCTTGCCCGGGTCGAGCTGTGGCTCCTGTTCCAGCATCCCCACGCTGAAACCAGGCGTGAGCCGGGCATCGCCCGTGAAGCCGTCGTCCACGCCGGCCATGATCAGCAGCAGCGACGACTTGCCGGCTCCATTGGCCCCCAGCACGCCGATCTTGGCCCCGGGGAAGAACGACAGCGAGATGTCCTTCAGGACCTCCTTGTCCGGCGGGTGGAACCGGCTCACCTTGCGCATGGTGAAGATGAACTGCGCACTCATGGTGGGGACCGTACCGGCTGCCCGGGCGGGGTCCGAAGCCGGACGGGGGAGTCGGCGGAGCTACGCGGCGCGGACCGAGACCAGGTCGCTCAGGTGGACGACCACGTCCTCGTCGTTGACCACGAACCATGCGCTGTCGCGGACGCAGGACAGCAGGGTGCCGCGCCACAGGGCCGACGGGGTGCGCACGATGACGAGGGCGCCGAGGAGCGGGCGCAGGACACGGGCCGAGACCGCTGGGCGGTCGCTCACGGGGTGGATGTCGGTGGGGGTGACGACGGACACACTCATTGGTCGCCTCCAGCGCATGCAGTTTCAGTCGGTCTACATCCGTAGAGACGGCCGATGGTGGATGCGTGCGTGACTCTTGGCACCTCGGGCGTACGCCCGCCGCGGTCGCGGTAACGACACGGAAACATCGGGGCAACACGGTGCCGCCAGCATGACCCGAGTGGCGCTGGAGGAGATGTCGGGGTTCCTGGTCGGGTGACGGCCGACCGGCGCGCCGCCGAGCAGATCTCGATGCTCGAGCGCCGGGGGGCGACCGTGCTGCACGGGCCCGCCATCCGCACCCATCCCGTGGCCGTCGGCCGGGACCTGGCGGGGGCGCTCGACGCCGTCGTCGCCCGGCCGCCGGCGGTCACCGTGCTCAGCACCGGGATCGGCGTGCGGGGCTTCATCGAGGCGGCCGAGGCGCTGGGCCGGGCCGAGGCGCTGGTCGAGGCGCTGGCCGCGTCCCGGGTCTACGCCCGGGGGCCCCAGGCCCACGGCGCGGCCGTGACCGCGGGCATCGCCGTGCACTGGAGCTCGCCGTCGGGCGTGTCGGACGAGATCCTCGCCGAGCTCGGCCGGTCCGGCATCGCCGGGGTCCGGGTCGCGGTGCAGCTCGACGGTGCCCGCCATCAGCCCCTGGCCGAGCGGCTGCTGGCCCTCGGGGCCGATGTCGTGGCCATCCCCTGGCACACCCGGACCAAGACGGGCCGGGTCGAGATCCTGGACGGCCTGGCACCGGCGGGCTGGGTCGAGATCGACCCGGCCGACGCCCGCCGCTACCAGGTCCACGGCGGCGACCTGGTCCGCCTGGTCTCGGAGCGGGGCGCGATCGACCGCATCCGGGTCCGGGTCACGCGCACCGTCCGGGAGGGCGAGGTCTTCGTCCCGTTCCACTTCGACGAGCAGTGCGCCAACCGGCTCACGATCAACGAGTTCGACCCGATCTCGCGGAGCCGAACTACAAGCAGTGCGCAGTCCGGCTGGAGAAGGCGTCCTGACGCGGAGCGCGCGACGGGCGGCTACGGCTAGTGTCGACGGCGGGTGACAGCTGGGTACTCGGTCGAACCGGGCCGCGAGCCGGCCGCGGGATCTCGCGGCGGGGCGGCTGCGGGCGAGCGTCGTGCCTCCGGGCGGGACGATTGGTCCCGGCCGCTCCTGTGGGCGTGCCTCGCCGTCGCCGCCGCGGTCCGCGTGGCGCTGTACCTCGTGCACTACCGGGGGCGCCCGCTCGGGTTCAACGATGCGCCCTACTACAGCGTCCAGGCGACCCGCCTGGCCGACGGGATCTGGTTCACCGATCCCGCGACGGGCTTCCCGGTCGCAGAGCACGGCCCGCTGACGTCGCTGATCCTCGCCCCCGTGAGCTGGATGGGGGCCCCCGAGGACTGGCAGCGCCTCCTCACCGTCGTCACCGGTCTGGCGACCGTGGTCGTGCTGGGGCTCGTCGGGCGCCGGCTCGGGGGACCCGCGGTCGGCGTGGCCGCCGCCGGGCTGGCGGCCGTCTACCCCAACCTCTGGCTCAACGACGGCCTCGTCATGTCGGAGAGCGTGGCCGCGCTCGTCGTGTCCTTGTGGATGCTCGCCGGCTGCGCCTGGTACGGGCGGCGGTCACCGGGCCGGGCCCTGGCCTTCGGCGCGACGGCGGGTGCCGCGGCCCTGGCGCGCAGCGAACTCATCGTGCTCGCCGCCGCGACCGTTGCCGTGATCCTCGTGGTCGAGCGGCGCGCGGGGCGTCGCGCCGCATTGGCCGCCGCCGGCGGCGCGGCGCTCGTGCTCGCGCCGTGGGTCCTGCCGAACCTCGTGCGATTCGAGGAACCCGTCGTGCTGTCCACCAACGAAGGGACGACGCTGCGGGGAGCGAACTGCGACGAGACGTACTCCGGGCCGGCGCTCGGAAGCTGGGCGCTCCCGTGCATCGCGCAGCCGGAGATCGTCGCACTGGAGCCGTCCCAGCGCTCCGACCGGTGGCGGAGCGACGGGCTGCGCTATGCCCGCGAGCGCGCCGGGCGCCTGCCGGCGGTCCTCACCGCCCGGGTCGGCCGGGCGCTCGATATGTACGGGCTGGACTACCAGGTCGACGAGGACGTGCGCGACGGCCGGCCCCGCCAGGGCTCCTGGGCCGGCATCGCGGCGTTCTGGATCCTCGCTCCCCTGGCCGCGGCGGGGATCGCACGCGCGCGGGGCGTGGCGAGGTGGCTGCTCGTGGCGCCGGTCGTCACGGTCGCGATCAGCACCGTCGCCTTCTACGGCGGTCATCGCATCCGGTCCCCGGTCGAGCCCGTCGTCGTCCTCGCCGCCGCGCTCGCCGCGGGCCACGTGGTCGGGCCGTTGTTCGACCGCCGCCGAGACGAGCGGCGGGTCGTGGCGCGCCCTCAGACGGTGAACGAGGCCGCCACGCCGTAGGCGTCGAGGACGCCCAGGCGGTGGAAGCGGAACATCCACCGGTGGCGTTGGTCGAAGCACCCGTCGGCGTCCATGCCGCCCTCGGCGACCCAGCGGGGGTCGAAGGGACGGAAGCCCTCGGGCAGCGTCGCCACGTCCGAGGCTCCGTCGGCGAACCACTCGACCAGGCCGTCCCGCCCGCGGGGGGTCACGGCGTCCCGGACGTAGAGGGTGCTCCACTGGAGGCGCTCGCCGCCGCCCCACGTGGCGTGCCACAGGAGCGGGTCGAAGGCGATCACGTCACCCGGCTCGGTGGCCAGCACCTGGGCCGGCACGTCGGGCACGTCCACGTCGAGCGAGTACAGGTGGGCGAACGCGGCGTCGGGCAGGCGGTGGCTGGCGGGCAGGACCCGCAGCGCACCGGTGGCGCGGTCGAGCGGTTCCAGGTAGGCGACGAGCTTGACCGCCCGCACCAGGATCCCGGTGTCGTTGTGCCAGGGGGCGTGGTCCAGGTACAGCTTGCCCTGGGTGTCGGCGGGCGACGGCAGCACCGCACCGCCGACCAGCCGCTCCGCCAGGCCGACCAGCGCCCGGCCGTCGACGAGGTCCACCGTGCGGGGCGCCCACGGCCCGAGCAGGCACGCCTCGTGCACGGCCATGCCCCCGCCGGGCGGCGGGCGGCCGAGGCGGTCCTCGCCGTGGACCGCCAGCAGCGCGGCCCGCACCTCGCCGCCCAGGGCCGCGACGAGGTCGGGATCGAAGAAGCCGCGCAGGACGAGGTAGCCGAACGTGCGGTAGTGGTCGATGGTCGCGTCGCCGGTCAGGCCGTCGAACGGGTCGGGCGGCTCGTGGGCCAGCGTGGCCCGGGCGGTCAGCTCGGCGGCCAGTCCGGGGTGGGTGTGGCCGAGGGCGCCGGCGGCGCGATCGAGCAGCCGGCCGAGGCCGGTGGTGTCGGTGGTCGAGGGCATGAGCGAGGTTCCTCCTGTGACGGCCGTCTCGGTGGGACAGGCATCACGGGGGAGGCGCTCGGACCCTGCTCAGGCACGATCAACATCGACGCACGCCACCACGGTAGTACCGGGTCTGGCTGGGGGTTCGCGCCGGTACCATCGATGGACGTGGGTGACGAACCGCAACAGCAGGAGATGTCGACCGACACGGCGCTGGGACCCAACGCCTGGCTCGTCGACGAGATGTACGAGCAGTACCTCACCGATCCCGGGTCGGTGAGCGAGAGCTGGCGTGACTTCTTCGCCGACTACCGCCGCGACGCCGACCACCACGCCCCGCCGACGCCCGGCCAGCCGGCCACGGTCCCGGCTCCCGCGCCGTCCGCCGGCAACGGCGACACCACGGCCCGTGGTGGCACCGCCGCGCCCGGCGCGCCCGCCGCCAACGGCACCTCGGCGCCCGCCGCCCCGGCCCCCGCACCCGCCGCCACGGCCAAGGCCGAGGCCAAGGCCGAGGAGCCCGGCCAGCCCCTGCGGGGCGCGGCTGCCCGCATCGTCCAGAACATGGAAGCCAGCCTCGGCGTGCCCACCGCCACCAGCTTCCGTGACGTCCCGGCCAAGCTGCTCGAGGTCAACCGCCGGGTCATGAACGGCTACCTGGGCCGCACCCGGGGCGGCAAGGTCAGCTTCACCCACATCATCGGCTACGCGGTCGTCCGGGCCATCGCGGAGAAGGCCCCGGTCATGAGCTCCACGTTCGTGCGGGGCGACGACGACAAGCCCCGGGTCATCCGCCACGAGCACGTGGGCCTCGGCCTGGCCGTCGATTTGGAGAAGTCCGACGGCAGCCGCAGCCTCGTCGTCCCCGTCATCCGCGACGCCGACACGCTCGACTTCCGGGCCTTCTGGGGCACTTACGAGGAGATCATCCGCCGCACCCGGTCCAACAAGCTCACGGTCGACGACTTCGCCGGCGCCACGGTCACGCTGACCAACCCCGGCACCATCGGCACCACGCAGTCCGTGCCTCGGCTCATGCCCGGCCAGGGCACGATCGTGGGCGTCGGAGCCATCGACTACTCGGCCGAGTGGCGGGGCGCCGACCCAGAGCTGCTCGCCACGCTGGGCGCCTCCAAGGTCATCACCGTCACCTCGACCTACGACCACCGCATCATCCAGGGTGCCGAGTCGGGCCGGTTCCTCAATCGCGTCGAGGAGCTGCTCCTCGGGGCCGACGGCTTCTACGACGACGTCTTCCGCAGCCTGGGCGTGCCCTACGAGGCCATCCGCTGGCGCCGCGACGTCAACCCCATCGACCGCACGGAGTCGATGCTGGAGAAGCAGATGGCGGTGGCCACCCTCATCCGTGTGTACCGGGTGCGGGGCCACCTCATCGCCGACCTCGACCCGCTGCGGTGGAAGGAACCGCACATGGCGCCGGAGCTCGATCCGGCCACCTACGGGCTCACCATCTGGGACCTCGACCGCGAGTTCCTGACCGGCGGCCTCGGCGGCGAGGACCGCATGGTGCTGTCGGAGATCCTGCGGGTCCTGCGCGATGCCTATTGCCGCACGATCGGCATCGAGTACATGCACATCCAGGACCTGGACGAGCAGCACTGGATCCAGGAGCAGGTCGAGAGCCAGAGCCAGCAGCAGCTCGACACCGAGGACCAGCGCTACATCCTCGAGCGGCTCAACGCCGCCGAAGCGTTCGAGCGGTTCCTCGGCACGAAGTGGATCGGCCAGAAGCGCTTCGGCATCGAGGGCAGCGAGAGCCTGATCCCCATCCTCGACGCCATCCTCGAGGGCGCGGCCGACGAACACCTGGCCGGCGTGGTCATGGGCATGCCTCACCGGGGCCGGCTCAACGTGCTGACCACCATCGTCGGCAAGAACTACGACCAGGTGTTCAAGGAGTTCGAGGGCACGCTCGACCCGACCGCGGTCCAGGGCTCGGGCGACGTCAAGTACCACCTCGGCCAGGTCGGCAAGTTCCAGAGCCGGGCCGGCCGCGAGATCGACGTCGAGCTGGCCGCCAACCCCAGCCACCTGGAGGCCGTCGACCCGGTCGTCGAGGGCATGGCCCGGGCCCAGCAGGACCAGATCAACGACCCCGAGGCGTTCTCCGTGCTGCCGATCCTCATGCACGGCGACGCCGCGTTCGCCGGCCAGGGCGTCGTGGCCGAGACGCTGAACATGAGCGACATCAAGGGCTACCGGGTGGGCGGCACCATCCACATCGTGGTGAACAACCAGATCGGGTTCACCACCACGCCCGAGGCCGCCCGGTCGGGCTTCTACTCGACCGACGCCGCCAAGATCGTCCAGGCGCCGATCTTCCACGTGAACGGCGACGACCCGGAGGCGTGCGTCCGGGTCGCCCGGCTGGCCTACGCCTACCGCCAGCGGTTCCACAAGGACGTGGTCATCGACCTGGTCAGCTACCGCCGCTACGGCCACAACGAGGGCGATGACCCGAGCTACACCCAGCCGCTGATGTACGCCAAGATCAACGACCGGCGCTCGGTACGCAAGCTGTTCACCGAGTCCCTGGTCAAGCGGGGCCAGCTGTCGCTGGACGAGGCCGAGCAGGCGCTCGACGACTACCAGAAGCGGCTCCAGCAGGCCCTCGACGAGACCCGCCAGTCGGCGCCGCCGGCCAACCAGAAGGCTGCCGAGCCGCCGCCGGCCGTGGGGGTGCTGCCCACGGTCGAGACCGGCGTCGACCGGGCCGTGCTCGACCGCATCTACGACACGCTGACCAACTGGCCCGAGGACTTCAACGTCCACCCCAAGCTGGCCAAGCAGTTCGAGGCCCGGGACAAGATGGTGCGCCAGGACGGCGAGGTCGATTGGGCCACCGCCGAGGCGCTGGCCTTCGGATCGCTGCTGCTGGATGGCACCGACATCCGGGTGGCCGGTCAGGACACGCGCCGCGGCACGTTCAGCCAGCGCCACTCGGTGCTGGTCGACCACACCAGCGGCCGGGAGTGGGCGCCTCTGGCCCACCTCGGGCCGGAGCAGGGCAAGTTCTGGATCTACGACTCGCTGTTGTCCGAGTACGCGGCGATGGGCTTCGAGTACGGCTACTCGGTGGCCAACAAGGACGCCCTCGTGGCCTGGGAGGCCCAGTTCGGCGACTTCGTCAACGGCGCCAGCACGATCATCGACCAGTTCCTGGTGGCCGCCGAGGACAAGTGGGACCAGACCTCGGGCCTGGTCATGCTGCTGCCGCACGGCTACGAGGGCCAGGGGCCGGAGCACAGCTCGGCCCGCATCGAGCGGTTCCTGACGCTGTGCGCCGAGGACAACATCCAGGTGGTCAACGCCACCACCTCCGCCCAGTACTTCCACCTCCTGCGCCGGCAGATGGTGCGGGAGGTGCGCAAGCCGCTGGTCGTGTTCACGCCGAAGTCGCTCCTGCGGGCCCGTCAGGCCCGCTCGCCGATCGAGGACCTGACCCACGGCTCGTTCCGGGAGGTCCTCGACGACCCCCGCGTCGCCGACCCCGCCGCGGTGCGCCGCATCGTGCTGTGCTCGGGCAAGGTCGGCCAGGAGGCTCTGGTGGAGCGGGACAAGCGGGGCGCGCCGGTGGCGGTGGTGCGGGTCGAGCAGCTCTACCCCTGGCCCTACGACCAGCTCGACGAGGTCGTGGCCCGCTATCCGGGCGCGAGCGAGATCGTGTGGCTCCAGGAGGAGCCGTCCAACATGGGCGCCTGGGCCTTCGCCCAGGACCGGCTGACCGAGCGGTTCGCGGGTACCCACACGGTGCTGCGGGTGAGCCGCTACGAGTCGGGCTCGCCGGCCACGGGGTCGCACACGATCCACGTCCAGGAGCAGGAGGCGATCCTGGACGCGGCGCTGTCGGTCGCCTGAGGCTGCGCCGGCCGTCGCGGCCGGTGACCAAGGTCACTAAGAGGTGCCTTCCCCCCTTACGCTGTAACGGCGATAATCGCCGTTATCACATCCGTGCCACCCGACCGAGGGGGTCCCATGGCGCTCGACCCGTACGCCGCGAATGCCGAGATCATCGGCCGCGACGACATCAACGACCTCGAGGCGATCCTCTCCGTCAGCAACACGGACGTGGACGAGGCGATCCACAGCGTCGAGGACAACGCCGACGCCATCTTCACCTGGGACTACGAGAAGGGCGCACGGCCGGCGCTCAACAAGCTGTACGAGAAGGCCAAGCACGCCCAGTGGAACGGCGAGACCGACCTCCCCTGGGACACGGACGTCGACCTGGTCAAGAACGCCGAACTCCAGCGCCTCCAGTTCGCCGACATGCGCGCCGACGTCACCGGGACCCCGCTCGAGAAGTTCACCGACGACGACTTCATCAACCTTTCCATCGAGATGGACAGCTGGACGCTGAGCCAGTTCATGCACGGCGAGCAGGGCGCCCTCATCTGCACCGCCAAGATCGTCGAGACCGTGCCGTGGATCGACGCCAAGTACTACGCGTCGACGCAGGTCATGGACGAGGCCCGCCACGTCGAGGTCTTCGCCAAGTACCTCCAGGAGAAGCAGAACGGCTTCTATCCGATCAACGCCCACCTGAAGCTGCTGCTCGACGACATCATCGCCGACAGCCGCTGGGACATGACCTACCTCGGGATGCAGATCATGGTCGAGGGCCTCGCCCTCGCCGCCTTCGGCTTCATGCAGCAGATGACGCCGGACCCGCTGCTCAAGCAGCTGCTCCGCTACGTGATGTCCGACGAGGCCCGCCACGTGGCGTTCGGCGTGCTGTCGCTGAAGGAGTACTACGGCGAGCTCAGCCACGCCGAGCTGCGGGAGCGCCAGGAGTTCGCGTTCGAGGCCGCCGTGCGGATGCGGGACCGCTTCCTCCAGCAGGAGGTGTGGGAGCGCATGGGCATCAAGCCGGTCGACATCCTGCCGGTCGTGCTGCAGGACCAGGGCCGGTCGATGTTCCAGCAGATGCTGTTCTCGAAGATCGTGCCCAACTGCAAGAAGCTCGGCCTGCTCGACGCCGGCGACGGCTGGTTGCGGGGCAAGTTCACCGACATGGGCGTCATCCAGTTCGAGGACTGGCAGGACACCGGCGAGGAGTACGAGTCGCTGCAGGCGACCGGCTGACGCACCGTCAGCCGAGGCGCGCCGCGACCTCCTCCAGCAGCGCGACCACGTCGTCCGACTGGGCGGCGGGGTCGGGCGCGTCCTCGCTCAGGAGGATGGCGTAACGCAGCACCACCGACGTGTCGCCCGTGCGGAACCCGGCGGTGGTGCCGCCGGTGCCGTCGCTCGGCACCACGAACGCGCCCTCGCCCGGCCCGTCGAGCGGCTCGGGCTCGCCGCCGAACAGCGACGGGTCGAGGGGCGCGCCGCCGACGTACACCGACAGCTCCAGCTGGTAGAGCGTGGGCGACTCGGCGTCGCCGACCTCGGCCTGCCACAGGCAGTTGCTGGCCACGGCGTCGTTGCCGGCCGTGCCCGGGACGAGCTGCGCGTCCTCGCCGAACAGGTCGGACACCTCGTCGGTCCTGAGCAGCTCGCAGGCCCGGCTGGTGGCGCCGTCGCCCTCGGTCCCGGTGCCGGTCCCGGTGTCGCCCGCGTCTGCCTCCTCCGCCGGGCTCCCGCCGGCGTCGTCCTCGTCGTCGCCACCCCCGCCGCAGCCGGCCGCCAGCACCGCGGCGGCCACCAGCGCGGCCAGGACGGCCCGCGCGCCCACCGGGTCAGCGGAGCGGGAAGCCCACGACGGCCTCCAGCTCGGATATGGCGGCGTCGGGGTCGCCGACCTTGATCGTGGTCATGCCCAGCGCCCGGGCCGGCTTGAGGTTGACGCCCAGGTCGTCGAGGAACGCGGCCTCCAGCGGCTCGACCCCGAGCTCCTCGCAGACCAGGCGGTAGATGGCGGGGTCCGGCTTGCGGAGGCCGACCCGGCTGGACTCGACGACGACGTCGACGTGGTCGAGCAGCGCGGCCATGGGGCCGGTGCCACGTTCGCCCTCGGCCGGCGGCGCGCCGATCACGAAGTTGTTCGTGAGCATGGCGGTCTTGAGCCGCTCGTGGCAGCGGCGGAGTGCCTCGACCATCTGGGGCCGCAGCTGCCCGCCGAGCAGCGCCAGCACCGCCCGGCCGTCGACGGTGTGCCCGGCCTCCCGGGCCTCGGCCTCGAACAGGTCGGCGAACCCCGCCAGGTCGACCTCGCTGCGCTCCAGGCGGGCCCAGGCGTTGGTGTCGGGGTTGGTGGCGTTCAGCCGGCGCAGCAGGCCGTCGGGGAGGGCGTTGTCGGCCTCGTAACGGGCGAACGCATCGAACGGGCTGGTGAGGATCACCCCGCCGACGTCGAAGATGACGGCGCGGATCGGCATGGTCCGCCGAGACTAGGCGAGGAGGTCGCGGGCGACCGCTTCCCAGAGCTCCGTCGACAGGCGCAGCGACTCGACGTCGACCCGCTCGTCGTCGCCGTGGAACATGCGGCCGAACTCCTCGAAGGTCAGCTTCCGGCTGAACAGGCCGAAGCCGTAGGCGGTCGTGCCCAGGCGGCGGAAGAAGCGGGCGTCGGTGGCGCCCACGCTCAGCATCGGCACGATGTGGCTGCCGGCGTAGAAGGCCTGGCCGGCCCGGGACAGCGTGTCCCACAGCGGGGTGTCGAGCGGCGACTCGGTGGCCGGGTCGTCGTGGACCTCGATCATCGTGACCCGGTCGGCCAGGTCGCCCAGGGCCTCGTCGAGCATGGCCCGGACGTGAGGCAGCGTCTCGCCGGGCAGCGTGCGGATGTCGAGCTGGACGTCGACGGTGTCGGGGATGACGTTGGTCTTGGTGCCGCCGTGGACGACCGTGGGGGCGACGGTCGTGTGGGTGCAGGCGTGGAACTGGCGGGCCATGCCGGTGGGCAGGGTGGCCAGCGTGTCGAGGAACGTGTCGGGGTCGAGGAGCGGCCGAGACAGCTCCTCGGGCAGGCCCAGGCCGACGACGAAGCGCCGCCAGGCGTCGTGGATGCGGGTGGCGGGCCGGTAGTCGGACAGGCGCTGCACGACCTTGGCCGCCGTGACCAGGGCGTTGTCGGTGGCGTAGGGCTGGGAGGCGTGGCCGGGGGTGCCGGTGATGCGCAGCGTGCACCAGCACGAGCCCTTCTCGCCGACCAGCACCGGTAGCCGTACTGTGCCGTCGCCGGGGTCGATCGGGATGCCGCCGGACTCGGTGATCACGTAGTCGGCCCCGACGGCGTCGGGCTCGGACCGGGTCAGGTGGTCGGCGCCCCAGGTCCCGAGGGCCTCCTCGTCGGCCACCGCCAGGTAGATCAGCGTCCCCTCGGGCCGGAAGCCCGACGCGGCCAGCCGGCGGGTGGCGACCGCCATGGACGCCGTGAGGTTGAGCATGTCGATGGCGCCGCGGCCCCACACCTCGCCGTCGACCAGCTCGCCGCCGAACGGGTCGTGGCGCCAGCGGTCGGCGTTGGCCGGCACGACGTCGGTGTGGCCCATCAGGAGCAGCGTCGGGGCATCGGGGTTCCGGCCCTCGATGCGGGCGACCAGGCTGGCCCGTCCGGGGACGGCCTCGTAGCGCATCACGTCGACCCCGGAGCCGTCGAAGTATCCTGCCAGGAGGTCCGCACTGCGGGTCTCGTTCCCGGATCCGCGCGTGCCGTCGTTGACGCAGGCGTTGCGGATCAGGTGTTGCAGCAGGTCTGTGACCTCGGCCGCCGAATCGGCCGTGGAGGTGGCCATCGCTGGCACCGTAGCGGCACGGTCCCCGGGAGTCGCCCGTCCATTTGGTTGAATGCAGCCCGAAATGAAGATCCGACACGTCATCGTCGACGGTTCCAACATCGCCACCGAGGGTCGCGACGCGCCCAGCCTCGCCCAACTGGACGAGGCGGTGTCCGCGTTCATCGAGGAGTACTCACCCGACTTCGTCACAGTCGTCGTCGACGCGACGTTCCCCAATCGCATCGACCGCAAGGAGCGCCAGACCTACGAGGACGCGGTCAACGCCAACGAGCTGATCACGCCACCGGCCGGCGCCATCGGCCGGGGCGACGCCTTCGTGCTCCAGATCGCCAGGCGGGCCGGGGCCGCGATCCTGTCCAACGACTCGTTCCAGGAGTTCCACGGCGAGTACCCGTGGCTGTTCGAGCGTGGGCGGCTCATCGGGGGCAAGCCGGTGCCGCACGTGGGCTGGGTGTTCATGGAGCGGGCGCCGGTGCGGGGGCCGACCAGCCGGCGGGCGGTGAGCGAGGCCCGCAAGGTCGCGAAGGCGGCCCAGAAGGTGGCGAAGGTGGCGTCCGAGGTGGTCGAGGTCGCCGGCGCCGCGGCGGCCGGCAACGGCTCGGACGAGGGGAGCGACGAGGCCGCGCCCAAGGCGGGTCGCAAGCGCCGCTCGACAAAGGTGGCGGCCACGCGGGCCGCGGCGGCGGTGGCGGAGGCCGCGGAGGAGGCTGTCGCGGCGGCGACGGAGGCGGCGGAGGCCGCGGCGGCGGCGAGCGACGGCGAGGCCGAGCCGGCGGCAGGCGCCAAGTCCGGTGGCCGGGTGGTCGAGCCGTACAACGAGGCGATGCCCTTCATCGACTTCGTCGGCGAGCACCCCGTGGGCAGCGAGGTCGAGGCCACGATCGAGCGGTTCAGCTCGCACGGGGCGTACGTGCTGGTGGGTCAGGCGCGGGCCTACGTCCCGCTGCGCAACCTGGCCGAGCCGGCCCCCCGCAGCGCCAAGGAGATGCTGCGCCTCGGCGAGACCCGCCGGTTCGTCGTGGTCGCCATCGACCCGCCGCGGCGGGGCATCGACCTGGCGGTCCCGGGCGTCGTGGAGGTCCCCACCGTCCCGGCCCCGAGGCTCGAGGACATGGACCTCGACATCGACACGACGGTCGCCGCCCTCCCCGAGGCGGGGACGGCGCCGGCGAAGCCGGCCCGCACATCCCGCGCCAAGAAGGCGGCCGCCAAGGCGGCGGAGCCGGCGGCGAGGCCCGGGGCGGAGCCGGCCAAGCCGCGCCGGTCGCGAGCGAAGAAGGCGGCCGAGTCGCCCGCCGAGGTCGCGGCCGCACCGGCGACGCCGCGCCGATCGCGGGCGAAGAAGGCGGCGGAGGCGCCCGCGGCGCCGGTCGACGAGGCCCCGGCGACGCCGCGCCGGTCGCGGGCGAAGAAGGCGGCCGAACCGGTCGCCGACCGCGCGCCGGTGCCCGAGCCCGAGGTCGAGCGGGCCACGGCCCGCCGATCGCGGGCGAAGAAGGTAGCCGGACCGCTCGCCCGGACCGCGGCCGCGACCGGGACTCCGACCGAGCCGGAGCCGCCCGCCAAGGCCCGCCGGTCCCGGTCCAAGAAGGCCGCCGAGCCCGGGCCCGAGCCGGAGCCGGCCGAGCCCGCCCGCAAGGCGCGGGCCACGAAGGCGGACGCGCCGGCATCCGCGAAGCGGGCCCGCAAGGCCGCGGCTGCGCCCGACCTCGCGGACGTGTCCGGCAACGGCCCCGATCCCGCCAAGCGCCGCTCCCGCGCCAAGGCCGCCACCGAGGCCTGAGCGCGGCTCGGTCGTCGTCCGGCTCGGGCGGGCCGGGGGCGACGCCGGTCGCCGATCAGCGAGGCCGGCTCCCAGCCGGGGCGCCCGCCCGGGGTAGGTTGCGGTGCGGTGCGGATCGCCACGTGGAACGTCAACGCCCTGACGAACGACCGCATGGAGCGCGTCACCGGCTGGCTCGACATCGCCCAGCCCGACGTCGTGTGCCTGCAGGAGACCAAGTCGTCCGACGCCGCGTTCCCTGCGATGGAGCTCCTGGCCAAGGGCTACGACACCGTCCACCACGGCGAGGGCCGCTGGAACGGCGTGGCGATCCTCAGCCGGGTGGGGCTGGAGGACCCGGTGTCCGGCTTCGCCGACGGCGGTCCCGCCGACGACGAGGCCCGCCTGGTCACCGCCACCTGCGGCGGCGTCCGGGTGTCGTCGGTGTACGTGCCCAACGGCCGGGTCGTCGGCTCCGAGCACTGGGAGCACAAGCTGCGGTGGCTGGCGCGGCTCCGGGCCCACGTCGAGGCGGAGGCCGGCGCGGCCCCGGGACGGCCAGTGGCGCTGTGCGGCGACTTCAACGTGGCGCTCGACGACATCGACCTGTGGAGCCCGGCCGCCTTCGTCGGCGATACCCACGTCACGCCCGAGGAGCGGGCGGCCGTCGGGGAGCTGGAGGCCTGGGGCCTGCGTGACGCGTTCCGTGAGCAGTACCCCGGGGTCGAGGGCCTGTTCAGCTGGTGGGACTACCGGGCCGGCAACTTCCCCAAGCACCGGGGCATGCGCATCGACCTCGTGCTGCTGACCTCCGACCTGGCCGATCGGGTCACGTGGGCGCTGGTCGACCGCAACGGCCGCAAGGGCTCGAAACCGAGCGACCACGCCCCGCTGTTCGTCGACGTCGGCTAGACGTGCCCGTGAGAGTCCGCGCTGGTCGGCGCACCGGACGCGGCCGTCTGCTAGGACGACTCCCGTGCCCCTCACCGATCCCCCCGACGACGCGCCCGTGGACGCGCTGCCGCCCGAGGTCGTGACCCCCGCCTCCGAGGCCTGGCCCGAGTGGCTCCGCAAGGCCCAGGCCGACCCGCCCACGCCCCGCCGGGCTCAGCTCCACCGCACCGGCAACGCCCTCCGCGGGATCGTCGACCGCCTGCACGGCAGCCCGGCCCCGGCCGAGGAGCTGGACGCGGTCGCCACCGAGCTCGAGCGTCTGGCCGACCGGCTCGAGGCCTTCCCCAAGCGGTCGGTGTACGAGGGCTTCGGCGAGGCGACCCTGGCGGGGCGGGAGCCGTTCGCATTCTTCGACCACAGCCCGATGCTCGGCCGGGCCAACCCCCTGGCCCCGCCGATCTCCCTGTGGGCGGACGGCGACGTGCTGTGGGCCGAGGCCCACTTCGGCTCGGCGTACGAGGGCCCGCCCGGCTGCGTGCACGGCGGCTACGTGGCAGCCGCGTTCGACGAGGTGCTGGGCTCGGCGCAGTCACTGGGCGGCCGGCCGGGCATGACCGCCCGCCTCTGCATCGACTACCGCAGCCCGACCCCGCTGCACACCGACCTGAGGTTCGAGGCCCGGGTGACCCGCATGGAGGGCCGCAAGACCTTCACGCGGGGCACGCTCCACGCCGGCGACCGCCTGTGCGCGGAGGCGGAGGGCCTGTTCGTCGCGGTCGACATCTCCAAGGTGGCCGAGCTGCGGGCCCAGCGCGAGGCCGCGTTCGGCGACGACGACGGGGCTTGACGGCGCCGCTAGGGGGTCTCGCCGAGCGTGCTGCGCAGGCTCGCGATGCTGCCGGCCAGCAGCCCCCGGGCGCGCCAGGGGGACATGCCGAGGGTGGCCGCCACCTCGGACATCGTCATCGGCTCGGCGCCGGTCAGCCCGAACCGGGCGACGACGACCGCCCGCTCCGTGTCGGTGAGGCCGTCGAGGACGTGGGGGGAGACGGCGTGCAGGGCGACCAGGTCGTCGTCCGAGATCGCCCGGAGGTCGGCCGGTCCGCCGGCGTCACCGTCGACGTCCTCGTCCGGGTACGGCCATCCCCCCTCGTCGAGATAGAAGTCGAGTGGGTCGCCCATGGTCCGGTTGTCGCGCCCCGCCCGCGAGGCGTCAACCCCGCATCACCCTGCGTGGTCAGCAACGAAGCGGTCGACCAGGGCGACCTCGTCCGCCAGGTACTCCTTGAGGCCGGACACGATGGCTCGTTCGACGGCCCCGCCCACGATCAGCGCCCGCACCTTGAGCGACCCGGTCACGGTGCGGACGCTGCCGTTGGTGCGGTCGGTGATGACGCACGTCCCCGACGATTCGAGCCGGTCCGCATAGTGGTCGGGGGCCAGCCGGTAGCGGACCGTCCGCTTGGCCAGGTCGTGCTCGCTGTGCTCGACCCAGGTCAGCTTGTCGCGGTCGACGACGGCCGTGACCGCGGGGGACAGGTCGCCGATGAACCGGTAGCGCAGCTGGAGCCGCACGGTCGTGCCGTCGACGCGGTGGTCGAGGACCTCGGGCGTCGACAGCTTGGGCAACCCGACCAGGCGCTCGTACAGCTCGGGCGACGCGTAGGCCCGGGCGACGTCGTCGCCCCCGGCCGCGTACACCTGATCGATCATGAAGTCCATCGCTGCCCTTCAGCTGGCCTCCGGGCGGCCGTGGAGCGCGGCCAGCAGGCCGTCGCCCACCCGGGTCGCCACCAGCGTCCCCATCCCCGGGATCGCCACGAGGTCCTCCAGGGTGACGGGCATGCGGGCCGCGATGGCCTCGAGGAGGTGGTCGTCCAACAGAGCCTCGGGGTCGGCCCGCGCCGCCCGGGCCCGCTCGTCGCGCCAGGCGCGCAGGGCCGCCAGCGCCCCGGGCGGCGCCGGGGCGGGCGCGCTCGCCGCCAGGGTGGCCCGCTGCTCGGCCAGGTGGTGGCGCCAGTCGCCGCTCGGGCCGCCCTCGCCGGCCGGGCGCTCACGCTGGCGCTCGGCCAGGCCGGCGAGCCAGGGCGTGAGCCGGCGCTCGGTGGGCACGCCGCCGAAGCTGCGAGCCGCCGCCCAGCTGCAGCGCAGCTCGTCCTCCGCCCGGGTCATGGCCACGTACAGGAGGCGGGCCTCCTCCGCCCGCTGGGCGTTGGTGCGGGCGTGGGTGACGGGGACGAGCCCGTCCTCTAGCCCTGCGACGTGGACGGTCGGCCACTCCAGGCCCTTGGCCGCGTGGAACGTGGCCACCGTGACCGCGTCCCGGCGGGCATCGCCGGCCTCGGCCTGCAGCGTGGCCACCAGCCACGACACGAACCCGGCGGCGGAGGCCCGGGGATCGAGGCGCAGGTGGTCGTGCGCCAGCCGGACCACGACGGCCAGGTCGGCCGCCGCCTCGCCGGCGGCCTCGCCGGCGGCGACGACCAGGTCGGGCAGGCAGGCCGACAGCGCCGGCTCGCCCCGCCGCAGCAGGTCGAGGGCCTCGCGCACCTCCCGGCGGGCGAGCATGCCCTCCGCTCCCCTGACGTGGTGGGGGACGCCGGCCAGCCGCAGGGCGTCGGCGATGGCGGGGACCTGGGCGTGGGTCCGGACCAGTACGGCCTGCGCGGACCAGGCGTCGCGGGGCCCGCGGCGGTCGCGCACGGCCCGGGCGATGGCCCGGGCCTCGTCGTGCTCGCTGGCGTGGCGCTCGAGCCGGACGGCCGGGCCTTCGACCCGGGTGGCCACGACGGTCGGCTCGCCGGCGCCGGCCCGGGACAGCACGTCCGCGGCCGCGGCCAGGACCTGGGGCGTCGACCGGTAGTTGCCGCCGAGGGTGATCACCTCGGCGGGCGGGTACAGGCGCCGGAAGTCCCGGAGGTAGCCGGCGTCGGCGCCGTTCCAGCCGTAGATGGCCTGGTGCGGGTCGCCCACGACGCACAGGTCCCAGCTGTCGCCCCGCCACGCGTCGAGCAGCCGCAGCTGGAGGGCGTTGACGTCCTGGAACTCGTCGACGAACAGGTGTTGGAACCGCCAGCGCTGCGCGGCGGCGAACGCCGGCTCGGTCTCGACGAGGTGGCTGCACAGCCGCAGGAGGTCGTCGAAGTCGACCATGCGGGCCCGGCGCTTGTCGTCCTCGTAGGTGCGGTACAGCTCCGCGATGCGCGCGGCGGGGGCCGGGGTGCGGCGGCGGGCCGCGGCCGCCGCCTCGGCGTAGCCGTCGGGACCGACCAGGCGGGCCTTGGCCCACTCGATCTCCCCCGCCAGCTGGGCGACGCTCACCGGGGTCCCGGACACGACCCCCGACAGCACGGGCACCTTGCGGGCGAGCAGTCCGGGTGCGGCCCGGCCCTGGTCGGCCCACCACGATCGCAGCTGGGCGTAGGCCACGCCGTGGAACGTCCCGGCCGCCACCCCCGAGCGGAGGCCCAGGGCCGCGAGCCGGTCCCGCAGCTCGCCGGCGGCCTTGCGGGTGAAGGTCAGCGCCAGGACGTGGCTGGCGTCCGCGTCACCGGCCTCGACCCGCCAGGCGATGCGCCGGGTGAGCACCCGGGTCTTGCCGGACCCGGCGGGGGCGAGGATGGCGAGGGGGCGCGCCGGGGACGTGACCGCCCGGCGCTGGGCGTCGTCGAGGTCGTCGAGGAGCGGCGTAGCCAACGTGGCAGACGGTAGTCACCTGCACAGAGGCTGCGCCGACAGGCGCAGCCGGGGCCCAGCGGCCCGGCGCCGAAGGCGCCAAGAGCGGAGGTACAGCGTCGTTTGACCTTCGGCGGCGAAGCCGCCGAATCCGCAGCGGGCGCACCTGTCCGCCGGACCCTCGTAGCATCCTGGCGGTGATCGAGGTGCCCGCGGAACGGTTCGAGGAGCTGGTGGGCACCGCGCTCGACGGCATCCCCGACGAGCTGGCCCAGCTCATCGACAACGTGGTCGTCGTGGTCGAGGACGGCGTGTGGGGCGGCGGCCTGCTGGGCCGCTACCAGGGCGTGCCGCTCACGGAGCGAGGCGCCTGGTACGGCGCAGGGGGGCTGACCATGCCCGACCGCATCACGATCTTCCGCCTGCCGATCTGCAGCCTGTGCTCGAGCGAGGCCGAGGTGGTCGAGCAGGTCAAGGTCACGGTGGTCCACGAGGTGGCCCACCACTTCGGCATCAGCGACCGCCGGCTCACCCAGCTGGGCTGGGGCTAGCCGGCGCCGTCGCCCGGCGGGATCGCCGTCGTGGCGCCGGGGGCGAGCTCGCCGTCGAGCAGCTTGCGCTCGACGTCCGGGGGGAACGGCTTGCCGAGCAGCGGCTCGTGCTGCTGGCGCGACCGGAACAGGTTGGCGATGTAGTTCATGCGGTCGTCGTAGCTGGCCCAGTTGCGGACCCGCCGGTCGTCGTCCTGCGGTCCGGCCACGTCGTAGCGGGTGAGCAGCGCCTGCACCAGCGGCGTGGTGACGGCCTGGAGGTCCTCGGGGAACAGCGGGGCGCCGGCGGGCGGCGGGAGCGGCTTGCCGAGCACCAGCTTCTCGCCCGGCAGCTTGAGCACCATGTGGGGCGACACCGCCCGGGCGTAGGCCCAGGTCGGCCACTGCCGCCACGTCCGCTCCGCGTCGAAGCGCCGGGTCACCAGCCGCCGCATGGCGTGGTTGCTGAACAGGGCCAGCGAGCAGGACACGTAGCCCTGCACCCGCCGCTGTTCGTACGCACCGATCAGCAGGTTGCCGGCCAGCACCCGCTCGGCCCGCAGCTTGGGGTCGGTGGTGAACAGCGCCTCGTAGTACTGGCGCAGGCCGAGACCCAGCTCCTCGGGTGCCGGGCTCTCGGTGAGCATCCAGCTGGGGTCGAGCCGCCCCTGCCGGGCGAGCTCGGCCTCCATCGCCCGCCAGTAGTCGTCCCAGGCGGCCTCGTCCGGGCTCTCGCCGCCCGCGTCCCCGAAGGCATCGAGGAACTGGCCGAACGCGGTCCCGATCTCCAGGAACACGAAGCGGTTGCCGGCGGCCAGCGCCCGGTAGGTGGCGCCGTTGTCCCGCTTCATCGCCCATTTCAGGAGGCTGCGCCGGACGCCGCCGACGAACGCGGGCATCCACCACGGCGGGTCGTCCATCGGGTCGGGCTCGGGGTCCCGCTCGATCCAGCCGCCGATCGTCTTCGACGACCAGGTCGAGAACGTGCACCAGTTGGCCTGGCGCTGCCCACCCCGGGCCAGGAGCTTGGCGAGGCGGACCGACAGGTCACCGTAGGCCAGGGTGATCCGGCGGTTGCGGAGCTGCATGGCCTCCACCGGCTCGACCAGCGGGAAGCCGCGGCTGGCGATGATGCGGACCTCGTCCGCCGAGATGGGCAGGTCGACCGGCTCGGCCGCGGCGGCCAGGGCCTCCGCCGGCGAGATCTGCGGCAGGGTCTTCCCGGCCTCGCGCACGGCCTCGCCGACGCCGGAGACGGGACCGATCACGACGCGATCACCTCGTCCGTGCCGGCTGGCGGATGGCCGGTGAGCAGGGCGGCGCCCGGGCCGCGGCCGGCGGGCGCAGGGGCGGCCCGCGTCGCCCGGGCCACGACCCGCCGCCGGCGCCGCCGCCGGCGGGCCGCAGAGCTGTGGATCGCCTTCGCCCGGGCGGTGGCGGCGTCGAGCCGGAACGCGGGGCGCTCGCCGTCGAGCGCGGCGTCCACGAACATGCGGATCATCGCCCGACCCAGCAGGTCGCCGGGCGCCTCGCACAGCCGCCGCCCGCCGGGGACCCTTCCGATCCGCGGGCCCACGGTCCGCAGGCTGCGCAGCGCGGGCGACCACCACGCGGCCCGGGGGACGCCGAGCAGGTCGGCCACGCGGGGCCCGGACATGTGCCGCACCATCGTGCGGGGCAGCTTGCGCAGGCCCCAGGGCATGGCCAGCTCCATCTGGGTCAGCAGGACGCACGTCAGCCGCTCGCCGGCGACGCTGCGCCCGTGCTGGCGGCGGTAGATGACGTCGGCCACGGCTTGGGCCTCCGCCCGGTCGGCAGGCAGAAGCGTGGGGTCGATGCCGAGCTGGGCGCCGACCACGCACCACACATGGACGTAGCCTTCCGCGCCCGCGGGGTCGTAGGGGATCCCCAATCTGTCGAGGGCGTCCAGCACGGACACGGTGAAGGTCAGCAGCGTGCCGAGCAGGTCCTCCTGGTTGATCGGGTGCCCCCAGTCGCTGCACCAGCGGGTGGGCACCGACTCGTCGCACGTGTGGGTGACCTGGGGGCTGGTGAGGATGGCGTCGCGCACCACGGCGTGGAGCAGCCGGACGCCCCGCACGGTCAGGTGCCCCTGGCCGCCGGGCTCCAGCGTGGCGGGCGACCGGGGCCCGGGGTCCATGATGTCGACCAGCATCTGAGCCGTCTCGGCCACCCGCCGGCCCATGTCCCCGCTGGCAAGGTCGGAGGTGAGGGCCAGGACCTGGACGCCCTTGGCGCCGGCGTAGCCGGTGGGCAGCGAGGCGCAGAACAGCGCGGTGCAGATCGGCAGGGTCCAGCACTCGAAGAACTCCTGGCCCGCGCGGAGCTTGGCCTCGTCGGCCCAGTCGGGCAGCGGCGGCCCGCCGAACATCCAGGAGCCCAGCTCGTCGTCGGTCGAGAGCCGATCGGGGTGCACGAGCCGGTCGAGCACGAGGCGCACGATGTCGCGCTCGTCGAGGTCCTCGTGGCCCTCCCGCAGGGCCGCGGCCAGGCCGTCGGCCTCGGGGTCGCCGATCTGGCGGAGCTGGTCGAGTCGGTCGTCGTCAGGCGGGTCCGGGCTCACCCGCGAGCTCCTTGACCATGATCGACGAGTAGACGACGAGGTCGGCCGGGGTCATCGCGGACCCGGCCCGGCGGGCGGCCACGTAGCGGTCGCGGTCGAGCCGCTCGGCCACGGTGGCGTCGATGAGCGCGCAGCTCGGGGTGGACCGCCACGGCGAGCGGGCCACGGCCGCGCAGATGGTGGCCGCCACCTCGTAGGCGCCGAGGGCGACGAGCGGGTCCAGCATGCTGATCACGGTCAGCATCTGCTCGGTGACGTTGCCCGCCGCCGCGAACCGGCCCGCGATGGCGCGCAGCGACTCCAGAGCGGCGGCGTGGCCGCCGGCCCGGGCGTTGAGCTCCTCGATGGCTCGCAGGGCCTGCTGGGCCACGATCGAGTTCTGGACGGCCGACGCCACCGCCAGCGCCTCGTGCAGCTCGTCGGCGGCCGTCGCGGCGTCGTCGCCCATGACGACCCGGGCATGGGTCAGCAGCGCCATCGACCGCAGCGTCGGGTTGTTGCGTTGGGCGGCGATGTCGAGCAGCGCCTCGGCCGGCGCGCGCCCCTGTTCCGGGAACCCCGCCATCGTGTAGATCAGGCCGCGGTCGAAGTTGGCCAGCGCCGCGGCCAGGGGGTCGCCGGTGGCCGCGCTGTGGGCTTCCATGATCTTGAGGTGGTGCTCCCACTTGTCCACGTTCTGCTCGCTCGCGACCAGGAAGGACAGCGTGTTGTGAGCGATCCACCAGGGCCCGTCGGTCGGCTCAGCGGCCACGTCCACCGCCTCGGTGCAGTACCGGTGGGCGTCCTCCACCCGCCCCTCGACCCCGGCGGTGATGCCCGCGACGGCCAGGGCGACCGCCCGTAGCGGCTCGTCCCGGGCGCCGTCGTGGACCACCAGGGTCTCGGCCCAGCGGCCGATCTCGCGCTGCTCCCGCATCAGCAGCTCGTCCACCAGCGCGGTCATGAGGCGTAGGGCGTCGCGGATGCGACCTGAGCCCACCAACCACTCGTACGCCGCCCGCAGGTTGGCCGACTCTGCCCGCAGGCCCGCCACCCACGCCGCCTCCAGGGGACCGCGGCGGTGGGGCACCGCCTCCTCGGCCAGCTCCAGGAAGTACGTGGCGTGGCGGTCGGCCACCGGCGCCGCCAGGCCGTCCTCGGCCAGGTGGTCGCCGGCGTAGGCCCGCATCGTGCTGAGCATGTCGTAGCGGGCCGAGCCTTCCGGCGGCAGGTCGATGCGGACCATCGACTGATCCACCAGCTCGGCCATCAGCGGGGCGACGGCGACCTCGTCGATGCCGGCGGCGGGGGCGATGTGCTCTGCCGTGTCCAGCGTCCAGCCGCCGCGGAACACCGACAGAGCGGCGAACAGGGTGCGGGCCTCGTCGCTGAGCAGCTGGAACGACCAGTCGACGGTGGTCCACAGCGTGCGGTGGCGGGCCGGGGCCCCGGCGGGGGCGGGGGCCAGCAGGTCGAACCGCCGGACGAGCCGGTTGGCCACGGCCGACGGCGACATGGTCGCCAGCCGCGGCGCCGCCAGCTCGATGGCGAGGGGCACGCCGTCCAGCCGCACCACGATGTCGCCGAGCGCCGGCTGCTCGGGGGTGACGCGGGCGCCGGCGGCGCGGGCGCGGTCGACCAGCAGCTGGACGGCGGGGGCGGGCGCGTCCGCCTCGTCCGCCATCTGGCCGGGGAGGCGCAGCGGGTCGAGCGGCAGCACCTGCTCGCCGAGGACCCGCAGCGGCGCCCGGCTGGTGGCGATGACCCGGACCTCGGCGCCGGCCTGGAGCATGTCGCCGACCAGGCTCGCCACCTCGGGCCGCAGGGTCTCGCAGTTGTCCACGACCAGCAGGAGCCGGGCGCCCGGCATGGCGGCGAGCACCGCCCGCCGGGCGTCGCCGCCGCCGGTGGCGATCCGTAGCGAGCCGGCCAGGTGCTCGGCCAGGCCGTCGGCGTCCCGCGCCGAGGACACGTCGCAGAACCACACGCCGTCCGGGTAGTCGGCCAGGCCGGCCCGGCGGGCGACCTCGAGGGCCAGGCGGGTCTTGCCCAGGCCGCCCTCGCCGGTCACGGTCACCAGCTGGTGGGCTCGGAGTAGCTGGGACACCCGCTCGCACTCGTCCGGCCGGCCCACGAAGCTCGTGGCCGGGCGGGGGAGCGCGCCGGTGTGGGGCCGCCCCGATCGCAGTGGCGGGAAGCCGGCGGTCAGCTCCGGGTGCCGCAGCTGGTAGACCCGCTCGGCCCGGGCGAAGCCCTCGAACAGCCAGGTGCCCACGTCCACCAGGTCGGTGCCCGGCGGCGCCGAGTCGACCACCAGCTCGCGGGTGGCCGCCGACACCAGGACCTGCCCGCCGTGAGCCGCGTCCCGCAGCCGGGCCACGCGGTTCACGGTGGAGCCGAAGTAGTTGCCCTCACGCTGCTCGGCGTCGCCGGTGTGCACGGCCACCCGTACGCCGAGCGGGTCGTGGCCCGCCCAGGTCTGGCGGCCCAGCCGCAGCTGCGCGTCGAGGGCCGCGGCCACCGCGTCCGATGCGACCGCGAACACGGCGCAGAACCCGTCTCCCGGATGGCCGAACACGTGGCCGCGGTGGGACTCGATGGCGTCACGGACCAGGGCGTCGTGGGCCCGGAGGGCGACGCCCATCGCCTCGGGGTCGCGATCCCAGCGGGCCGTCGAGTGCTCGACATCCGTGAACAGGAACGTGGCCAGCGCGCTGGCCGGCGGCGCCGGCACGGGCGGTGCGCCCTGCCAGTCGAGCGTCGGGTCCTGCTCGAGGATGGCCCGCTCCAGGCCGACCAGCTCGGCGCAGGGGGTGATGCCGAGCTGTTCGGCCAGGATGTGGCGCACCCGCTCGTAGGCCCGCAGCGCCTCGGCCTGGCGGCCCGACCGGTACAGCGCCCGCATGAGCTGGCCCCACAGCCACTCCCGGAGCGGCTCGCGCTCGACCAGGTCCTGCAGCTCGCCGACGAGAGCCCGGTGCTGGCCGAGGGCGAGGCGAGCCTCGATGCTGCACTCGACCGTGGCCCACCGCTCCTCCTCGAGCTGGTTGGCCCGGGGCCCGGCGAAGTCCTGGTCGGCGAACTCGGGCAGCGCGGCGTCGCCCCGCCAGCAGGCCAGCGCGTCGGCCGCGGCGTCCGCAGCCTCGGACCACCCGCCGGCGTCCAGCGCGGCGCGGGCCCGGCGGGCCGCGTCCTCGAACGCGAGGGCGTCGAGCTCGGCGGTGGCCACCCGCAGCGCGTAGCCGGTCCCGGGGACCAGCTCGACGCGGTCGCGCCCGAGCGCGCTCCGCAGCCGCGACACCTGGGTCTGGAGGTTGTTGGCGGCGTCGGCCGGGGGCCCGG
>DASRJM010000125.1:0-17931 GCA_035649475.1 Acidimicrobiales bacterium
TCGAAGAACGCCGGACCCCGGGGGATGGTGCCCTCGGGCGCGAGCATGACCACGTCACCGCCCCGGACGGCCAGGGACGCCGCGTCCAGGGGCTCGTCCGAGCCGGTACCCCGGTCGACCCGGATCGTCCCGATCGCCCGGGCGAGCGGGCCGACGACGGGCGCGTCGAGCACCTCCCGCTTGCCGAGGCCTCGGACCGCACGGCCGGCCCGAGCGGCCACCAGGCCGACGACGGCCGCGTCGAAGTAGCTGCGGTGGTTGAAGACGAGGATGGCGCCGCCGCGGGCGGGAACATGCTCCAGGCCGGAGATCTCGACGCGGGCGTTCAGCACCGGGTCGAGGCCGGTGAACGGTCGGAACCACTCCTGGAGCTCCCGCCCCGCCACCTTGACGACGCCTTCGGGGGCGTCGAGGTGCCGGATCGGCCAGCCCCGCGTCCGGGCGAGCAGGGTGAGGCGGGTGTCGGGGTCTACCGCGACCGGGTGACCCAGGGTCGAGAGCAGCGGTCCGGCGAAGAAGTTGTCGGCGTAGCCGTGGGCCCGGCGGCCGGGCATGCGGGCCGAGCGCAACCACGCGGCCCCGGCGGCAGCCTTGGAGCGAGCCCAGACCAGCGGGCCCTCGAGGGGGCCGAGCGGTCCCCGGCCCTCGGCCCACGTCGTCCCCACGACCGCCTCGGCTCCGAGCAGCTCGCCCAGGGGCTCGGCGATCGCGGGTGGCGCCGCGCTGACCAGGACGACCGGCGCCCCGGCGGCCCGGTGGTCGTCGAGCAGCGGGCGGAGATAGGGCGCTGCGTCGAGCGCCGCCTCTGCCGCCGTCGTGGCCGCCTCCCGCACGGTGGCATCAGGCCAGCCGCGGCCGGCCTGCAGCGCGAGCAACGACAGCTGGGTCGACAGGGACACGGTGGCCGCGGCGTCCATCGCCGGTCCCAGCGGCCCCGGTGGCACGGCGACGCCCGCACGGTGCAGGGCATCGCGCACCAACCAGCCCGGGCGACCGGTGAGCAGCGTCCGGTCGACATCCACGATGGCCGCTGCTCGCGCCATCAGCTCACTCTAGGCGGTGGGCCGGCTCGCCGCGACCGCCGGCGCTACCGTGGCGCGATGGCCGACGAACCGGTCCGGGGCGTCACCTTCCAGCGCCGGATGTCGGACTTCGAGGCGCTCATGTGGAACGTCGAGAAGGACCCGTGGCTGAACCCCAGCGGTGGCATGGTCGTCGTCTGCGACCGGCCCCCGGACGTCGAAGACTTCCGCGGCAGAATCGCCCACGCGGTCGCCGAGATCCCGCGACTCCGGGAGCGGGTGGTGCCCGGCATAGGGCGACTGTCGCCCCCGAGTTGGGCGCCCGATCCAGAGTTCGACCTCGACAACCACCTCCGCCATGTGGCCCTGCCCGCCCCGGGCACACTGCGCCAGTTGTACGACCTCGCCGCCCGCCTCATGCAGGACCCCTTCGACCGCACCCGCCCACTGTGGCAATTCGTGATCGTCGACGGGCTCGAGGGCGGCCGGGGCGCCATGTTCGCCAAGCTCCACCACACGATCGCTGACGGCTATGCGGCCCTCCGCCTGGCCGAGCTCTACCTCACCCTGGAACGGGACGCGCCACCCCCGCCGGACGTCGACGTCGATCGCGTCGTGCGCGAGTCGGTCGACGACGTCCGTGCCGCGCCAGGGAGCGACGGCGGCCTCGGCGGCGTCGGCGCCTCTGCTGTCGCGACCGCGCGCCATCTCTGGCGCCGCCAGCTGGGGCGCGCTCGTCGCGCCGCCGGCGAGGTCCTGCTGTGGGGCGCAGATCCTCGGCGTCCGGTGGACCAGGCGGCCCGGGCCGTTGCGACGATCGGGGCCGTGCGGAGCCAGGTGGGCCGCAGCGGTGATGTTCCCGGCGGGTCACCGCTGTGGCGACGGCGCAGCCGGCACCGGCGCTTCGACGTGATCCGGGTGCCGTTGCCCGCGATGCGGGCGGCGGCCAAGGCGCTTGGCGGGTCGATCAACGACGTGTTCGTCACCGGCGCGGTCCTCGGCGCTGTCCGCTACCACGAGCGCAGGGAGACGCCGCTCGAGGCGTTGAACATCAGCTTCGTCGTGAGCACGAGAGACACCGGCGGTGCCGACACCAACGCGTTCACGCCCACACGGGTCCAGGTTCCCGCCGGGCCCATGACGATCGAGGAACGGTTCGCCGCCGTCCGCACCATCTTGGCGGTGGGCCGCCAGGGTGTGCGTGCCGGCGGTGCCATGGGCAGCGTCGCCGGGGTGGCCAACCTGCTGCCGACGTCACTGGTCACCGACGTGGCCCGGTCGCAAACCGCTCACATGGATTTCGCCACCAGCAACATGCGGGGTGCGCCCGTACCGACGTACGTGTCCGGCGCCAGGATCCTGTGGACGGGGACGCTCGGTCCGGTCGCCGGCACCGCGTTCAACGTCACCGCCATGTCCTACGACGACAGCTTCGACATGGGACTCCACGTCGACCCCGTAGCGGTCAGCGACTGCGACGACCTGAGCCGGTGCATCGAGGCCGGCTTCCGGGAGCTCCTGGCCGCGGGAGGCGAGACCCCAGCGACGGACCACGAGGTCGCCTGACCTGGGCGTGGGTCTGGACGGTTGCCGATCGTCAGCGCAGCCAGCGACCGGGCGGCTCAGGCGCCGCGGGAGCGCAGTTGCGCCACGCGGGTCCAGTTCGTGGTGTCGAGCGACAGGGTGGCCGGGCCGTCACGTAGGTCGATCTGTCCGGCGCCCGCCTCCACCACGCCGAACGGGTTGGACGAGCGGTTGGTGCCATGGAGGGGGACCTCCGTGCCGTCGACCGTCAGTGGTCCGGTGGACGAGAAGGCGATCTGGCCCTGCGTCGGTGACTGGTACGTGACGTCGAACCCGCCCGGCAGGCCGTCGGCCCCTGGGGGGCGGGCCGTCACCGACAGGGGGGCCGCCGTTACCGCGTCCGCGAAGGCGGAGAAGCTTTGCCACTCGCCGGCGTCGCCCACCTGGGCGATCCAGACGTCGTCGGCGCCGCCGGGTGCCACCAGGTCGAACGGCTGGGTGAGCCCGTTGGTGAAGGTCACGGCCGGGTCGTGCGTGCGCCACTGCGTGGGCCGCCACGACCACAGGGCCACGTAGCCGTCGCCCCGCCGGCCCAGCGTCCAGTTGCCCACCTGCCGCACCTCGTCGAACCGCTCGGTCGGGAAGTAGGCGTGGGTGAAGGGTAGATACGAGAACGCCTCCAGCGGGCCCGGCCCCGGCGAGGCGAAGCGGGGGGCGTAGAGGTGGATGGCCGTGTCGCCCACCTGGGCGCTGCGGGGCATGGCCCCCGTGCCGGACCAGTAGAGGTCCGCGTCGACCCAGCGGGTGCCGGGCCGGGGCTCGTTGCCGGGCAGGGTGGTGAACACCACCGCGTCCTCGTCCAGCGTCGCCTGCCAGGCGTGGTACTGCTGGCCGAAGCACCCGGGCCGGTAGTCCTGCGCGGTCGACAGCATGGCGTGGGGGCTGCGCCAGGTCACCGTGTCGACCGCGCTGAGCAGCCCCACGTTGATCTGGCAGCGCAGGTTGTAGGCCAGCGACTGCGCCACGGCCGGGTCGCCGCCGGCGATGTCGACCAGCGGCTTGAACGGCTTGAACAGCTCGGTCTCGAACAGGTCGTGCTCGTCGATCGTGGCCAGCGTGACCGGGACCGTCTGCCAGGCGGTCAGCGCCCCTCGGTCCCACCAGAACTCGACGGCGCCCGGATCGTCGTAGGCGACCCCTGGCACCGCCGATTCCGGATCGGTGCTGAACGGCTGGTCGAGGTCGATCGGCGCTCCCATGTGCGTGTGGTCGACGAACGTCTGCGGGCTGGTGGCGACCCGCCGGATCACCTCGGGTAGCCGGTAGCGGGTGGAAGCGGCCAGCAGCACCGCGCCCGTGTCGGTCCGGGACGGGTACGGCAGGCGGGTCGTGCCGAACAGCAGCTTCGTCGTGCCGAAGACGTCCTGGTCCGTGGCCCGGCTCTTGTCCTTCATGTAGGACCGGCCGTGCGTGACCCCGTTGTTGCCGCGCAGCTGATGGACAGCCAGGTCGTAGAGGAACAGGTCAAGCATGACGGCCGCCCGGCGGGCGAGGTCCCGCTCGGCATACTCGGTCAGCAGCGTGAGGGCCTGGATGTCCTCCTGGTAGTAGACGTCGCTGTGCCATTCGGAGAAGCCCCAGGTGGCCTTCTCGTCCAGCCAGGCCTCGACCCGGGACCGGCCGTCGGCCGCCTCCTCCCGGCCCGTCGCCCCGGTGACGGCGAACGTCTGATCCGGCAGCGCACGCCCGGCCAGGTACTCGAGCGTGTGGAAGATGATGCGGTGGTTCTCGCTCCAGAACCACTTCTGGTCGATCACGCCCGCCGGTAGTGGGTCGGTGAACCAGTAGCGGAAGCCGAGGAGGCGCTGCTCGATGGCCGCCCGCAGCTCCGGCGTGATGTCCCGCCGGTGCCCGTACCACATGGCGATCAGCTGCATCATGTCGAAGTCGCTGGTGTCCTGAAAGCCGTCGATCTTGGCGAACACCGCGGCGAAATCGTCCGGCCCGATGGCCGAGGCGTCGAACCGGAACCGGCGATCGCGGTCGGCCCGGGCCAGATGGGCCAGCACGCTGGTGGGCGACGTGGGCGTGAGCTGCTCGGTGGCGAAGCCCAGAAAATCGTCCTGGCTCTCCCGCCATACCCGCCCGTCGACGTAGCCGTTGCCGGCGCCCAGCGGCCCTCCCCCGGGTCCGTGGCGTCCCGGCCCGTCGCTCACTCCCGCGGGCACCTGGCACGCCACCGCCGTGACCCCCATCGCCAACGCCAGCACGGCCGCCGCTCGTCGCACGCTCGATCTTCCTCCCCTCGGTCCCCGGCGGCCGACGCTAGACGGTCGGTCACCGTGGCCGCCGGGCCTCGGCGTCGGCGGCGACCGCGTCGAGCAGTGCCCACGTCGCCTCGGCCGCCGGGACCCAGTCGAGGGCGGCCCGGCGCTCGGCGACATGGGCGCGGGCCGCGCTCAGCGTGGCATCGTCCAGGCCGTCGATGGTGGCCGCCAGGTCGTCGGCGGTGGTCCCGTAGGGGATGGCCAGCCCGCCCAGAGCCTCGGCCAGGTAGGGCCACGGCGACGTGAGGGCCGGGATGCCCGCTCCGACCGCGTCGGCCGCCTGCCCGGTGGTGAGGTACGTGCCGCCGTCGAGCGGGAGGGCCAGCACGTCGATCGTGGCCAGCCGGCGGTCGTACTCGTCCCGGGGTACCTCGGCGTACGGCAGGGCGGTAATCCGGGGGTCGTCCGGGACCGACTCGCCGTCGAGGCACAGCACCAGCAGCTGGACGTCGTCGCGGCGGGCGGCGTGGAACCCGTCGAGGAGCAGCTGGGTGTGCTTGCCGGGCCGCGGCGCTCCCACCAGGCCGACGCGCAGCGCGCACGGGGCCAGGCCCAGCTCGCGCTCGGCCTGCTCGCGGTCGATGCCGTCGCGATCGCTCATCAGCGGGCCCCAGTGGCCGTGCGGGACGACGACGTGGCGGGCGGCGGGCGCGAACGCGTACCGCTCGGTGATCGCCTGTCGGCCCCAGGCGCTGTGGTGGATGACCCCGGCCGCCAGCGCCGCCCAGGGCTCGTAGAGCTCGGCGTCATCGGGCGTGGCGTGGGGGGCGAGGTTGTGTTGGGTCCACACCACGGGGATGCCGGCGTCGGCGACGGCCGCCGCCACCCGCCCGGCGCGGCGGGCGGATGGCCCGGTGAGCCACTCGGGCCAGTGGAGGTGGAGGATGTCGGAGCCCGCCAGTGACTGCGCCAGCCGCGCCGGGTCGTCGAGCAGGTGGTAGGGCACGGGCCTCGTGTCGACCCGGTCGGCCAGCGGGGCGTACAGGCACTGGTGGTACCAGTGGTGGTGGGCGGTCGAGACGACCCGGAGCTTGGGCGTGACCGTCCACCGGAAGCGGACGGCCGGCGCGGGCGTGAGCTCGACCTGGTGGACCGCCCGCAGCTCGCCGCCGACCGACCGCCACTCCGCCAGCCCGTCCACGTCGACGGTGATGACCCGGGTCCCGGCGGGGCCCTCGGCGGTCACGTTCAGGGGCCGGCCGGGCCGCTCCGGGACCAGCACGGCCAGCGCGCCCGGTGACCGGTCGGCGAACTCCAGGTCCTCGTCCACGACCAGCGAGCGGCCCTCGACGCGGTAGCGGGCGCGCCGCCGGCCCTCCATGCGCTCGGGGACCTCGCCGAGCGGAGCCGACGTCGACCAGAGTCCGTCGTGGTCGAGGTCGAGGCCCCCTGGCCGGTGGACCACGGCAGCGGCCCGGCCGCCGGGCGCGAAGCGGGCCTCACCCCGCCAGGCCAGGGGCACGAAGCAGGCAAGCGGCTGGTCGGTGGGCACGTCGAACGTGCCGGGGTGGCGGGGCGATGGGGCGTAGTCGGCGCCCGGGCCGCCCACGACAGGGAGGGCGAGGCTCAGCCGCGGGTCGCGCCGAGCCCACACACCCAGGCCGTCGCCGAAGCCGATCCAGGCGTCGCCAGCCGGGAAGGCGGCGGCCGGAGCGGGGGGCGGGACCGGCTCGTCGCCGGCCCGGCGCAGGTCGAGGGCGGCGACCACCAGCTTTCCCAGGCAGTCGAGCGTCATCTGGAGCCGGCGGAAGGGCCCCCGGTAGCGGAACGGCGCCCGTCGCTTGTGCGCCACCACCAGGCCGCCGTCGAACCACCCGCTGGCCCCGTCGGTTGCCGCCCGGGCCAGCGCCCACCACCGCTCGACCTCGACCCCGCCAGCGGCGCCCTGACCCCCGGACCGGACCCCGCCAGCGGCACCGACCCCGCCCCCGGCGCCGCCCTCGCCGGCGGCGCCGCCCTCGCCCCCAGCAGCCCGGCGGAGCAGCAGGGCCGCCAGCTCGGCGCTGTGGCACACCGCGAGCGCGCCGATCGAGCGGCCCCAAGGCAGGGCGGCTCCGCCGGGGCCGGCCACGGCGGCCACCAGCCGGGCGGCCGAGGTGAGGCCGCGGTCCCAGACCTCACCCAGGCGGTCGGCGAAGGGCTCGGCGAAGAGGTAGGCGTCGACCGTGTACATGTCGACCTGGCCCCGGCCGGTGTGCGAGTCGTCCAGCCAGCCCTCGGGGTGCTCGCCGAACAGGGCCACGACCCGGGACAGCAGGCCGTCCACCACCGCCGGGTCGACGTCGAGGCCGAGCGCGGCCCGTGCCAGCTCGCAGCGGGCCAGGACGACGGCGTAGTTGCGGGGCAGGACGCCCTGGTCGAGCAGAGGGATCCACTCGGTGCTGTCGGCGGCCGCCACCACCACGTCCCGGGTGGCGGCGTCGAGCGCGTCCAGCCCGCCGAGGCGGGCCGCGGTCTCGGCGATGCGGTAGGAGAAGAACGTGTGCGTGCGGGCGGCGTCGGTGGCCGCCAGGCGGTCCCGCAGCACGGCCTCGACCTCAAGGTCGCCGACCCGGTCGACGCCGGCCTCCCACAGCAGCCCGAGCGTGAACACCAGGTCGGCGTGGGCGTCGGCGTCGACCCGGTGACCGGCGAGCGTGGCGGGCAGCACCAGGCCGGGCGCGGCGCCGCGTGCGGCGTCGGCCAGGTCGGCGAGCACGGCGGTGACCAGGTCGACCAGGTCGTCGGCGATCCGTCCCACGCCGTCGGCACCGTAGTTGACCTCCTAGAGTCGGGTGGTGGCCGACGCCGTCCCCGACGATCCGGTGCAGGTCCGCACCCTGCGTGACCACGCACGGCTGGCGGCGCGTCTCGCCGCTCTAGGCGTGGCGGGCGACCTGGCCGTCGACCCCGAGGTCGACCCCGGCGGCCCGCTGGCGTCGCCCCTGGGCGTGGCCGGCCGGGAGGCGGCCAACCGGTTCTGCGTGCTGCCCATGGAGGGCTGGGACGGCGAGGCCGACGGGCGCCCCTCCGACCTGGTCCGCCGGCGCTGGCGGCGCCTCGGCGCGGGCGGTGCGGGCATCGTCTGGGCCGAGGCCACCGCGGTGCGTAGCGACGGCCGGGCCAATCCCCGCCAGCTGGTGCTCGACTCCGCCACTGTCGACGCCCTCGCCGCCCTGCGCCGCGACCTGGTCGCCGCCCACGCCGAGGCCGGCGGCGACCGCAACGGCCCGGTCGTCGGCCTCCAGCTCACCCACTCCGGCCGCTGGAGCCGCCCGGCCGGCCCGCCGGCGCCCCGGGTCGCCTACCGCCACCCGTTGCTCGATCCAAGGGCCGAGATCGCCGCCGGCCCGGCGGGCGACGCCGCCGTGCTGTCCGACGCCGAGCTGGACGCCCTGGTCGGCGACTACGTGCGCGCCGCGGTGCTGGCCCGCCGCGCCGGGTTCGACTTCGTGGACATCAAGCACTGCCACGGCTACCTGCTCCACGAGCTGCTGTCCGCGGTCGACCGGCCCGGGCCCTACGGCGGCGAGCTGGACGGCCGGGCCCGGTTCCTGCGGCGGGTGGCCGACGGCGTGCGCGCCGAGGCGCCCGGGCTGGGCCTGGCGATGCGGCTGTCCGCCTACGACCTGGTGCCCCACCACGCCGGCGATGGCGGCCGCGGCGCCCCCGAGGATCCGGGCCCCGGGCCCTACCGCTACGCGTTCGGCGGGGACGGCACGGGGCTCGGGGTCGACCTGGCCGAGGTGCACGACCTGGTGTGCATGGCCAGCACCTGGGGCGTCGACCTGATCTCGGTCACCGCGGGCAGCCCCTACTACTGCCCCCACGCGCAGCGCCCCGCCTGGTTCCCGCCGTCCGACGGCTACCTCCCGCCCCGCGACCCGCTGGCCGAGGTCGCCCGGATGGTGGCGGTCACCGGCGCCCTGGCCCGCGCCCACCCCGACGTGGTCGTGGTCGCCTCGGGCCTCAGCTACCTACAGCAGTGGCTGCCGCAGGCCGCCCAGGCCCTGGTGCGGGCGGGCGGCGCGGCCGCCGCCGGCTACGGGCGCATGGCGCTGAGCTATCCCGACCTGCCCCGCGACGTGCTCGCCGGCCGGCCGCTGGCCCGCACGCAGATCTGCCGGACGCTGAGCGACTGCACCACCGCCCCCCGCCAGGGCCTCGTGTCGGGCTGCTACCCCTACGACCCGTTCTACAAGGCCCTGCCCGAGCGTGACGTGCTGGTGGCGGCCAAGCGCCGGGTGGCCCTCACCGCCCGGGTGCCGACGTGACCCGCCCGGCGGTCGCCCTGTCCATGTACCCCGGGCTCGAGCCCCACGCCCTGCGCCCCGAGCACCGGGCCGCCCTCGCCGGCGTGGCCGACGTGCTGGAGCCCACGGCCGTCCAGGCCCTGCCCGCCGGCCGGTCCGCCGAGGTGCTGGCCGCGGCCGACGTCCTGCTGGGCCACTGGGGGTGCGTCGCGGTGGACGAGGCGCTGCTCGACCGGGCACCCCGGCTGGCCATGCTCGCCTACGCCGCGGGCACGCTGCGCGACGTGGTGACCCCGGCGGCGTTCGCCCGGGGCCTGCGCATCACCTCCGGCGCCGCCGCCAACGCCGTGCCGGTGGCCGAGTACACGGTGGCGGCGATCCTGTGGGCCAACAAGGGCGCGTTCGTGGAGCGGGAGCGGCTGCGGGGCGCCGAGCTGCCGCCGCTCCCCCGCCGCCACCCGGTCGGCAACTGGGCCAAGCGCATCGGGCTGGTCGGCGCCTCGCACGTGGGCCGGGCCGTGGTGGAGCTGCTGCGGCCCTACCAGTGCTCGGTGGCGATCGCCGACCCCCACCTGTCGGTCGAGTGGGCCGCCTCCCTCGGCGTGGCCCGGGTCGAACTGGACGAGCTGCTGGCCACGAGCGACGTGGTCAGCCTGCACGCTCCCGCGCTGCCGTCGACCGAGCGCATGATCGGCGCCCCCGAGCTGGCCCGGATGATGGACGGCGCCACGCTCGTCAACACCGCCCGCGGCGTGCTCGTCGACCACGACGCCCTGGTGCGCGAGGTCGGCAGCGGGCGGCTGACCGCGGTCCTCGACGTGACCGACCCCGAGCCGCTGCCTGCCGACCACCCGCTGCTCCACCTGCCCACCTGCGTGGTGACGCCCCACCTGGCGGGGTCGCAGGGCACCGAGCTGTCCCGCCAGGCCGAGCTGGTGATCGAGGAGATCCGCCGCTTCGCGTCCGGCGAGCCGCCGCTGCACCCGGTCGCAGCGGCCGACATGGACCGGGTGGCGTGAGCGACGTCGCGGCGGGCACCCGCCCGGTCCCCCCGCTGCGCCCGGGGCGGCGCATCACCGGGATGTCGGCCGTGCTCCTGCCGTTCGGCCCCGGCGGCGCGGTCGACTGGGAGGGCCTGGCGGCTGGGGTCGAGCGCACCGCGGCGGCCGGGCTGGTCCCGGCGGTCAACATGGACACGGGCTACGGCCCCGCCCTCGACCCCGCCACCCGGGCCCGCGTGCTGGCGGTCACCGCGGCGACGCTCGCGGGCGATGAGCCGGTGCCGGGTTGGTCGTTCGTGGCCGGCGCCCACGTGGACGGCGACGATCCCCGGTTCGAGGCCGGCGCGCACCGGGCCGCGCTGGCCGAGGTGGCGGCGGCGGGCGGCGTGCCGATCCTGTTCCCGTCCGCCGGGCTGGCCGCGCTGGCCGAGGGCGCGCTGGCCGGCGCCCACGCGGCGGTGGCCGGGGCCGTCGACCGGCTGCTCGGCTTCGAGCTCAGCCGCCAGTTCCACCCCCGCGGCCGCATCTGGGACCTGGACACGTTCACCGCCATCCTGGAGATCCCCCAGGTGGTGGGGGCCAAGCACTCGTCGCTGTCCCGGGCGCCCGAGTGGGACCGGGTGGCGGTCCGGGACCGGTGCCGGCCGGGGTTCCTGGTCCTCACCGGCAACGACCGGGCGATCGACATGGTGCGGTGGGGCAGCGACTACCTGCTGGGCCTGTCGACCCTGGCGCCGGACGCCTTCGCCCGCCGGGACCGGCTGTGGGCGGACGGTGATGCCCGGGCCCTGGAGCTCGACGACGCGCTGCAGGCCCTCGGGGCTCTGGCGTTCCGCGCCCCGGTCCCCGCCTACCGCCACGACGCCGCCCTGGTGTGGCGCCGGCGCGGCTGGGCGCGCACGGCCGCCGTCCACCCGTCGAGCCCGACCCGCCCGGCTGGCGAGGACGACGTGCTGGCCACGCTGCTGGAGCGGCTCGACGAGGCGATGGCGGCGGCGGCGTGACCGGCTCCGGCGGCCTCGACTTCCCGGCCGGGAGGGGTGGCTGGCGCTACGCCTGGGACCACCGGCGCAAGCCGCATGTCCACCCGCTGGCCACGCCGGCGGGCGTCGTCCTCACCCGGGTCGAGCCGCCCGACCACCCGTGGCAGCGGGGCCTGTGGTTCGTGGTCAAGTTCGTGGACGGGGACAACTTCTGGGAGGAGCTCGATCCGCCGGGCTACGGCGTCCAGCGCCACGACGACCCCCCGGCCCGCACGGCGGGCTCCGTAGAGGGCGCGCTCGACTGGATCCGCCCCGACCGCCGGACGGTCGCGCTGCGGGAGCGGCGCCGGCTCGGCCACGTGCCGCTGGGCGGCGACGCCTACGCCGTGGACTGGGACGTGACCCTGGTGCCCTCCGCCGACGCCGTGCTCGACCGCACGCCGTTCACCGGCACCTGGGGCGGATACTCCGGCCTGGCCTTCCGGGGCCGGGAGGACTGGCACGACACGCGCCTGCTCCTGGACGACGGCGCCGCACACGACCGCGTGGCGGCCCAGCGGTCGCGGTGGTGCGACCTGTCGGGGATCGCCGACGGGCGGCCCGTGGGCGTGTGCGTGCTCGACCACCCCGCCAACCCGTCGCACCCCGTGCCGTTCTACGCCACCTGCCGGGCCGGGGAGGGCTACGGCTCGGGCTGGGCCAACACCGTCTACCCCTCGTTCCTGTGGGACGGCCCGCGGACCATCGCCGCCGGCGAGGAGCTGCGGTTCCGCTACCGGGTCGTGGTCCACGACGGCGCGTGGACGGGCGAGCGGGCAGGGGCGGCCTGGGAGCACTGGGCGGGAACCTGACGCCGAGGGGTTCGTCGTCAGCGGTTCCCGAGCTCAGCCAGCCGGGGACCGAGAGCGTGGTGGCGTCGTTGCGGTTCGTGTAGGCGCCGTCTCCGGGCCGGCGCCCGTGGCCTCGCCCATGTGGTCACGGGTCAGCCGGTCCAGGACGGCGCTGGCCTGGTCGAGCACGGCCAGGTCGGCCTCGCCGGACGTCTCCAGGAGGGCGGCGAGAACGTCGAGCCGCCGGGCCTGTGCCCGGCGGAGGATCCTGCGCCCGGCGGGTGTGGCCTCGACCACCACCCGCCGGCCGTCGCCCGTCGACGCCGGGAGGCGGCGGACCAGGCCGTCGGCCTCGAGGCCGTTGACCAGCTGGGTGATGGTCGGCGACCGGACCCCCTCCGCCGCAGCCAGGGCGCCGACGGTGCGAGGCCCGCCGAAGACCAGCACCGACAGCGCGGACAGCCGGGACGGGGACAGCCCGGACTCGCCGTCCACCGTCCTGGCCATTCGCAGCAGGTGGACGGCGGCCGAGTGCAAGCGGCCGGCGACCTCTCGACGCTCGCTCGACATATAGGTAGGCTACCTACATGTCACTCGTCGAGTCGATCATCGCGGGCGACGCACCGGGCGCGCTGGCCGCCCTGGACGCCGAGCCCGGCCAGGCCAGTGCCACCGACGACGCCGGGGTCAGCGCCCTGCTGCTGGCGCGGTACCGGGGGATGGACGATGTGGTCGAGGCGATCCGGGGGCTGCGGTCGCTCGATCTCGCCGAGGCCGCCGCGGTCGGGGACGTGCGGCGCGTCGGTGAGCTGGTTGCAGGCGGGACTCCCGTGGACCGGCCATCGGCGGACGGGTTCTCGCCGCTGCAGCTGGCGCTGTTCTTCGACAACCCGGCAGCCGCCGCCGTGCTGTTGCGGGCGGGCGCGGACGTCGATGCGACGGCCACCCATCCGATGGGTGTCGCCGCCGCTCACGCCGCGGCCGCCAGCCCGACGGGGACGGGGGTCGTGCTGGTGGTGGCGGCGGGAGCGGATCTCGACCGGGCGCAGTCCGGCGGGTTCACGCCGCTCCACGAGGCGGCGCATCGGGGTGACGAGGGCATGGTGGACCTGTTGCTGGCCGCGGGTGCCGATCCCGGCCGGCGCAGCGACGACGGTCGCACCGCCGCCGACGTCGCTCGGGGCGACGGGCACGACGCCCTGGCCCGGAGGCTGGCCGCCGCCGGGACCGCGCACGGCTAGCCCTCGCCACGCACGATCGGGCGCGCCGGCCTGGACGCTGGCCCGGGAGGCGAGCGGCGGGCCCACCGGGCGCCCCTCACCCGGCGACGGGTCAGAGTCCCTGCCAGCGCGGCTTGTGCTCCCACGTCTCCCGGTAGTACCCGGCGAGCGTCAGGCCGGCGGCGGCCGGCTCGTCGATCACGACCGTGGCGTGGGGGTGGAGCTGGAGCGCCGACCCCGGGACCATGGCCGTCACCGGGCCCTCGACCGCCCGGGAGACGGCGTCCGCCTTGGCCCCGCCGAAGGCGAGCAGGACGACGTGGCGGGCGTCCAGGATCGTGCCGACGCCCTGGGTGACCACGTGGCGGGGGACCTCGTCGAGGGAGGCGAAGAAGCGGGCGTTGTCCCGGCGGGTCTGGTCGGTGAGCGTCTTGATGCGGGTGCGGGACGCCAGCGACGAGCCCGGCTCGTTGAAGCCGATGTGCCCGTCGATGCCGATCCCGAGGAGCTGGAGGTCGACCCCGCCCGCGGCGGCGATGGCGTCCTCGTAGCGGGCGCAGGCGGCCACGACGTCGTCGGCGCCGACGTCCGGAGCCCGGACCGCGCCGGGAGCGAAGTCGACGTGGCGCTCGAGGTTGTCGGCGATGAAGCGGCGGTAGCCCCGGGCGTCGCCGGCCGGGAGGTCGAGGTACTCGTCCAACAGGAACGCCCGGGCGGCGGCGAAGCTCAGCTGGCCCGCGGCGTGCCGGCGGGCGAGGTCCTCGTAGAGGGCGAGGGGCGAGCTGCCGGTGGCCAGGCCGAGGACGGCGGCGGGGCGGGCGGCCAGCAGGTCCGCGACGGCGTCGCCGACGAGGGCGCCGGCCTCGGCGGGGCCCGGGACGATCACGACCTCCACGCGGACTCCCCGGCGAGGGCGGCGGGCGGGACCCGGCGCATCGCGGGCGGGAACGCGCACCGCCGCGTGGCGGGAGGCGGGGCGCTCGTCATCGGCGCCACCGGGACTCCCACGCGACCCGGCCGGCGATGACCGTGGCCGCGACCCGGCCCGTGGCGTCGAGGAGGACTACGTCGCCCCGGGCGCCCGGGGTCAGGGTGCCGCGGGTCTCGTCGCCCAGGACCGCGGCCGGGGCCGATGTCGCCGCCCGCAGCGCGGCCTCCGGCGGGACCGACGTCAGGTTGCGGATGGCTTCGTCCATCGAGAGCGTGCTGCCGGCGAGGGTGCCGTCGGGGAGGCGGACCGCGCCGTTCGTGGCCTCCGCGCGTTGCGTGCTCAGGGACACGCTGCCGTCCGGCGCTCCCAGGGCGGCGACGGCGTCTGTCACCAGCGTCAGGCGGTCGCCGAGGGCGCTCGCGGCGAGGGCGAGCATCGTCGGGTCGACGTGCACGCCGTCGGCGACGATCCCCGCCCGGACCCGGTCGTCCGTGAGGGCCACGCCCGCCAGGCCCGGCTCGCGGTGGTGGAGGGGGGCCATCGCGTTGAACAGGTGCGTGACGTACGTGATGCCGGCGTCGATGCCCGCCCGCGCCTCGGCGGCCGTCGCGTTCGAGTGGCCCGCCGAGGCGACGATCCCCGCGGCGGCGAGCTCGCGGACGACGTCGGCGGCCGCGGGTAGCTCCGGGGCCAGGGTCACCAGCGCGACCGCGCCCGGCCATGACTCGCGCACGACGATGCGCGGGTCCGGCGCGGCCAGGTACTCCGGTGGGTGGGCGCCGCGGCGGTCCGAGGAGAGGAACGGGCCCTCCAGATGGAGGCCGAGCGGAACGGCGCGCGGGCGGTCGTCCGGGGGGCCGGCGCGGATGGCGGCCAGGGCGCGGCCGCGGATCTCCGCCGGGCTCGTGATGATCGTCGGCAGCCACGCGGTGACGCCCCAGCGGGGCAGACCCGCGGCGACCTCCCACAGGCGCTCCGGCTCGGTCGACAGGTCGATCCCGACGGCGCCGTTGCACTGGAGGTCGACGAATCCCGGGACCACCCGCAGCCCGGTCGCGTCCAGGGTCGGGGCGCCCTGCACACCACCCGAGACGATCCGGCCGCCCGTGATGTGGAGGTCGGTCTGGCCGCCCGTGATGCTCAGGTCGCTCACCGGCGGTCGGCGGCACGCGTCGCGGCGGGCGCCGCCGGCTCGCCGTTGCGCTCCAGGTGGCGGCGGGCCAGGACCGCCGCGCCCAGCGCGCCCGCGGGAACGCCCTCTGGCACCAGGGCGACCCGATCGGCCAGGTCGATGGCGGCCAGCACCGGCGAGTGGGCCGCGCGGCGGCGCAGGGCGTCCCGGACGGCCGAGAGGAGGCCCGGACCGGCTTCGGCCACGCCGCCGCCGAGGACCACCACCTCCGGGTCCACCGTCTGGGCCAGCAGGGCCACCGCACCCGCCAGGTGGCCGGCCACGTCCGACAGGACCGCCACCGCCGCCGGGTCGCCCGCCTCGGCGGCCGCCAGGAGCGACGCCGTCGCCGCCACCTCGCCGTCGCCCGAGGGCCAGCGGGCTGCGATCGCGGCGCCTGACGCCAGCGCCTCCAGGCAGCCGCGCTGGCCGCACTCGCACAGCGGACCGTCGGGGTCGACCGGGAGGTGGCCGATCTCGCCGGCCGCGCCGTGGGCGCCCCGGCGGATCCGGCCGCCCAGCAGGAGCCCGGCGGCGAGGCCGGTGCCGACGCTCAGGTACGCCAGGTCGCCCCGGCAGCCCAGCGCCACCGCGGCGCCGACCGCGGCCAGGTTGACGTCGTTGTCCACCACCACCGGGGCGCCGGCCACCGCGCCGAGGTGCGACGCCAGGCCCACCGGGTCGTCGCCCAGGCCCAGGTTGACGGCGTGGCGGACCGAACCGGCATCCCGGTCGACCAGGCCGGGGACGCCGACGCCGACCGCCGCGAAGCCGTCCACCGGCAGGCCGGTGGCGGCCGCCAGCTCGGCCAGGACCTCGGCGGTCGAGCGCAGCAGGCCCTCGCCACCGGTTCCGGTCGGCCGGCGGACCGTGGCCATCACGAGGTCTGTGGCGGCGTCGACGGCGACCGCCAGCGTCTTGGTCCCCCCGACATCGAGGCCCGCGACCACGGTGTCAGGCACGGAGCGACAGCCCGGTCTCGGCGTCGAACAGATGCACCCGGGTCGTGTCGACCGCCAGCTTGACCACGTCGCCGGCCGCCAGCCCGCTGCGGGGCCCCAGCCGCACCACGCCCCGCCCGCCGCGGGCCAGCACCTGGCGCCACCAGGGCGAGACGTCCGCACCGCCACCGGGCGGCGACGGAGGTGGGTCGGTCAGAGCCACGTGGACCATCGTCTCCGCGCCCAGCGACTCGACCAGGTCGACCGTCGCCTCCAGCACCCGGTCGGCGGGTGCGCCCGGCTCGGCGGCCACGTCGGCGAACGCCTCGGGGCGGATGCCGACCGCCGCCCGGCCGCCGTCGAGCGACCGCAGGCCCGGGTGCGCGGCGACGACCGCATCGTCCAGCGCCAGGCGGTGCGAGCCGACGCGCAGGGCGACCTCGCCGCCGTCGGCGACCTCCACGACGCCGGCCAGCAGGTTCATGGCCGGCGACCCGATGAACGTCGCCACGAACTGGTTCACCGGCTCGTCGTACAGCCGCTGGGGCGTGTCCACCTGCTGGAGCACGCCGTCCCGCAGCACGGCGACCCTCGTCCCCATCGTCATGGCCTCCGTCTGATCGTGGGTGACGTACACGGTGGTGACGGCCAGCTCCCGCTGCAGCCGGGCGATCTCGGCCCGCATCTCCACCCGCAGCTTCGCATCCAGATTGGACAGGGGCTCGTCCATGAGGAACGCCCGGGGGTGGCGGATGATCGCCCGCCCCATCGCCACCCGCTGGCGCTGCCCGCCGGACAGCTGCGACGGCCTCCGGTGGAGCACCTCGGTGAGCTGGAGCACCTCGGCGACCTCGGACACCCGGCGGGCGATCTCGTCCTTGGGCCGCCTGGTCAGCTTGAGCGGGTAGCCGATGTTCCGGGCCACCGACATGTGGGGGTAGAGGGCGTAGCTCTGGAACACCATGGCGATGTCCCGGTCCTTGGGCTCGGCCGTGGTCACGTCGTCGCCGCCGATGGCGATGGTGCCGTCGGTGACCTCCTCGAGCCCGGCGATCATCCGCAGCAGAGTGGACTTGCCGCAGCCGGACGGCCCGACGAGGACGAGCAGCTCGCCGTCGGCCACGTCGAGGTCGATGGCGTCGACGGCCCGGTGGGTGCCGTCGTAGGACTTGGTGACGCCGCGGACGGCGATGTCAGCCACAGGTGATCCTTCCGACGAGCAGGTCGGCGACGGCGTCGCCGCAGGCGGGGGACGCGCCGTAGGTGAGGATCCGGGCGGCGGCGGGCGGGTCGCCGCCACCCGGCCAGCCCTCGTCGACGTGCACGGCGTCGGGGCGGGCTGCGAGCAGGGTGCGCAGGGCCGCGGCCTGGGCCGGCTGCCGGTGGGCGTCGCGGGACACGACGACCAGCGGTCGGCCGGCGGCGGCGACCAGCGCGTGGGCCACGGCCCGGTCGTCGCCCTCGACGACGCGGGTGGCCGTGGCCGCCGGATCGACCCGGAGGACGGAGGCGGTCGCGCCTCCCGGCACCGACCCGGCGGCGATGTTGGCCGGCCGGGTCAGCTCGACCACGTGGGCGCCGGCCAGGTCGGCCGGCAGCTCGCCGTCGACCCGCAGCGCCCGGCGGGCGGCCTGGCGACCGAGCTCGGCGAGGTCCGGATCCCGATCGATTTGGCGGCGCATACGCCGGATATCCGTCGTATGCGCCGCCAAATGCTCGTTGGCCGACCGCACCCGGTCCTCGGCCAGG
>DASRJM010000126.1:0-13106 GCA_035649475.1 Acidimicrobiales bacterium
CCCGGGTCGCACACGTGCCAGATTCGGGTGGCGGTGGGACGCCCCCGGGGTCGTCGGTCAGGTGATCGCCGACTTCCGTTCGGGGTGATGACGCCCGCGCCAGCGGCTCCCGCTCGCGTCGTGGAACCCCCACGAAGTCCCGACCGTCGCTCGCCATCGCCCCCAAGTCACGTCACCCCCTGGACCCCTTGTTCGCGACGCGGTCGTCGCCCGCAGCCCGGAACCGCATCACGACGTCGAGCGGGGAGCCAGGCCCGCCTCGGTGAGGAGGCGGACGATGCTGTCCTCCCCGGCCAGGTGGGCGCCGCCGACGAGGACGAACGCCGTGCCGGGCTCGGTGAGCATCGCCTCGATCCGCGGCACCCAGGCCCGGTTGCGCTCGACCAGCAGGCGTTCGTGGAGGCGGGGGTGGTCCCGGCGCAGCGCCCGGTTCTGCTCCTCCGTGACGGTCCGGTCGCCGGCGAGCCAGGCCCGGACCTGACGGTCCATCTCGCCGGGCCCGAGCGCCACCCGATCGACCGTCCACTGCAGGTAGTCGACCTCCAGCTCCGTCCCGAGGCCGGCGAACCAGGCGAACGTGGCGGCGGCGTCGCCGAGCTCGGACCGCGTCGCGACGCCGGCGGCCGCGGCCAGGCGAGCGATGACGGCGTCGACGCCGAGGCCGCCGTCGAGCCCGGCCCGCGCCCGCAGCGCCCCCTCCAGCAGCTGGGCGGCGACCCACGGGCGGAGGCCCTCCAGCGAGGCCGGGTCGACGCCGACGCTGCGAGCGACGTCCCCGACGCGGCCGTGGGCGTCCCCGCCCAGCCGGCTCGACAGGGGCACGTCCGACAGGGCGTAGGTCGCGAGGAGCGGGCTGGCCGCGAGCTCGTCCCGGTCCGCCTCGCGCCACAGCACCCGGCTCGTCTCGACCGCATGGCGGATCGCCGGCCGCAGCCACATGTCGCCCGCCCGCAGGCCGACGGTCTCCCCGAAGAGGCACACCAGCGACCCCGGCCGCTCGACGCACCACAGCCCGGGGCCGCTCACGAGGCCGGCCCGACCGCGGCGTCGAATGCGTCGAGAAGGTGGTCGATCACCGGCTCAGTGTGGCCGACCTGAAATCCGCTCGGTCGCGGTGGCTCGCGCGGGCCAACCTCGTGGTGTGGGGTCGATCGTGTGGGACAACGACTTCGCCGAGGTGTACGACACGATCTACGCCGCGCAGTTCGACCCGGCCGCCGTCGGGCCGATCGTCGACCTCCTGGCCGGGCTGGCGGGCGACGGGGCGGCGCTCGAGTTCGCCGTCGGGACCGGGCGGGTGGCGCTCCCGCTGCACGCGCGCGGCGTCGAGGTCCACGGGGTCGAGCTGTCACCGGGGATGGCGGGCAAGCTCCGGGCCAAGCCCGGCACCGAGGATGTCCCGGTGACCGTCGGCGACATGAGGTCCGCCCGCGTCCCGGGACGCTTCACGCTCGTCTACCTCGTGGCCAACGCCATCATGAACGTGACCACCCAGGACGACCAGCTGGCTGTGTTCGCCAACGCCGCCGCGCACCTCGACCCGGGCGGGTGCTTCGTGGTCGAGGTCATCGTGCCGCAGCTGCGCAGCGTCCCGCCCGGCGAGACCGGCCGCGTCTTCACGCTGGAGCCGGACCACGTCGGCATCGAGACGTTCGACGACACCGTCGGCCAGATCGCCTGGTCGCACCATTGGATGCATGTCGACGGCCGCCTGGTCCGCCACGCCAACCCCTACCGCTACGTGTGGCCGTCCGAGCTCGACCTGATGGCGAGGCTCGCCGGCCTCCGCCAGCGGGACCGGTGGGCGGGGTGGGACCGGTCGCCGTTCACCGCCGCCAGCACCAGCCAGGTGGCGGTCTACGAGAGGGCGCCCTGAGGCCGAGGCGTCCCCGGCCTCAGGGAACCGGACATCAGCTGATGCCGCACTCGTCCTGCAGGTAGGTGTCCACCTGTGGGCTGGCCTCCTCGAACGCGGTCGCCGCCTCGGCGGACGTGGGGTTCACGAGGAGCTGGCCCATGGCCTGGAGCATCGAGTCCCACGACTCCTCGATCTCCGCCGGCGGGTCCAGGTCCGACATCTCGTTCATGACCTGCTCCAGCTCCTCCGGGGTGGGCTCCTGGTTCTCGAAGCCGCGCTCGTCGATGTCCCGCATCGTCTCGCAGAAGCCCCCGCCTCCGCCGGCCGCCGCCTCGCCGCCGTCGTCGTCGTCACCGCAGGCAGCGGCGGCGACCAGGCTGAGGGTGCCGAGCAGTGCGAGAGCCGCCCACCGCATCCGCCTGCGGGTGGGGGTGGTGGTCTGATCCATGGGTTGGTGTCCTTCGGTGGTCTGGTGGTGGCGGCACAGGCCAGCACACGATGGGCAGGATGTGGCGTCGCCGCCGTCAGGGATCGTCCGGATCGAGGACGTCGCCGTCCTCGTCCGGCACCACCAGGTCCCACCGGTCGAGGCAGTCCTCGCAGCGGTAGACGACGACGTCTCCGGGCTCCCAGCCGTCCTCGGGCGGGTACGAGATCATATGCGCGCGCCCGCCGCAGTCGATGCAGGTGATGACCTGATCGACCTCGACCGGCTCGCCCCCGCCCACCCGGCCTACTCCGCGCGCCGGTTCGCCTGGTGGTCGCCGAAGCTCCCCGCCACCCGGGACGCGAAGTCGTCGGAGAAGATGACCTCCCGGCCCAGCCGGTCCTCGTTGGCCAGCGCCTCGACCTGGTCCAGCCCCAGCCCGTCGTACACCGACCGCCGGTCGCTCACCACGCACCGCCAGGGGCTCGCCGCGATCTCGGCGGCGAGGGTCCGTGCGGCCTCCAGCGCAGTGCCGGCCGGCACGACCCGGTCGACGAAGCCCATCTGCGAGGCCTCGGCCGCATCGATCTCCCGGCCGGTGAGGATGAGGTCGAGCGCACGGCCCAGCCCGACGATCCGTGGCAGCCGGTAGGTCCCGCCGTCGATCAGCGGGACGCCCCAGCGCCGCTCCAGGCACCCGAGCCGGGCGGTGTCGCCCGCCACCCGCAGGTCGCACCACGCCGCGAGCTCCATGCCGCCGGCCACGCACCACCCCTCGATCGCCGCGATCACCGGCTTGGACAGCGCCAGCCGCGTCGGCCCCAGCGGCCCGCTGTCCCGCAGCCGGGGCAGGGACCGCAGGTTGGCCCCGGCGCAGAACGCCACCGTGTCGCCGGTGAGGACGGCGACACGGGCGTCGTCGTCGTAGTCGAAGGCCACGAACTCGTCGTGCAGCCGCTGCGCCGTCTTGGAGTCGATGGCGTTGCGGACCCTCGGTTGCCCGATGCTGATCACCCGCACGTGCTCGCTGGTCATGGCACAACCTTGCCACCCGGTACGGTGCGGCCGATGCGGATCGTAGGGGGCACCGCGCGCGGCCGGCCCCTGGTGGCGCCGCCCGGCGACCGCACCCGGCCCACCTCCGACCGGGTGCGGGAGGCGATCTTCAACGCGCTGTGGAGCCGCGGCGCGGTCGAGGGGGCGCGGGCGGCGGACCTCTTCGCCGGGAGCGGGGCCCTCGGCGTCGAGGCGCTGTCGCGGGGCGCGGCGCACGTCACGTTCGTGGACAGCGACCGGGCCGCCCGCCGGGCCGTCGAGCGCAACCTGGCGACCGCCGGGATGGAGGACCGCGCCGAGGTCGTGGGCGCGCCCGTCGAGCGGTGGCTGGCGACCGTCCCGGCCGGCACCCGGTTCGACCTGGTGTTCTGCGACCCGCCCTACGCCTTCGACGGCTGGGACCGGCTTCTCGCCGCGCTGCCCGCCGCCCTGGTGGTCATCGAGTCCGGCCGGCCCGTCGCCCTCCCGCCGGGGTGGGACCTGACCCGCGAGGCCCGCTACGGCGGGACCTGGGTCGGCTTCGCCGAGCCCACCGCGCTTGCAGGTACCCGGTTCCGCGACGCGTGAGGACTACCGTGTGGCGGCGTGACCACCGTCCTGTACCCGGGGTCGTTCGACCCGATCCACAACGGGCACCTCGAGATCATCGAGGTGGCGTCCGGGCTGTTCGACGAGGTGGTGGTCGCCGCCGTCCGCAACCCGCAGAAGGGCGAGCCGCTGTTCACGCTCGCCGAGCGGCAGCAGCTCATCGCAGAGGCCACGTCGCATCTCGACAACGTCCGCATCACGATGTTCTCCAGCCTGGTGGTCGACCTGGCCCGCGAGGTGGGCGCGGACTTCATCGTCAAGGGCCTGCGGGTCGTCTCCGACTTCGAGTCGGAGCTGATGATGGCGCACATGAACAAGAACGTGTCGGGGGTGGACACGCTGTTCATCCCGTCGGGGTCGCAGCACTCCTACCTGGCGTCCAAGCTCATCCGGGAGATCGCCCGTTACGGCGGCGACGTCAGCAAGATGGTGCCCCCGGCGGTGGCCAAGATGCTGACCGACAAGATGGTGGGCGAGCGCGGGGACGGGTGACGTGCGGGACGACGACGACTCCTTCGTGTACAGCTTCGACGCCCGGGTGGCGGAGCGTGCCCCGGGGGGCGATGTCGAGGCCATCCTGCACCAGCTGCACGAGCTGATCGACACCGCCCGCCCGGCGCCGCTGTCCACCCAGGTCAAGATCGACCGCGACGAGGTCCTCGACCTGCTCGACCAGGCCATCGAGCGACTGCCGGACGAGATCCGGGCGTCGCGCTGGCTGCTCAAGGAGCGCGACGAGTTCCTGGACCGGATGCAGCGGGAGGCCGACGACATCCTGGCCGCGGCCCGGGGCCAGGCCGAGCGCATGGTCCAGCGGTCGGAGGTGATGAAGGCGGCCGAGGCCAAGGCACGCCGCATCGTCGAGAACGCCCGGGCCGAGGCGAGCCGCCAGCGCAACGAGGCCGACGACTTCTGCGACAAGCGCCTGGCCCAGATGGAGACGGTGCTGGAGCGGACGATGACGATCATCGCCGCGGGCCGGGCCAAGCTCCGGGGACCGGCCGGCGAGGGGCTTCCGCCGTCGCCACCCCGGACCGGGACCAACGGCCACCACCACGACGACGAGCCCGAGCCGCCGCCGGCGTCCGGGTTCTTCGACCAGGACCGCCGGTAGCGCGACGCCTCTAGCCTGGAGCGGGTGAGTCGCCCCCCGTTCCTCGTCCCCATCGCCGAGCTGGCCCAGCGCCCCGGCGCGCGCCAGCGGCTCCGGTTGGCGGGTCCCCTCCCCGGGTTGGAGCTGTCGAGCGCCCGGCTGACCGACCGCGACGTGGTAGCCGACGTCGTCCTGGAGTCCCTGGGCGAGACCATGACAGTGACCGGCACCGCCACCGGCTGGTGGGAGGGCGAGTGCCGCCGCTGCCTGGAGACGACCGGTGGCGAGCTGACGGTCCAACTCAGCGAAGTGTTCGAGCCCCGTCCGACCGAGGGCGAGACCTACCCGCTCGGTCGCGACGCCCTCGACCTGGAGCCGGTGCTCCGGGAGGCCCTGGCCCTGGCATTGCCGCTGGCCCCGTTGTGCGACGAGGCCTGCGCCGGACCCGACCCCGACGCCCATCCGGTCGGGATCGCCGACGACGAGGTCGACGAGGCCGAGCCGCCGACCGACCCCCGCTGGGGCGCCCTCGACGTCCTCAGATTCGACTGAGCGCCGGCATCCCGCCGGAGCGTTCGACGGATCCGGCGGGGGGCCGCTACGATTTCCCGCTTGTGCCCGCAGCGCGGGCTGTCTTTCGCGACCTGACTGGTGAAGACCCATGGCCGTCCCCAAGAAGAAGACCTCCAAGGCCAAGAGCCGCAGCCGCAAGGCGAGCGCGTGGCGCCTCGACCGCCCCGCCCGTAGCGTCTGCCCGCGCTGCAACGCCACCAAGGTGCCCCACGTCGTGTGCGGCAACTGCGGCTGGTACGGCGGCCGCGTGGCCATCGAGGTCGACTGACCGACCCGCCGACGGCCACACCACCACCATGCTGCCGATCGCGGTCGACGCCATGGGCGGCGACAACGCGCCCGGGGCCATCGTCGACGGCGCCCGGCAGGCCGCGGCCCAGCTCGACGTTCCCGTCGTGCTCGTGGGGCGGCCCGAGGACCTGGAGGGACGGCGCGGAGATCTGGACGTCCTGCCCGCGTCCGAGGTGATCGGCATGGCCGACCCCGGCTCCAGCGTGCGCACCCGCAAGGACTCTTCCCTGGTGCGGGCGGCCGAGGCGGTGCGCGACGGCAAGGCGTCAGCCATGGTCTCGGCCGGCAACACCGGCGCCACAATGGCCTCGGCGCTCCTGCGCATGGGCCGGGTCAAGGGCGTGGCCCGGCCGGCGATCGCCACCCCGATCCCGGTCCCGGGCTCGACGCCCACGGTCATGCTCGACGCCGGCGCCAACGCCGAGTGCCAGCCCCCGTGGCTGGTGCAGTTCGCCCAGATGGGGGCGGTGTTCGCCCGCGAGCGCTACGGCATCGCCGAGCCGCGGGTCGGCCTGCTCTCGATCGGCGAGGAGTCCTCCAAGGGGAACCCGCTGGTCAAGGACACGTACGCGCTGCTGACCGGGCCCGGGGCCCTGGCCCGGGCCGGCGCCCGCTTCGTCGGCAACGTCGAGGGGCGGGACATCATGACCGACGACGTCGACGTGGTCGTGACCGACGGCTTCACCGGCAACGTGGCCCTCAAGACGCTCGAGGGCGGCATGAGGACCCTGATCCGCAGCGTGCTCGACGCGCTGGGCGCCACCCCCGTCGCCGACGAGGCGGTCGGCGCCCTCATGCCCCTCTACGCCACGTTCGACCCCGACCAGACGGGCGGGGCGATGCTGCTCGGCGTCGACGGCGTATGCATCATCAGCCACGGCTCCTCGTCGGCCACCGCGATCGTCAACGCGGTCCGGGTGGCCAAGGAGATGGTCGAGGCGGAGGTCGTCGACCGGCTGCGCTCCGCGGTCGCCCCGGCCTGATCTGTTCACAAGCGCACAAAGTCGGGCGTCGTTATGCTGGCCGACGTCCTTGCCGGATACCAGGAGTAGTTGAACGTGCCCGCCGAGACCCATGTCGAGCGCGGTCCGATGGACCGTCAGCAGGTCTTCGACCTCATCCGCGACCGCCTCGCCGACATCCTCGAGGTCGAGCCGTCCTCGATCAACGAGGGTGATTCCTTCACCGACGACCTCGACGCCGACTCGCTCGCTCTCATCGAGCTGGCGGAGGCGCTGGAGGAGGAGCTGGGGGAGCGGAGCGTCGGGTTCCGCATCGAGGACGAGGACCTCGAGGACATCAAGACCGTGCGCGACGCCGTCGACTACGTCCTCGCCCGTCTTTGAGGCGGCGACCATCCCACTTCCCGTCCCTCGACTTCCCGAGCTGGCCGAGCGCCTCGGCGTCACCCTCGACGCCCCCGAGGTGCTGGCCCCCGCGCTCGTCCACCGGTCGTGGTGCGCCGAGAACCCGGGCCACGACTCGAACGAGCGGCTGGAGTTCCTCGGGGACGCAGTGCTCGGGCTGATCATCACGGACCACGCGTTCCACGCCTACCCGACGCTCAGCGAGGGCGAGCTGACCGACGTCCGCAAGGCCGTGGTCAACGCCGTCACGCTCGCCGAGGTGGCCGACGAGCTCGACCTCGGCGACCATCTGCTGCTGGGCAAGGGCGAGGAGCAGTCGGGCGGCCGCGAGAAGCCGTCCATCCTCGCCGACGCCCTCGAGGCGGTGCTCGGTGCGGTCTACGTCGCCGCCGGCATGCGGGAGGCGCACGAGCTCGTGCTGCGCCTGCTCGGGACCCGGGTGGCCGAGGCGCACGCGGGCGGGCCGGGCGGCCAGGACTACAAGAGCCGACTCCAGGAGCTGTCCGCCCGTCACTTCGACGAGCAGCCGCGCTACGAGACCCTGGCCGAGGGCCCCGACCACGCGCGGCGCTTCCACGTCACGGTGGCGGTCGCCGGCGAGCCCCGGGGCACCGGTGACGGGCGATCCAAGAAGCAGGCGGAACAGGTGGCCGCCCGGGACGCCTACACGACGCTCCTGGCCCAGCTGGAGAGCGAAGATGCCTGAGCTGCCCGAGATCGAGACCTTCCGTCGCGGTCTCGAGCGCGAGACGGTGGGCCGGCGCGTCAAGTCCGTCGAGGTGCCGGTGGCCAGGACCGTGCACCGCAACGGGTCCCGGAGGGCGTTCCAGGCCCGGGTCGAGGGCGCCAAGATCAAGAGCGTCGACCGCCGCGGCTCGCTGCTCGTGTTCACGCTCGACAGCGGCGACCTGATGGTCGTCGACATCGGCGCCACCGGAGGCCTGCTGCGGGCCGCGCCCAAGGACGAGACCGCCAAGGACACCCAACTGGTCATCAGCTTCACCCAGGGCGGGCAGCTGCGCATGGCGGACCCGGAGCACGCGGCCGAGGCGTTCGTGGTCACCTCCGACCTCCTCACGGAGGAGATGCCGGAGCTGGCCACCCTCGGGCTCGACCCCGTCGCCGCCCCGGTGTCGTGGACGTCGTTCGCCCAGGCGCTGGTCAACCGGCGCAACGAGAAGCTCAAGCCGCTGCTGCTCGACCAGACCTTCGTGGTCGGCCTCGGCGGGCTGTACACCGACGAGATCCTCCACGACGCCGGGCTGCGCCCCGACCGCGAGGTGTCGACGGTGTCCACCATGGAGATCCGCCGGCTCTACCGGTCGCTGGTGGAGATCCTCCACGAGGCGACCAAGCACCACGGGACCTCCGTCGAGGAGCACCCGTTCACCGACCTGCACGGCAAGCCGGGCGGGTTCCAGGAGGAGCTGCAGGTGTGGGGTCGCGACGGCGAGCCGTGCCGGCGCTGCCGCCAGACGGTGACGAGGCAGCGCTCCGGCGGCCGGGTCACCTACTGGTGCCCGAGCTGTCAGGTCTGACCGTCCCCCGGACGGGGTAGCGGCCTCACCTAGCCTGGGGGTTCGATGTTCCTGAAGGCGCTCACGCTCAAGGGCTTCAAGTCCTTCGCGGAGTCGACGTTGCTGGAGATGCAGCCGGGCGTGACCGTGGTGGTCGGGCCCAACGGCTCGGGCAAGTCCAACGTGGTCGACGCCATCGGCTGGGTCCTCGGGGCCCAGGCACCCTCCGCGGTGCGGTCCCAGAAGATGGAGGACGTCATCTTCGCGGGCACGTCCACGCGCGCCGCGCTGGGCCGGGCGGAGGTGAGCCTCACCATCGACAACAGCGCGGGGCTGCTGCCTCTCGAGTTCAGCGAGGTCACCGTCACCCGCACGCTGTGGCGCTCGGGCGAGAGCGAGTACGCCATCAACGGTGTCCCGTGCCGGCTGCTCGACGTCCAGGAGCTGTTCAGCGACACCGGCGTCGGCCGCCAGCAGCACGTGATCGTCGGCCAGGGGCAGATCGACGCCGTGCTCAACGCCCGGCCAGAGGAGCGGCGCCTGATCATCGAGGAGGCCGCCGGCGTCCTCAAGCACCGCAAGCGCAAGGAACGGTCGGAGCGTCGGCTGGTGGCGACGGAGGCCAACCTGACCCGGCTCAGCGACCTGCTGCGCGAGGTGCGCCGCCAGCTGCGCCCGCTGGAGCGCCAGGCCGACGCCGCCCGCCGCCACGGCGACCTGGTGGGCGAGCTCCGGGCGCTGCAGATCTTCGTGGCCGGGCGCGAGCTGTCCACGCTCAAGCGCCGGCTCGGCGACGCGACCGCGGCGCGGGCCGAGCTGCGCAACGAGGAGTCGCTGCTCACCCGGCGCCTGACCGAGCTCGACACCGAGGTGATGACGGCCGAGGCCGAGTTGGGGACGCTGGGCGGCAGCGAGGTCGGCGACGTGCTGGCCCGGGCCCAGGCCCTGCGGGAGAAGGCCCGGGGCCAGCTGGCGCTGCTGGCCGAGCGCCGCCGGGGAGTCGACCGGGAGCGGTCCGCGTTCGTCGACCAGGGCGTGATCGCCAGCCTGGAGGCCGACGCCGCCAACCTCCGGTCCGACCTGGCCGGCCTGGCCACCGAGTCCGAGGAGCTCGGCCCCGAGACCGACGGTCTGGCCGCGGCCGAGGAGGCGCTGGCCCAGGCCCGGGCCGCGTTCGAGACCACCTGGGCGGGCGGCGTCACCGCCCCCGACGGCCGGGCGGCCGAGGTGCGGGGCGAGCTGGGCGCGCTGCGCAAGGGGCTCGACCGGGCCACGGCCGACACCGCCCGATCCAGTCAGCGGGCGGCCCAGCTGCGGTCGCGGCTGGAGCGGCTCGACGCCGAAGCGGCCGAGGCCGTCGCCCAGATCGAGGGCCTGGGCGACGAGGCCGCACTGGCCGCCGCGGTCGAGGACGCCCGCGCTGCCCGGGAGGCCGCGGAGGCCGCCGCCCAGGCCGCCGACGAGCGCCGCGACGCCGCCCAGGCCGAGCGCCACACCTGGAAGGCCCGCGCCGACGCGCTGAGCCTCGCCCTCGACGAGGCCCGGGCCCGCGCCGGCGCCGAGCGGCTCGCGGGCGTGGATGGTGTGGTCGGCACGCTGCTCGACCTGGTCGACGTCGATCCCGGCTGGGAGGCCGCCATCGAGGCCGCGTGCGGCGAGGCGCTGGGCGCCGTCGTGGTCGACTCGGTCGACGCCGGCCGCCGGGCCCTCGGTGTCCTGGCCGCCGGGGACGTGTCCGCCGCCGTGCTGGCGCTGGGCGTGATCCCCGGCCGCCCGCCCGTCCCGCCCGTCGGCGAGCCGGTGCTGCGCCACGTCCGGCCCCGCCGCCCCGAGGTCGGCCCGTTGTTGGACGGTCTGCTGGGCGCCGCCGTGGTCGTCGAGGGCGGGTGGCCCGCGGCGGTCGACGCCACGCTCGCCCATCCCGACGCCGTCGTCGTCACCCGCCAGGGCGGGCGCTTCGGCGCCGCCGGCTGGCACGTGTCCACCGCGACGACGGGGGCCACCGGCGCCGCGCTCGACGAGGCCCGCGAGCGTGCGGCCGCAGCCGCGGCCGACGCCGAGGCCGCGGTGGCCGACCACGACCGGGCCCGCGCCGCGTTGGGCGAGGCCCGCCAGGCCGAGGCCGCCGCCACCACGGCGCTCGACGGCCACCAGCGCAGCGCGGCGTCCGCGAGCGCGGCCCGCGACCGGGCGCTGCGCGACCGCGGCGACGCGGCCGCCGAGCTGGCGACGGCCGCCGCGCAGCAGGGCGAGGGCGCCGACCGGCTGGCCCGCGACGAGGCCCGGGCCGCCGACCTGGCCGCCGAGCTGCCGGCGCTGGAGGCCGCCGAGGAGGAGCGCCGGGCGCGGGCCGCGGCCATGGCCGAGGACCGCCGCCGCCTCGACGAGCAGGCCGGCGCGGTCGCCGCCCTCCGCACCGATCTCGACAAGCGCCGCACCGCCCTCGCCGACCGCAACACGTTCCTCCAGCGGCGGCTGGCCGAGGTCGAGGAGCGCCTGGCCGGCTCGGTCGCCGCCCGCCGCCAGGCCGAGGAGCGCCGCACCGAGCTCGACGCCACCGAGCGGGCACTCGACCGACTGGCGGCGTTCGTCGAGGACCGGCTGGCCGGACTCGAGTCCCGGCTTGTCGACCTCCAGGAGCGGCGCCAGCGCGAGACCGCGGCCCAGCGGGCGCTGTCGGCCCGCCTCGACGGCCTGCGCCGCGACCGCGCCGGCGCCGAGAAGTCGCTGACCGAGCGTCGCGAGAACGCCCAGCGCACCGAGCTGGAGGAGGCCGAGGTCCGGCTGCGGCTGGAGCAGGCGATCGAGGTGTGCCGCTCCCAGCTCGACGTCGAGCCGGAGGCCGCGGTCACGGCCCCGGCCCCCGACATGGCCGACGGCATGACCCCGACCGTGCGGGTCCGGGAGCTGGAGCGAGAGCTGCGGATCATGGGGCCGATCAACCCGCTCGCCCTGGAGGAATACGAGTCGCTAGCCGAGCGGCACACGTTCCTCACCGAGCAGATGGACGACATCAAGGCCAGCCGGCGGGAGCTGGCCAAGGTCATCCGGGCCATCGACGAGGAGATCGTGCGGGTCTTCGCCGCCGCTTTTGCCGACGTGAGCGAGAACTTCGAGCAGCTGTTCGCCACCCTGTTCCCGGGGGGACAGGGACGGCTGCGCCTGACCGACCCCGACGACCTGCTCAACACCGGCATCGAGGTGGAGGCCAAGCCGTCGGGCAAGAACGTGAAGAAGCTGTCGCTGCTGTCCGGCGGCGAGCGCTCCCTCACCGCCCTGGCCTACCTGTTCGCGGTGTTCCGCAGCCGCCCGTCGCCCTTCTACGTCATGGACGAGGTCGAGGCCGCCCTCGACGACGTGAACCTGCACCGCTTCCTCGACCTGGTGGCCGAGTTCCGCAAGGAGGCGCAGCTCATCGTCGTCAGCCACCAGAAGCGGACGATGGAGGCCGCCGATTGCCTCTACGGCGTGACCATGCAGCCGGGCGGGTCGTCCAAGGTGGTCAGCGAGAAGGTGGCGGCCGGCGCCTGACGCCGGGGTCGGTGCGGCAACCGGATCGCCTGCGTCACGGCGCGAGCCGACTCAGGGCCGCTCGTAGCGCCAGATGTCGACGGGGAAGCCCCGCAGGACGCGGGACTCGACCGGCCGGCCGCCGAGCCGTTCGGCCACTGCCTGGGACGCCGCGTTGTCGGGGTGGATGACACTGCACATCCAGGGCGGGTCAAGGGCCTCCCACCCGAGGGCGAGCATGGCCCGGCCGACCTCCGTGGCGTAGCCCCGGCCCCAGAACGCCCGGCCGAGGGTCCAACCCACCTCCAGCTGGGGCCAGCCGGACGGGAACCACAGGCCGCCCCGCCCGGCGACGGCCCCCGTCTCCTTGTCGACCCACGTGTACATGCCGAAGCCCCGCAGCTCCCAGTGCCCGATCCACGTGCACACGCCCCGCCACATGTCGTCGCGGTCGGGCACCTTGCCGTCGAGGTAGCGCACGACCTCGGCGTCGAACAGGGGCAGCAAGGCGTCGACGTCGTCCTCGACCGGCCGGTGCAGCCACAGCCGCTCGGTCTCGTAGCGGGTGGGGATCAGCGGCTCCATCACACCGACGCTAGGGGGGCGGGCGCGCCCCGGCTCATGGCAGCCGCTGGGACGCCCCCACCCCGGGCCGGGGGCGCGTGGGGGGACCGGTAGGCTCCGTGACGCCATGGAAATCGTGATCGTGCTCGCCGTGCTGGCGGTCGTCCTCGTCGCCGGCGTCGCCGTCGTGTCCCTGCGCTCGGGCCGGGACGCCGACCTGGAGCCGCCCCCCACCACACCCGAGCGGGCCCCGGGCACCGCG
>DASRJM010000127.1:0-17999 GCA_035649475.1 Acidimicrobiales bacterium
AACAACCCGGGAGTCCGCACCCGGGGCGGCGGGGCCACCGCCTCGGCGGCGGCCGGCGCGGCCGGCACCGGGGCCGGCGGGGCCAGCGTCCCGGCCGAGGCCCGGGCGGTCGACACGTCGAACCCCGATCGGGTCATCGGCACCGGCACGCCCGCCAGCTGCGCGGCGGCCGCCGTCGTCGAGGCGGTGGCGGCCGGCGGGATCATCACGTTCGACTGCGGGCCGTCCCCGGTCACGATCTCGATGTCCGCCACCGCCAAGGTCCGCAACGACACCGGGCCGGAGATCGTGCTCGACGGCAAGGGCCTGGTCACCCTGTCGGGCGGCGGCCAGCGCCGGATCCTCTACATGAACACGTGCGACGAGGCCCAGGTCTTCACCACCTCCCACTGCCAGGACCAGGACCACCCGCGGCTGACCGTGCAGAACCTGACCTTCGCGGACGGCGACTCGACCGGCGAGACCGTCGAGGGTGGCGGCGGGGGCGCCATCTTCGTGCGGGGCGGGCGGGTCAAGGTGGTCAACTCGCGCTTCTCCGGCAACACCTGCGACCCGACCGGGCCCGACCTGGGCGGGGCCGCGATCCGGGTGCTCAGCCAGTCCCGGGGACTGCCGGTCTACATCTCCGACAGCACGTTCGAGGCGGGCTCGTGCTCGAACGGCGGGGCGCTGTCGAGCATCGGCGTGTCCTGGGAGATCTACAACAGCGTGTTCAGCGGCAACGAGGCCATCGGCTACGGCGCCAACCCGGCCAAGGCCGGCACCCCCGGCGGCGGCAACGGTGGGGCGATCTACGCCGACGGCGACCGCTTCACGATCCGGGTCGTGAACTCGACCCTCGAAGGCAACCACGCCCGGGAGGGCGGCGGGGCCATTTTCTTCGTCAGCAACGACCGCACGGGCTCGCTGTCGATCGAGGGCTCGCGCCTGTCCGGCAACCCGAGCGACGGTTTCGAGACGTACCCCGGGATCTTCTTCCTCGGCGCCGGCGAGCCGGCCACCCCGGGGTCCTCGCTGGGCTAGCTCACGCCGCGGGCCGTGAGGCGCTGCCGCCGCAGCTCACTGCGCCGGACCTTGCCGGCGTCGTCCCGCAGGGCCCGGTCGACCAGCTCGACAGTGCGCGGCACCTTGTAGCGGGCCAGCCGCTCGCCCACGAAGGCGATCAGCTCGGCCTCGGTCACGGCCTCCGGATCCGCCTCGACGATGGCGTGGATGCGGTTGCCCCTGTCCTCGTCGGGCAGGCCGATCACGCAGCACGACCGCACCGCCGGGTGCTCGGCCAGCGAGGCCTCGACCTCCGCCGGGTACACGTTGGCGCCGCCGGACAGGATCATGTCCTGGAGCCGGTCGCCCAGGTACAGGTAGCCGTCCTCGTCGACGTGGCCGCAGTCGCCGAGCGACTCCCAGCCGCCCTCCCGCCGCCGCGCCTCGGCGCCGACATAGCGGTAGGTGATGCGGCCGGCCCCGTTGCGCAGCCACACCTCGCCCTCGGTGCCGGGGGGCACCTCGTTGCCGTCGGCGTCGCAGATCATGATCTCGCCGCCGAGCGGGCGCCCGACCGAGCCCCGGTGCTCCAGCCACTCCTCGCCGGTGATGACGGTGGCGACCTGGGCCTCGGTGCCGGCGTAGAGCTCGACGATCCGCTCGGGGCCGAGCCAGCGGATCCAGGCTTCCTTCAGCCACGGGGGGCAAGGCTCGGCCAGGTGCCAGGCCGTGCGCAGCGAGCCGAGGTCGTAGCGGTCGCGCACCGCGGCCGGCAGCCGCCAGATGCGCTTCATCATGGTCGGCACCAGGTAGACGACCTCGGCGCGGTGGGCCTCGATGGCGGCCAGCGTGCCCTCGGCGTCGAAGCCGGGCAGGACCACGACGTGGCAGCCCCACAGCAGCGCCTGGCACGACCACACGATCGGGCCGTTGTGGTACAGCGGGCCCGGCATCACCAGGCAGCCGTCCGGCTCGAGCCGCAGCGGCACGGGGCCCTCGACGTCGAGGAGGCTGCGCTCGCCGGACACGATCAGCTTCGGCCGCCCGGTCGACCCGCCGGACGTGGGCGCCTTCCAGGCGGGGGACACAGCGTCGGGCAGCGGCTCCGGGCGGCCGCCGCCGGCGGGCGGCTCGGGCCGGAAGCCGGCGGGGAGGCTCGGGCGGTCGCCGGCGGCCGCGGGGTCCACGCCGATCGTCACCCTGGGGTCGGCCAGGTCGACGATGGCGCGCAGCTCGGGCACCGGCAGATACGAGCTCACCGGCTGGGGGATCGCCCCCAGCTTCCAGGCGGCGGCGATGGCCACGAACCACTCGACGGAGTTGGGCAGCGCGATCGTCACCATGTCGCCGGTGCCGACACCCCGGGCCGCGAGGTCGCGGGCCAGGGCGGTGGCGGCGTCGTCCAGCTCGCGGCGCGTGAGCCGGGCCTCGCCGCACGACAGTGCGGGGCGGTCCGGGTCGGCCTCGGCCAGGTCGGTGAGCCGGCGGGCGAACGAGACGCGGGTCACGGCCTCACACTGCCAGACCCGGCTGCGGATGCGCCGGGTCAGCCACCGAGGAGGGCGTCGAGCAGCGAGCCGATGAGCCCGGGGTCGTCCTCCGGCGGCGTGGCGGTGGTCGTCGTCGGCCGCGGCCGGGTCGTGGTGGGGCCGATGGTCGGTGCGCCCGCTCCGCTGGTGGTCGGCGCGGTGTCGCTCGGGGCGCCGGTCGTGCCCGCAGGGGGCTCGGCGGCGCTGGGGCCGGCCGCCGGCGCGTCCCCGGTGGCGGTGCCAGGCGGCGCCGGCTCCCCGGTGCCGGGAGTGGCGCGGTTGGTCCGGGTTGCATCGCCGCCGGGGACCGGGGTCGGGGTGGCCGCGGGCGACTCGCCGACGGGCGGCTCGTCCCCCTTGTCCGGGACCACGTCGGCATCCGAGCCCCTGGCTGTGGGGGCCACGCCGCCGTCGTCCGACTCCGTCAGCGCGGCGATGGCCGCCACGCCGATGAGCGCCACGATGGCGAGACCGACCAGCCCGGCCACCAGCCGCGTCCGCCGGCTGGCCCGGCTCGCGGCGACCGTCACCGAGCCGCGCACGGCCCGCAGGAGATCGAGGAATGCCCGCACGGGCGACATTCTGCTCGGCGCGACGACCCGCGCGCCCGGGGTCGCACCCGACGCCTGTCTTAACCGCGACGCCACTCTTGTTACTTACTGACGTGTCAGTTTAAATGTGACGTGCGGCACGCTCCGGGTGTGCCGGGACGAGGGGGATAACGATGAGACAGAAGTCAGTGCTCGGCTCGATCGCCGCGCTCCTGGCCAGCCTGAGCCTGGCGGTGGTGGCCGTGGTCGCCCAGCCCACGGGGGCCGGTGCCCAGACCGGGGAGTTCCGCAAGGGCCCCGACCCGACCGAGGCGTCCGTTCGCGCGGACCGCGGTCCGTTCGCGACCACCACGGCGTCGGTGTCGTCGCTCGTCGCCGGCTTCGGCGGCGGCACGATCCACTACCCGACCACCACCACCCAGGGCACGTTCGGCGCCATCGCCTTCGCGCCCGGGTTCACCGCCAGCAGCAGCAGCTACGCGTGGATCGGTCCGCGGATCGCGTCGCAGGGCTTCGTGGTGTTCCTGATCAACACCGACTCGCGGTTCGACTTCCCGGCCAGCCGGGCGACCCAGCTCCAGAACGCGCTCAACTACCTGGTCAACCAGAGCGTGGCGGCGAGCCGGATCGACCGGAACCGCCTGGCGGTCGGTGGCCACTCCATGGGTGGCGGCGGATCGCTGATCGCGGCCGACAACAACGCCAGCCTCCAGGCGGCCGTCCCGCTGCAGCCCTGGAACACCGGGACCAACTTCAGCGGCGTCAACGTGCCGACGATGATCGTCGGCGCCGAGAACGACACCGTTGCCTCGGTGGCATCGCACTCGGAGCCGTTCTACAACAGCATCCCGGCGGCCTCGGAGAAGGCTTACGTCGAGCTGAACGGGGCCTCCCACGGCGTCGGCACGACCGCCAATGTCGTCCAGGCCAAGTCGATGATCGTGTGGCTGAAGCGCTACGTCGACAACGACACCCGGTACGAGCAGTTCATCTGCCCGCCACCGCCGGCGCCCAGCGCGGAGATCCAGGAGTACCGCAACACCTGCCCCGGCTGAGCCCGGGGTCACCCGTCCGATGGCGGCCGCGGGGGCGGCCGCCATCGGCGCGTCTCACGGCCGCCCGGCGGTCCCGGGGTGCTGGTACCATGCGAGCGCACCAGCCACTGATGCACGTGCATCAAACCCGGGAACCGAGGGGGAGCGCGCCATGGCCTGGGATTTCTCGACCGAGCCCGAGTTCCAGGAGCAACTCGACTGGATCGACACGTTCTGTCGGGAGGAGATCGAGCCGTTCAACGTCGTCTTCCCCTTCGCCCTGCGCACGCAGGACCCGAAGGTCAGGGCGCTGGTCAAGGGCTACCAGCAGCAGATCAAGGACCGGGGCCTATGGGCGCTGTTCCTCGACGAGGAGCTGGGCGGGCCCGGCTTCGGCCAGCTGAAGCTCGCGCTGGTCAACGAGATCCTGGGCCGCTACCCGGCCGCGCCCGGGTTCTTCGGGACGCAGGCGCCCGACACCGGCAACATGGAGTTGCTCGCCGCGTACGGCACCGACGAGCAGAAGGAGCGGTGGCTCTACCCGCTGATGGACCAGCAGATCTGGTCCGCCTACTCGATGACCGAGCCCCAGGGCGGGTCCGACCCCAACCTGTTCAAGACGACCGCCGTACGTGACGGCGACGAGTGGGTCATCAACGGCGAGAAGTGGTTCACCAGCGCCGGTCGCTACGCCGACATCCTGTTCGTGATGACCACGACCGGCATGTTCGTGGTCCCCCGCGACACGCCGGGCGTCGAGTTCGTGGCCGAGGGCCCCCGGCTGCACTCCCACATCCGCTACAACGAGGTGCGGGTCCCGCTCGACCACCTGCTCGGCCCGCCCGACGGCGCCAAGGTCCTGGCCCAGCGGCGGCTCGGCGGGGGGCGCATCCACCACGCCATGCGCTCGATCGCCCAGTGCAAGCTGGCGTTCGACATGATGTGCGAGCGGGCCCTGTCCCGCGAATCGCACGGCAAGACCATCGCCGAGCACCAGATGGTCCAGCAGGCCATCGCCGACTCCTACGCCGAGATCAACATGCTGCGCCTGCTGGTGCTGTGGACGGCGTGGACGATCGACAACTCGTCCACCCAGGCGTCCCGCACGCAGATCGCCGCCTGCAAGTACACGTGCGCCAAGGTGTTGCGCGAGGTGTCGTACCGAGCCATCCACATCTACGGCTCGCTCGGCGTCACCGACCTCACGCCGCTCCAGGCGATGTGGGCGGGCGCGCCGCAGATGGCGGTCATGGACGGGGTGGACGAGGTCCACAAGGTCACGGTGGCCAACAACGTGCTCAAGGAGTACCGGCCCCACGACGGCCTCTGGCCCACCGAGTACCTGCCCGCCAAGCGGGCCGCCGCCCGCAAGAAGTTCGAGCCGCTGCTGGCCTCGGACCCCGACCTCAAGCGCTACGCCGACGGGATGGCCCAGTACATGGAGCGCCGGGGCTGATGGAGCTGCGCGACCGCGTCGCCGTCGTCACCGGGGGCGGCGGCGGCATCGGCGAGGGCCTGTGCCGGGCCTTCGCCGCCGAGGGCGCCCGGGCCGTGGTGGTCGCCGACATCGACGGCGACGCCGCCGAGCGGGTGGCCAAGGACATCGACGCCGCCGCCGAGGGTGGGACCCGGGCACTGGGCCTGGAGGCCGACGCCGGGTCCGAGCCCGACGTCATCGCGCTGGTCGCCCGCACCGAGGAGGAGTTCGGCCCGGTCGACCTCTTCTGCGCCAACGCCGGCATCATCGCCGTCGGCGGCGTCGAGGTCGCGGACGAGGTGTGGGAGCGGATGTGGCGCGTCAACGTGGCCAGCCACATCTACGCCGCCCGGGCGGTGCTGCCGGCGATGCTGGCCCGGGGCGAGGGCTACCTGCTGCACACCGCGTCGGCCGCGGGCCTGCTGACCCAGCTGGGCTCGGCCCCGTACTCGGTCACCAAGCACGCGGTGATCGGCCTGGCCGAGTGGCTGGCGATCACCCACGGCGACTCCGGCGTCCGGTTCTCGTGCCTGTGCCCGCAGGCGGTGGCCACGGCCATGGCCGGCGGCGCCCGCGCGTCGGTCGGCGACACGGGCGTCGAATCGACCGCCGGACGCGACGGCATCCTGTCGCCCGACCAGGTCGCGGCCACCGTGGTCGAGGGCCTGCGGGAGGAGCGCTTCCTCATCCTCCCCCACCCCGAGGTCGCCACGTACGAGCAACGCCGCGCCGGCGACCGCGAGCGCTGGCTGCGGGGCATGCGCAGGGTCCAGGCGGCGATGGTCGCAGCCTGGCGAGGGTGATTTGGCGGCGTATACGCCGAGATGGCGGCGCATGCGCCGCCAAATAGCTGGTCTACGATCCCTTTCGTGGATCTTTGGTCACTTCTCGCCCAGCACGCCGCTCACCGGCACGGCGCCATCGGCCGACGCTCGGCGCTCGAGCTCGGGCTGTCCGAGTCGACGCTGACCTCGTGGGTCGACCAGCGCCGGCTGCTCCGGCCGGCGGCGAACGTGCTGGTGATCGCCGGATCGGCCGTCACCTGGCGGCAACGTGCGAGCGTGGCTGCACTCTCTGGTGGCGGCTTCGCCTCGCACCGCACAGCGGCCGCGCTGTGGGCCCTCGACGGGTTCGAGCCGCGGCAGATCGAGGTGCTGACGCTGCACGGCCTGCGCCGGCGCCGGTCGGCCTGGGTCGTGCACGAAACCCGCAACCTGCGAGGGGTCGACCTCGACGAAGTCGACGGCATCCCGTGCACATCGGTGGTCCGGACCGTGCTCGACCTGCCGGCCGTCGCCCACCCGTTCCGGGTCGCACAGGCGCTCGACTGCGCCTGCCGCCGGCGGCCGGGCACGCTGGAGGCCGTGGCCCAGCGCCACCGCGAGCTCAAGCGCCAGGGTCGGCGGGGGTCGCGCGTCATGGCGGAGATGCTGGCCGAGCGACTGGGCACCGGGCGGTTCACAGACAGCGGATTCGAGGCGAGCGCGGTCCGGCTCGTGCGCCGGTTCGGCCTGCCCGAGCCGGTGCTCCAGCACTGCGTGCGGGACGGCGACTTCGTCGCCTTCCTCGACCTGGCGTGGCCTGCCATCCGGTGGGCCGTCGAGTGCGACAGCCTCGCCCACCACTTCGGCAAGCGGGCCCACGAGTGGGACCGCCTCCGCCGGCGCCGGCTCAAGCGGCTCGGCTGGGACGTCGTCGAGGTCACGTACGACCAGGTGACCAAGCAAGCCGGGACGACGGGGCGGGAGCTGCGGGACCTCTACGATTTGGCGGCGCATACGCCGGGTACTCGGCGGATACGCCGCCAAATCGCCTAGAGACGCACCGACTTGGCGCCAAAGCGCTGCGTGAACCGGCTGGTGTCGATCTCGTCGAGGTCGAGCTCGCCCGCCATGACCGCGGCCTTCCACTCCTCGTGCGCCGGGACGTTGGCGTGGAACTCACCCATGACCTCCGCCGCGAACAGCTCGAGGCTGGCGCAGATGTCTTCGTGCGTGTTGCGCCCCGCCTGATTCAGCAGGATCACCTGATCGATGTTCGAGGACTCGAACTTGCGCAGCTTGCGCCGGATCGTCTCGGGCGACCCGATGAGCCCGCCCGACAGCGCTCGCTCGGCCCCTTCGGGGTTGGCCTGCTTCCACGCCGTGTACTCGTCCCACATGTTGACCTCGCCGGGGTCGGGCCGGCGCCGGTCGGGGCTGTTGTAGTAGCGCAGGCAGAACTGGAAGAACGTGGCGCCGTCGGCCCGGGCCCGGGCCTCCTCGTCCGTCGGTGCGCACATGAACATGCTCACCAGGGCGATGTTGGGGTTCACCGGATAGTCGCACAGCCGGTCGAGCCGCTTGGTGATGGCGTTGTAGTAGGCGTGCACCCAGGCCGTGGCGGCATCCGCACTCACGAACTGGAACCCCAGCGCGCCGAGGCCGCGCCGGCCGGCGTACTCGATCGTCTCGATCTGCGAGCATGCGGTCCACAGGGGCGGGTGCGGCTTCTGCCGGGGCTTGGGCAGCACGTTGCGCAACGGGAAGTCGAAGTGCGTGCCCTGGTACTCGACCCCGCCCTCGCCGAACATCGGGATGGCGCAGCGCACCGCGTCCTCCCACAGCTCGCGCTTGTCGCGGAACCGCACGCCGAACGGGTGGAGCTCGGTGATGCTGGCGCTCTCCCCCATCCCGAACTCGACGCGGCCGTCGCTCAGCAAGTCCAGCGCCGCCACCTTCTCGACCACCTTGGCCGGGTGGGTCGTCGTTAGCTGGAGGATGCCGTGCCCGAGCCGGATCCGGGACGTGCGCTGGCTGGCCGCCGCCAGGAACACCTCGGGCGCGGACGAGTGCGAGTACTCCTCGAGGAAGTGGTGCTCGACCACCCAGGCGTGGTCGTAGCCGAGCCGGTCGGCGAGCTCCAGCTGGTCGAGGGCGTCGTGGTACAGCCGGTACTCGCTGTCCGGCCGCCACGGGCGCGCCAGCTGCAACTCGTAGAACACGCCGAACTTCATCGCTCCCCCTCTGCCGACCGCATCGTACCGGGGAGGGTCGGCCCGCCATCCCCCGCGGGACCAGAGGCGCGGCGGGCAAGAACCCCGGTCGGGCCGTGCGCCGGGCCGGTGGGCGCCGAGCTGCCTGCTGGCCTCCGCGGCCACGTTCGCGATGCCGGAGCGCAGCGTGACGATGTAGCGCCCGGTGTCGGACGGCGCGGCCTCCGGCGCACAGTGGGCGCCGGCTCCTGGCAGGCCGGCGCCACCGACACGGCGACGACGGCGACGGCTGCGGCGGCGGACGCGCGCCAGACGAGGAGTGGCTCGATCAGCGACGCCCGGGGTCGCGGGGCGGGCGTTGGGTCGACGGCAGCTGCTTCGCCCGCTTGATCTCGTAGAGCGCGGCGTCGGCCCTGTGGACCACCTCGTCGGGCCGCCCGGCCGCCAGGCCCACGCTGGCGCTCACGAACACCATGCCGGCGTCGCACGGCACGGGCTCGGCGATGGCGGCGACGATCCGGTCGACCGAGGGCCGCGCCCCGTCGACGGTCGTGCCGTCGGCGAACACGACCGCGAACTCGTCGCCCCCGAACCGGGCGACCAGGTCGCCCTCGCGCACCGTGCCCATGAGCCGCTCGGCCACGACCCGCAGGACCGCGTCGCCTGTGTCGTGCCCGTAGGTGTCGTTCACCGGCTTGAAGTCGTCGAGGTCGACGAGGGCGAGCGTCACCGTGCCGGCAGCGTCGTCGAGTCGCTGGCGCAGGGCCGAGCGGTTGCCGGCCCGGGTCAGCGGGTCGGTGAGCGCCTCGCGGCGCAGCGACCGGTGGCGGCGCTGCTCGGCCAGCACGAGGCTGGCGAGCCGGGTCGTCTGGCGCAGGCTGTGCTCGGTGCCGACGCTGTGCTCGAGCATCGTCGACACCCACACCACGACGCAGCCGATCGGCGCGCCGGACCCGGGGTCGGGCAGCGGGATCACCCACGCCGAGGCGTAGCCGTGGGCCCGCCCCGTGGCCACGAGGTCGGGCGGGAACCCGGCGAACCGCGCCGTCGTGCGGGCCCGCCCGTCCTCCAGCGCGGGACGCCACCAGCGGTCGTCGGCCACCAGCACGGCGGCCGGCGAGTCGGCGTCGACCCCGATGATCGTGCGCTCCTCGACGAGCGCCACCACGGCGGCGTCGCCGAGATAGTCGGGGACGATGCGGGCGCAGGCGGCCAGCACGTCGGGAAGCGGCGCCTCGGCGACCAGCAGATCCACCACCCCGGTGACCCGGTCGAGCACCCCGCCCGTCGGGCGGGACACGAGCAGCAGGCCGTTGACCCCGGGGTCGTCCAGCAGGTTCTGGACGAGCGCCTCCATCGTGATCCAGGTGCCGTCGCGCCGCCGCTTGCGGTACCGCAGCGGCTCGATGATCGCCGTGCCGGGCGACCCCTCGCGGGCCGCGGCCCGCAGCTGGGCGAGGCCGTGGAGCAGCTTGGGGATGTCGTCGGGGTGGACCCGCTCCATCGACTCGCGCCCGATGCGGCCGTCGGGGTCGGTGTCGATGACCCAGTCGGCCGAGGTGCTGAGCCAGGCCGTTGTGAGGTCGGGCTCGATGAGCGACACGACGGCGGACGGGGCCCGGTCGAGGGCGCGGAGCAGGCGGGCGGCGACGTCGGGCGGGATGCCGGCGGTGACCAGGTCACCCGTCGCGTCCTCGGCGACGCCGCCGGCTGGTTCCTCCGACAGGGCCGTCATGATCCGTCGCCTCCGCGCATCGTCCTCCCCTAGCGGCGACCGATCGCGTGCGACCGGCCACGACAGCGTAGGTCGTCGGGCGGCGGCGCGACGGACACGCTGCGTGCCTGCGCGACGGTGAGGCTCGGGGTCAGCCGACGCCGACCAGGTCGACCACGAAGACGAGCGTCTCGTCGGGGCCGATGACGCCGCCGGCGCCCCGGGGCCCATACGCCAGCTCGGGTGGCAGGGTGAGGCGCCGCTGGCCGCCGACCCGCATGCCGGCGACCCCGCGGTCCCAGCCCTCGATGACCTGGCCGGCGCCGAGCGTGAAGTTGAACGTGTCGCCACGGTCCCACGAGGCGTCGAACTGCCGGCCGTTCGACCAGGCCACCCCCACGTAGTGGACCTCCACCGGCTGGTCGCTCGAGGCCTCGGGCCCGTCGCCCACGACGAGGTCGTCGATGACGAGGTCGGTGGGCGGAGGCGTGTCGGGGATGCTCACGTCGGGCTTGGCCATGCCACCCACCGTAACGGCGCCGCCGCGCGACCTGCGCACGGTTGACAACTCGGCCAGGATGAGCGGACGCGAGCAGGAGGCAGCAGTGAGCGATTACAGCGCTGGGGAGCGGGGAACGCCGAACGGACCTGCGCCCTACCAACCCCGCGTCGAGGAGCCCCGGCCGCCCGCCGGAGCGGCCGCGTCGGGCACGACCACGACCGATCGGCCGGCTGCGGCCCAGCCGACCGCAGCACAGCCGGCCGCCGCCCCGCCTGCGGCCGCGGCGCCGGCGGCCCAGCCCGTGCACGCCGCCGCACCGCCGCCTCGCGAGCTGAAGGGCCGCATCCACATCGCCGACGAGGTCGTCGAGAAGGTGGCGGGCCTCGCCGCCATGGAGGTGCCCGGCGTGGCCGACCTCGGCGGCGACTTCGCCCGGGCCCTGGAGAGCGTGCGCGAGCGCATCGGCATCGGCAACAAGCGCGGCGACCAGGGCGTCAAGGCCGAGGTGTCCGGCCACCAGGTGGCGATCTCGGTGACGATCATGGTCGAGTTCGGCCACGTGGTCCTGGACGTGGCCCGCCAGGTGCAGGCCAACGTGGCCCGCCAGACGCAGCGCATGTTGGGGCTGGCCGTGGTCGAGGTCAACGTGACCGTCGACGACGTCCGCACGCCCCGCCCCCAGCGGGACGAGCGCCCCCCGACCGGCGAGGAGCCCATGCCGACCCCGGCCTAGGTGCCCGCGGCCGGCAGCCGGTTGACGGCGTGGTCGGCGCTCCCCCACAGGTACTGCACCGCGTAGGCGCGCCACGGGCGCCACCGCTCGGCGCGCGCCCGCAGCGCGCCGGGCGTGGCCGGCAGGCCCTGCGCCCGCGCCGCGAGACGGACCCCGAGGTCGGTGGCGGGGAACGCGTCGGGGTCGCCGAGCGCCCGCATCGCCACCATCGCCACGGTCCAGGGCCCGATGCCGGGCAGGTCGCCGAGCGCGGCCAGCGCGGCGGCACGGTCGGCTCCCGGCCGGAGGTCCACCGTGCCGTCGGTCAGCGCCCGAGCCAGCGTGAGCACGGTCGTGCGCCGGCTCGCCGGCATGGCCAGCACCGCGGGGTCGACGGCGGCGATCGCGGCCGGCGTCGGGAACAGGCGGCCCAGCCCGCCCTCGGGGTCCTCGACGGACTCGCCGGCCGCCACGGTCAGACGGGCGGCGAGGGTGCCGGCGGCGGCCACGCTGACCTGCTGGCCGAGCACGATGCGCAGCGCCATCTCGGCCGGGTCGACCGTCCCGGGGACGCGCCGGCCGGGGGCGATCGCCACCAGTGGCGCCAGGGCGGGGTCCGCCGCCAGCGCCGTGCCCGTGGCGCCCGGGTCGGCGTCGAGGTCGAGCAGCCGGCGGCAGGCGGCGACCGCCACCCCCACGTCGGACCCGTTCATCACCCGGAGCCGGCAGGCCACGTGGTCGGGCCCCGGCGTGAGCGCCACCACACCGGGTCCCCCGGGCAGCCGCAGCGTCCGCCGCAGCGTGCCGTCCCGCCACTCCTCGACACCGGGGACGCCGGTCGCCACCAGGTGGCCGAACAGGCTGTCGGGCCAGAGGGGCGGCCGGAAGGCGAGGCGCAGCTCCTCGATCACCGGCGCCACGGTGCTGGATGGGACGAGCGGCGCGCCAGCCGGTTCTTGACATGTGACCGTTTGGTCACCTATCTTGCCCGGCGTGAGCGACGACGACCGCGTGTTCAAGGCGCTCGCGGATCCGACCCGGCGGCTCCTGCTCGACCGGCTCTTCGCCCGCGACGGGCGGACGCTGTCCGAGTTGGAGGCCGACGTGGACATGACCCGCTTCGGCGTGATGAAGCACCTGCGGGTGCTCGAGGACGCCGGCCTCGTCGTCACCCGGCGGTCAGGGCGGGAGAAGCTGCACTTCCTCAACCCGGTCCCCATCCGTCTCATCCACGACCGGTGGATCGACAAGTACACGGAGCGCCGGGTGACGGCGCTCACCGATCTCAAGCGGCAACTGGAGGCCGACGCATGACAGACACCACCACCGCCACCTCCGTCCAGGTGTACCGGGTCCACATCCGGGCCAGCGCCGAGGCGATCTGGGAGGCGATCACCAGCCCCGACTGGACCGACCGCTACGGCTACGGCGGCCGGGTCGACTACGAGCTGCGGCCCGGCGGCGCGTTCCGCAGCTACGCCAACGACGAGATGAAGGCGTTCGGCGCCCCCGAGGTCATCCTCGACGGCGAGGTGCTGGAGTCCGACCCGCCCCGGCGGCTCGTCCAGACCTGGCGCATGCTCATGGACCCCGACAACGAGCCCGAGGGCTTCACCCGGCTCACCTACGAGATCGACCCGCAGGACGACGGCGTCTGCCGGCTCACCCTCACGCACGACCTGACCAACGCACCGCGCCTGTCGCTGATCACCGACGGGAGCAGCGACGGCGAGGGCGGCGGCGGCTGGCCGTGGGTGCTCAGCGGGCTCAAGACACTCCTGGAGACCGGTTCGCCCATGCAAAACCGTTCGTGATCGACGGTCCTGTCACGGCATCGTCGTACAGCGTCGTGTCCACCTGTTCGGCGGCGAAGGTCCTGCACCCGGGGACCTCCGCCGCCGACCGATGAGTTCCCGTTCTCGGCAGAGTCCAACCATCACACCCGTCCCCTCCCCCAGGAGAAAGCCCGTGTTCTCCCGCCTCGGCACCTGGTGCCACGACCATCGCTGGCCGGTCCTCGGCCTGTGGATCGCCGTACTCGTGCTCGGCGGCGCCGTGTCCGGCGCCACCGGCAGCGCCTTCCGCGACGAGTTCAACCTGCCCGACGTCGAGTCCCGCCAGGGCTTCGACATCCTCGACGACCACTTCGGCGGCGAGGGAACCGGCGCCATCGGCACGATCGTGTTCAGCGCCGACCAGGGCGTCGACGACCCCGACGTCCGTGCCGCCATGGAGGACCTGTTCGCGGACGTCGCCGAGCAGCGCGACGTCGTGGGCGTGGCCAGCCCCTACGACGAGGGCGGCGAGCGGCAGATCTCGTCCCGGGGCCCCGAGGAGGGCCGCATCGCGTACGCCGACGTCGAGCTACCCGAGGACGTGGACTTCACCCGGGCCGGCGAGATCCGCGACCACATCCTCGACGAGGCGCCCGACATCGAGGGCCTGGACATCGAGCTGGGCGGGTTCATCTTCGCCGAGTTCGAGGAGCCGTCGACCGAGCTCCTGGGCCTGGCCTTCGCCATCGTCATCCTGATCGTGGCGTTCGGCTCGGTCCTGGCCATGGGCCTGCCCGTCGGCGTGGCGCTGTTCGGCATCGGGCTCGGCACGACGGTCATCACCCTGCTCAGCAACGTGCTGACGATCCCCGACTTCGCCACGTTCCTCGGCATCATGATCGGCCTCGGCGTGGGCATCGACTACGCGCTGCTGATCGTCACCCGCTTCCGCGAGCAGCTCCACGCCGGCCACACCGTGCGCGAGTCGGTCGCGATCGCCATGGACACGGCCGGTCGCTCGGTGCTGTTCGCCGGCACGACCGTCGTGATCTCGCTGCTCGGCATGCTGCTCATGGAGGTCACCTTCATCGAGGGCCTGGCGGTCGGTGCCGCCGCGGTCGTGGCGATCACCGTCGTGGCGTCACTGACGCTGCTGCCGGCGCTCATCGGCTTCGCGGGCGAGCGCATCGAGCGCACCCGCTGGCGGGGCCTCATCGCCGCCTCGCTGGTGGCGATCGCGCTCGTGGGGGCAGGCCTCAAGTTCAGCCCGCTGCTGGTCGGCATCCCCCTGGCGATCATCGTGCTGATCGCCGGCTTCTTCGTTGCCCCGCTCAAGCGCGAGGTGCCCCGCCGGCCACCCAAGCCGCGGCGCGAGACCACCGCCTACCGGTGGAGCCGCATCATCCAGCACCGGCCCTGGCCGGCGGCCATCATCGGCGCGCTCGTGCTCGTCATCCTCGCCCTGCCGGTGCTGAGCCTGCGCCTCGGGTTCTCCGACGAGTCCAACTTCGCCGACGACACGTCGACCAAGCAGGCCTACGACCTGCTGGTGGAGGGCTTCGGCCCCGGCTTCAACGGGCCGCTCATGCTGGCCGCCGAGCTGCCCGAGGGCACCGACCCGGCCGACCTCGCGGCCGTCACCGAGGCCGTGGCCGCCGACCCCGGCGTGGACTCGGTGTCCGAGCCGCAGCCCAACGACCCCGACGATCCCGGGGCGGTGATCTGGCAGGTGGTCCCGACCAGCGCCCCGCAGGACGAGGCCACCACCGAGCTGGTCGACCGCCTGCGCGGCGACGTGCTGCCCCGGGTCGAGCAGGAGACGGGCACCGACATCAAGGTCACGGGCAACGTGGCCGTCAACCTCGACTTCTCCGACTACCTGGCCGAGCGGCTGCCCTACTTCTTCGCGGCCGTGCTGGCACTGTCGTTCCTGCTGCTGATGGTGGTGTTCCGGTCGCTGCTGGTGCCGGTCAAGGCGGTCATCATGAACCTGCTGTCGATCGGGGCCGCCTACGGCATCGTGGTGGCGCTGTTCCAGTGGGGCTGGCTGTCCGACGTCACCGGGGTACAGCCGGCGCCGATCGAGCCGTGGGCGCCGATGATGCTGTTCGCCATCGTCTTCGGCCTGTCGATGGACTACGAGGTGTTCCTGCTCTCCCGGGTCCGGGAGGAGTGGAAGCGCACCGGCGACAGCCGCACCTCGGTGGCCGACGGCCTGGCCGCCACGGCCAAGGTGATCACGGCGGCCGCAGCGATCATGGTGTTCGTCTTCGGCAGCTTCATCCTCGAGAGTGATCGCACCGTGAAGCTCATGGGCACGGGCTTGGCGACCGCCATCCTGCTCGACGCCACCATCGTCCGGATGCTGCTGGTGCCGGCCACGATGGAGCTCCTGGGCGACCGCAACTGGTGGCTGCCTCGCTGGCTCGACCGCATCCTCCCCAACATCGACGTGGAGGGTCACGCCGAGCCCGTGCCCGAGGACGAGGAAGAGGAGGCTGCGGACCGCGAGCCGGTGCCCGCCAGCCGCGGCTGACGCGTGCGAAGCTGTCACCGGTGGACGCAACCGGTGACAGCACGCAGGCGGCCACGGCCGTCGTCGACGAGGAGACGGTCGCCTGCTTCCGTCGCCACGGCTACGTGGTGGTCGACGGCCTGATCGGCGGGGACGAGCTCGACCGGCTCGCCCCCGCCGTGCGCGCCGCCGTCGCCCGGCGCAAGGCCGCCGACACCCGCGCGCTCGGCGAGAAGAGCCGCTACGAGCAGTCGTTCCTCCAGTGCCAGAACCTGTGGGAGGACAGTGAGGACGTGCGTCCGCTCACGTTCCACCCCCGCGTCGGGGCGGCGGCCGCCGCCCTGCTGGGCGCGGACGCCGTGCGGCTGTGGCACGACCAGGCCCTGTTCAAGGAGCCCGGAGGCCGGGAGACCGATCCCCACCAGGACCAGCCCTACTGGCCGATCCTCGAGCCCCGCACGATCACGGCCTGGATCCCGCTCCACGACGTGAACCTCGACGGCGGCTGCATGGGCTACGTGCCCGGGTCGCACACGCTGGGACTCCGGCGGTTCGTCGACATCTTCTCGGGCGAGCCCGAGGACCTGCTCGACGATCCTGTGCTGGGCGGCCGGGAGCCGGTGTTCGTGCAGGTCCCCCGGGGTTCGGTCGCCTTCCACCACGGCCTGACGGCCCACCTGGCCCGGCCCAACCGCACCGACGGCGTGCGGGAGGTCCACACGGTGATCTACTTCGCCGACGGCTGCACCAGGAGCCCACAGGGCCAGCACCCGGCCGTCGACCGGGCCGGCATCGCGCCGGGCGCCCCCATCCGCAGCGACGTCACCCCGGTCGTGTGGCCTCGCGACCCCGGCGAGCCGGTGACGACGCCTCCGCCGATCGTGGGGGCGAGAACGCTGCGGCGGCTGGGTATCCTGCCGACCGGCTGACCCCCACCCCCGCGGCCGACCCGACCCCGACGTCGACCGGGCAGCCGGCCGTGCAGTCGTCGGGGTCGCACAGGCGGCAGAGCGAGTGGTCGTCGGCCGAGCGGGCGGCGAGGCCGGTCAGCAGGCGGTCCACCAGCTCCGCCAGCGCGTCCCGGCCGCCCGGGTCGAGCACGCCGACCGCGTCGCCGAGCACCCGGTCGCGGGCGGCGAGCACCTGGCGGCGGGCCCGGCCGCCGGCGGGCGTGAGCCACAGCTCGACCGTGCGGCGGTCGCCGGCCGACGGGCGCCGCTCGACCAGGCCGGCAGCCACGAGGCGGTCCACCGTGCGCACCGCACCGGAGTGGCTGACCCGCAGCATCGACGCCAGGTCCTCGACCCGCAGGCCGGGGGCGTGGCCGATGGTGGCGAGGGCATCGGGGGCGACGCCGGTGAACCCGGAGGCGGCCTCGACCGCGTCGCGCACCCGGTCGTCGAGGCCGGTGACGAGGGCGCACAGCCGGTGGAGTGGATCGGGCATGGGAAAATAGTATGACTCACTCACACACTATCGCTACCGTGGACGGGCATGGATGCCGCCCCCTCCCCCTTCTCGGTGCGCATCGCCACCTTCCTCACGGGCGAGGCGCTGAGTGCCATCGGCTCGTGGGCGACGATCATCGCCATCTGGGGCTACGCGGCCTACGAGTACGACGCCACGGCGGCCGACGTGTCCCTCTTCGGGCTGGCCTTCGCCCTGCCGGGCGTGCTGCTCGGTCCGCTCACCGGCACGGTCATCGACCGGGTCGGGCCCAAGGCGACGCTGGCGGCGGCCAAGGCCGTGGGCGTGCTGGCCTCGCTGGCCCTGCTGACCGCCGACAGCTTCCACGCGCTCGCCGCCCTGAGCGCGCTGCACGGCGCCACCATGGCGTTCTCGCTCCCGGCGCTGCAGTCGATGCCGCCCCGGCTCGTGGGCGAGCGCCACCTGGCCCGTACCAACGCCCTCGTCTCGCTGACCGACGAGCTGGCCATCGTGCTCGGGCCGGCGGCCGGCGGCATCGCCATCGCCGCGTTCGGCTTCCGGGGCGCATTCGTGTTCGACGCCATGACCTACGCGGTCGGCCTGCTGATCCTGCCGCTGGTCCGGGTGCGCCCCGCCGCGCGGACGACCGCTGACGGGCACGAGGAGCCGCCCGTACGGCTGCGCGACGCGCTGGCCGGCTGGCGGCTCATCGCCCGCTCCCGGCTGCTCCGGCGCACGGTGGCCTGCACGTTCGCCGTCCACCTGCTGTACGGCATGGCGCTGCTGTGCGAGCCGCTCTACGTG
>DASRJM010000128.1:0-16171 GCA_035649475.1 Acidimicrobiales bacterium
CGTCGCCGTCGATGATCCGCCGCTCGAGATCGAGGATCTCGCTGCCGGGCTCGATGCCCAACTCGAGGCCGAGGATGCGGCGGACCTCCCGGGCGGCGCTCAGTGCGTCGGCCCGGCGGCCGGCCCCGTGGCGGGCGACGACGAGCTGGGCCCAGTAGCGCTCGTGCAGGGGCTCGTCGACGACCAGCCGCTCGAGCAGTGGGAGGACCTCGCGGTGGCGGCCGAGGGCGAGAAGGGCGTCGGTGCGGCCCTCCTGGGCCACCCGGTGGAGGCGGCGCCAGTGGTTGAGCGCCTGGTCGGCCCAGCCGGCGCCCGCGAACTCGGGCAGCGGGTCTCCCCGCCACAGGGCGAGCGCGTCATCGAGGGCGGCCACGCGATCGGCGAGGTCGGGCTCGTCGATGCCGGCCATGACCAGCTGCTCGAACTCGACGGCGTCGACGTCGTCGGCGATCACCAGCTCGTAGCGTCCCGCGCCCGCCGCGAACGGTGGCCGGCCGGCGGCGGCCCCCAGCTGCTTGCGGAGCTGCGAGACGTAGGTCCGCACGGTCTTCGGCGCACCAGCCGGCGCGTGCTCGCCCCACAGCGCGTCGACGATCGACTCGACCGAGGTCGCCTGGCCCGCGCGCAGCACGAGCAGGGCCAACAGGGCGCGGCGCTTGGGCCCACCCAAGTCGAGCGGGCCATCAGGACCGTGCGCCTCGAAAGCGCCGAGCACGCGAAACTGCACCCCGACATGCCCCATGACGGCAGAGGCTACGACTCCCACCGAGCGGAGTCCACGCGCTACTTCGCCATCTGTCGAGCTTCTGTCGATCGCTTGTCGACACGCTGTCGACCCGCCGTCCCACCCGCGCGGACAGCATCACCCGGTGCGGCGCGCTGGCGGGCGGGGCGCCGCACGAGGCCGGTCGGGGGCGACCTCTCCCCCGCTCCCGACCGGCCGGCGCTAACCACTCGCGCGGTGCCCGGAGCGGGAGTCGAACCCGCACGCCCTTTCGGGCAGATGGGTTTGAGCCATCAGCGTCTGCCATTCCGCCATCCGGGCAGGGCTACGAGCGTACCCTGCGGTCATGCGCCGGCTGATCCTCGTCCTGCTCGCCGCCAGCCTGGTGGGGCTGGTGTTCTACCGGCGGCGGGAGTTGGACCGCTGGGAGCGGCGCCTCGGCATCGGCCGCTACGACGGTCAGAGCGCCAGCGCGCCCTCGAGCCGCAACAACCAGACCTTGGTGTCGATCCCGCCGCCGTAGCCGCCGAGGGCGCCGCCGGTGCGCAGGACCCGATGGCAGGGCACGACGATCGGGATCGGGTTGGTGGCCATGGCGGTCCCGACCGCCCGGCTGGCGCCCGGGTTGCCGGTGCGGACGGCCAGGTCCTTGTAGCTGACCGTCTCCCCGTAGGGGACCTGGCTCAGCGCCTCCAGCACCTGGCGGCGGTAACCGTGCGAGAGCCGGCGGTCGAGCGGCACGTCGAAGCTCCGGCGCCGGCCGGCGAAGTACTCGTCCAGCTGCCGGCGCAGGCCGTCGAGGCGGGACGGCAGGCGGACGACCCGCGGCGACACCTCGCCGGCCAGGTGCTCCAGCACGTCCTCCTGGGTGCCGAACCCCACCCGGACCACGCCCTCCGGTGTCGCGGCGAGGGTCAGCGGCCCGACCGGGCTGTCCGTCACGACCCAGCCGACGTCCACGAGGTCGTCGCGGTCGGCCCGGGCCAGCGCAGCGTCGACCAGGGCGGCGAGGCCGTCGGGGTCGGGGGCCTGGCCGTTGCCGGCCGTCGCGGGCGGGCGGGCGGCGCCCGGCCGCTCGGGGCCGCGGCGCAGGCGGGCCACGAGGTCGTCCGTGTCGTGGGGACCGGTCATGGCCTCACCTCCTGGGGCAGGTCGGCGCGCAGGCGCTGGAGCCCGGCGCGGACGCTCTGGCGGGCGGCCGCCTCGCTGCAGCCGATCACGGCCGCCACCTCGGCGTAGGGGCGGTCGAGGACGTAGCGCTGCACCACCGCGCTGCGCTGCTTGGGCGGAAGCCCCCGCACGGCCGCCCACAGCTCGTCCTCCGGCAGGCTGCCGGGGCCGTCCGGATCGAGGGTGACGAGCTCGGGGGGCTCCGCCATCGGCAGGGCCCGCCGGCCGGCGGACCGGGCGTGGTCGATGACCTTGCGGTGGGCGATCGTGAAGAGCCACCCCCGCAGGTTCCGGTCATGGGACAGGCCCGGGTAGGCGCGCAGCGCCGAGATCACCGTCTCCTGGAAGCAGTCAGCCCCGTCGTGGGGCCCGACCGAGGCGACCAGGAACCGGTGCAGGTCGGCGGCATGCTCGTCGAGCAGCGAGTGGAAGGGGGGCAACGTCACCGTCATGTCAACGCCCCCGGGGCGCCGGATGTGAGCTCAGGCGGCGGAAAGCGCCTTGAGCAGGTTCTTCGGGGTGTCCTTGGGGCTGATCTTGGGCCACACCCCGACGAGGACGCCCTTGTCGTCGATGAGAAAGGCCGAGCGGATGATGCCCATGTAGCTGCGGCCGTACATCGACTTCTGGCCCCAGGCGCCGTAGGCCTCGGCGACGGCGTGGTCCTCGTCGGCCAGGAGCGGAAAGCCCAGGTCGTACTTCTGGTCGAACTTCTTCTGCTTGGCCGGCTTGTCGGGGCTGACGCCGACCACCACCGTGTCGCCGATGTCGCCCAGCACGTCGCGCAACCCGCAGGCCTGGGTCGTGCAGCCAGGCGTGTCGGCCTTGGGATAGAAGTACACGAGGGTCCACCCCTTGCCCCGCTCGACCGACTCGGCGAGGTGGAAGGTGTTCCCGTCCTGGTCGAGGAGCGTGAAGTCGGGCGCCTTGTCCCCTTGCTTGAGTGGCATGGCGCCGACCCTACCGGCCACCGGAGCGCGACCGCTCACGTGCTCGGGCGGCCCGCTGGCGGAGGTAGCGCTGCTCCGGCGTGCTGAGGGTCGCGGCCGCGGCCGCCTGGTAGCTGGCGGCGGCCTCGCCGGGACGGCCCGCCTGGTCGAGCAGGTGGAGATCAGCGGACGTTCATCATGGCGTCGGCGGTCATGGAGAAGTACTCCAGCAGCCGGGCCTCCACGACGGGGTGGATGTCCCGCTCGACGACCAGCGAGTCGAGGGCGGCGGCCATGCGGCGCAGCCAGGCGTCGCGCTGGGGCTCGCCGATGGCGAACGGTGCGTGTCGCATGCGGAGCCGCGGGTGGCCCCGCTCCTCGGAGTAGGTGGTCGGTCCGCCCCAGTACTGGCCCAGGAACAGGGCCAGGTGGCGCGTCGAGTCCCGCATGTCGTCGGGGTACAGCGGGCGCAGGACCATGTCCACCGCCACGCCCTGGTAGAACCGCTCGACCAGCTCGTCGAAGAACGGCTGGCCGCCCACCGCGTCGAACACGTTCACCACCGGCAGCGCCTCGCCCGAGGCCCCCGACTGGCCGCCGACCGGGATCATGCGGCGTGGAGCCCCGGGCCGGGGACCTTCGCCGGGCGCGGCCCCGGGCTGGGTCACGAGCCCTCCCCGTCGCCGTTGCCGGCAGGCGTCGACCGGCGGAACCCGTGCCCGAAGAACCCGCCCCGGGGCCGGGCGTGGGCGTGGTAGTGGTCGGGGATGTTGCGCATGTTGTCGTCGACGTAGTGCCCGTCGAAGACCTCCCCGGCCACCGCGGCCAGGCGGTCCATCATGTGGCGGTGGTCGTCCATGGGGACGTCGGTGCCGTGCCAGCGCCAGACCACCATCGGCGTGGCGCAGATCTCGCAGTCCGCGATCCAGCACACGTCGTCCTCGTGGTACCAGGGCGTGATGCGCTCGGCGGCGCACAGCAGGCAGGTCTCGTGTCGCTCGCCGGGGGGCACGAGATCCGAGCGTACCGGCCCGGCGGCCGCCTCCCGACCGGCCTCCGGTACGGTCGGCGCCCATGGCATCCCGCTCCGCCGGCTCCGGCTACCTGGCCCTCCCGGACGCCCTCGAGGGCCCCGGCGTCCTGGTCCTGCACGCCTGGTGGGGCCTGACCCCGTTCTTCAAGCAGCTGTGCGACCGCCTGGCCGAGGCCGGGTTCGTGGCCCTCGCCCCCGACCTGCTGGCGGGCCACACCACCGACGACCCCGAGGAGGCCCGGGAGACGCTGGCCGACGCCGACATGGACGCCACCCTCGACCTCGTCCGCTCCAGCGTGCTGACCCTGCGGGGGCTGCCGGCCACGCCCGCCACCCCCATCGGCACCCTCGGGTTCTCGATGGGCGGGTCGTGGGCGCTGTGGATCGCCAGCCGCATGCCCGAGCAGGTGGCCGCCACCGTCGTGTTCTACGGCACCCAGAACGTCGACATGTCGCCCGCCACCTCGGCCTTCCTCGGCCACTTCGCCGAGGTCGACCCGTACGTGGACGACGACGAGCGCACGCTGCTGGAGGCCGACCTCCACGTGCTCGACAAGGACGTGGAGTTCCACCACTACCCCGGCACCGGGCACTGGTTCTTCGAGGAGGACCGGCCGGCCTACGACGAGCCGGCCGCCGCGCTGGCCTGGGACCGCACGCTGGCGTTCCTCCAGGCCCACCTGGGCGAGAACTGCCGCTAGCGCACGACCGAGGCGGCGGCCGACGCTACAGGAGCGTGTCGAGCGACATCAGCCGGCTCATGTCGCCCTCGACACGGATCCGGCCGTCCATGACCGCCCGGGGCACGGACACCCGCCCGACCACGACGTCGGTCCAGGTGTCGGCGTCCATGGTGGCGATGAGGTCGGCCCCGCCGTCGACCTCGACCGGCCGCAACGCCCGGTAGCGCAGCTCGCCGGAGCCGACCGTGACCAGCCAGTCGCCGTCCTCGATGCCCGTGACCCGCAGCCCGATCCGGGTGCGGGGGATGCAGCGCAGGCGCGACGGGTCGATCAGCCCGCACAGCGCGGCCAGGGCCGGCTCCGGCCGGACCAGCCGCACGTTGCGGAGCGAGCGCCGCAGGGTCGGCAGCGGCTCGTCCCCGACGTCGCCGCCGAGCGGCCCGTGCTCGGCACAGGAGCCGGCCTCGGCCTCCGAGGCCGAGTCGGGCTGGTGCTCGAACGACAGGATGCCCAGCGTCTCGAAGTCGTCGCGCACCCGCGGCGTCAGCAGCCCGAGGCGGCGCAGGTTGGGCACGACCTTGGAGAACACCAGCGACCGGAATCCGTGGGCGTCGGGCGACTCCAGCGCCCGCGCCGCAGCCACGGTGGTGTCGATGCCGAAGTGCTCCCACACCTCGGTGGGGAGGAAGCGGTCCCGCAACAGGGCGCACGCCTCGACCACGAAGTCCTCACGCTCCCGCAGGTCGACCGGGTCCATGTCGGCGTACGCGCCCTCCAGCCACAGCACCCCGAAGGCGACGTGGCGGGCCTCGTCCCGCCGCACCAGCTCGGTGAGCCGGGCGATCAGGGGGTTGGCGAACAGCGCCCCGCCCATGCTGAACGCGGCCAGCGCCACTCCCTCGACCAGGATCTGCATGCCGAGGTAGGTGAGGTCGAGGTGGGCGTGGTGCATGACCTGGCCCAGCAGCTCGGCCAGCGGCGGGCAGCACGGGTAGGAGATGCCGATCTTGTCGAGGTACCGCTGGTACGCCTCCACGTGGCGGGCCTCGTCGCCCACCTGGACCGCGGCGTACAGCTTGTCGTCCAGCGAGTCGGCGGCGGCGCAGATCTTGGCCGTGGCCAGCAGGGCCCCCTGCTCGCCGTGCATGAACTGGCTGACCAGCCAGCCGTGCTGCTGCGCCACGAACTCCCGCCGCAGCGCCGGCGTGCTGCCGAGCGCGTCGGTCAGCGGGCTGCCGAGCCGGCTCCAGTCGATGCCCCCGGGCGTGTCCGGGGGCACCTCGGCCCCCGGGTCGACGTCGATCGACCAGTCGAGGTCGACGGACGGGTTCCACTGGCCGGCCTTGGTCCGCTCGTAGAGCCGGGACACCCCGGGGCGGCGCGCGTCGTAGTCCCACACGATGCTGGCGGGCACGCCCATGTCGACGTGCTCGACCGCTGCGCTGACCCTCGGCACCACGCCCCCCGGAACGAAGCTAGCGCGAGTGTTCTATGACGTGAGTGTTAGCTGGTCAACCCTGAATGTCACGCTCTGTCGTTCCACGGGCACGTAACCGGATCATCCGACGAGCCCGCAGCGCTCCCAGACCTCGGGGAAGCGGTCGTCCTCGGGTGTCAGGGCCATGAGCTCGTCGAACGTGAACGCCCGCACGAAGCAGTCGGCGGCGATGAAGGCGGCGGCGTGGTCGAGCCCCGCCTCCTCGGCGCCCAGCATGATCTGGGACCGGCTGCCCACCAGGTAGAGCGCGTCGAGCGAGCGGGTGGGCGACCCGCCGTCCGCGCCCTCGTCGACCGACTCGGGGGCACAGGCCTCCAGGGCGACCTCGGTGTCGTCGGCCGCCACGTGGGCGATGTCGGGCGGACCGGCCGCAGACCACGACTCGAACGCCCGCAGCAGCTCGGCCGTGTCGCCCTCGCTGTCGCCCACGAGCCGGGCCTGCAGGCACGTGCGTCCGTCGGCCTCGTAGGCCACGGCGTGGTCGCCGCCCCAGCCGTCGACCGCGGCCAGCGCCACCAGGGGGTCGATGCGCTCGACCAGCATGACGTAGAGCGTGGCCGCGCCCAGCGGGCCGGGCTCGCCGATCTCCCGGGCGCCGTCGGGGACGTCGGGGGCGTCGACGTCCTGGCCGTCGTCGCGGTCGAACCAGGCCCGGGGGTCGAAGAACTGCTCGGACGTCGACGGTGGGTCGGCGAACGCCTCGTCGACCCCGGCATTGCCGCCCGCGCCGGCGATCAGGTCCACCAGCGGCCCGCCCACGATGTACGGCACCGCGAACTGGGCCTGCAGCGCACCCGGGACGCCGCCCAGGTCGGCCTCGGCCTCCTCGACACCGGCGTCGTTCTCCTGGAAGTACCGGTCCCGCTCCTCGTCGCTCAGCATGTCGACCCAGGCGTTCTCGATGCGGACCGCATCGCCCTCCACCAGCGCCTCGTGGCCCTCCCAGGCGGCCGGCGTGTCCTCGATCGCCGGGTCCTGGATGTCGAAGTGCTGGTCCTGGAGGACGTGGGTCAGCTCGTGCACCAGCGTCCCCCGCAGGGCTGGCGTCAGCTCGTCGCCCCGCACCACCACCCGCTCCGAGGACGGGTCGTAGAACGCCAGCGTGCCGGTGTCGCCCAGCTCGTTGCTGGACTCCAGCAGGTCCGTCCCGGGCGGGATCAGGCCCATGGCGGTCATGACCGCGGTGGTCTCCTCGAGGTACCGGCGGTCCTCGTCGGTGAGGCCGTCCTCCTCGACCCGGGTCGCGTCCGAGTACTCCTCCTCGGACAGGAAGTCGACGGCGACCGGGTGGTCGAACTCGAGGCCCCGTTCGTCCTCCACGAACCCGGCCAGGTCGGCCACCCGCTCGTCCCAGTCGTCGGGGTGATCGTCGCCGCCCGTGACGACCAGCGCGGCCCCGCCCAGCCCGGCCAGCGCCACGACACCCACGGCCACGATCGGCCAGCGGCGGCGACGCCCCGGCGGGGCCGGCGGCCCGTTGGGCGGGTACGCGGCGTGCGGGTACGGCGGTGTGAAATAGCCGGGCGGGGGCGGCAGGGGCGCGTACCCGGCTGAGGGCGGAGGCGGCTCCCGACCCGGCGGGGGCGGTGGAGGACGTTCCCCGTACGCCGGCGATGGCGGCGGAGCCGGCGGAGCCCACCGCGGCGGAGGGTCGCCACGCGGCTCGTCTTGCCAGCCGGTCACGACGCGGCGTCCAGCCCCGCCCGGAGGTCGGCCACGAACGCGCCCGCGGCCTCCGGCCCGCCCCCGTCGAGCAGACGGCGGACCAGCGCCGAGCCGACGACGACGCCGTCGGCCACGGCCGCCACCTCGGCCGCCTGCTGCCGGTTCGACACCCCGACGCCGATCAGCACCGGCTTGTCGGTGAGCCCCTTCAGCCGCCGGGCGATCTCCAGCGCGGACCGCGCCAGCTCGGCCCGCTCGCCGGTCACGCCGAGCAGCCCGACCCCGTACACCCAGCCCCGGGTCCGGTCGCAGATGCGGGCCAGCCGCTCGTCGGACCCGGTCGGCGCGGCCAACAGCACCGTGGCCACGCCCGCGGCGTCGGCCGCGGCGGCCCACTCCCCCACCTCCTCGAGCGGCAGGTCGGGGACGATCGCCCCGGCCACCCCCGCGGCGGCCAGCGACAAGGCGAACCGCTCGTGCCCGTAGCGGTGGACGCTGTTGTAGTAGGTCATGACGACGAGCGGGACCCCGCCGGTCTCGATCTCGCCCATGGCCGACACGATCGCCTGGGGCGTGGCGCCAGCGGCCAGGGCCCGCTCCGACGCCTCCTGGATCGTCGGCCCGTCCATCACCGGGTCCGAGAAGGGGATGCCGACCTCGATGGCGTCGGCACCCGCCGCAGCGCAGGCCTCGACCGTCCGCTCCCAGCCGGGCAGCCCGCCGGTCACGTAGGGCACCAGCAGCTTGCGGCCGGAGTCGCGGGCGCCGCGCAGCCGGGACGCCAGCAGGCTCACGCCCACCGCGGCGCCGTCCGTCACCGCGCTCACCGGTTCCCCTCGCCGAGGATCTGCGCCACCTGGGCCACGTCCTTGTCGCCGCGCCCGGACAGGTTCACCAGCACCACCTTGCCACCCAGCGACTCCCGCTCGCGGCTCACCCAGGCCAGGGCGTGGGCCGACTCCAGCGCCGGGATGATGCCCTCGGTCCGGGCCAGGAGCTCGAACGCGGCCAGCACCTCGGGGTCGGTGGCCGGCACGTAGCGAGCCCGGCCCAGCGCGGCCAGGTGGGCGTGCTCGGGCCCGACACCCGGGTAGTCGAGCCCGGCAGACACCGACTCGGCCTCCAGGACCTGGCCCTCCTCGTCCTGGAGGAGGAACGACTTCGACCCGTGGACCACGCCCGGGATGCCGTGGCCGATGGCGGCGCCGCCCGCCGGCTCGACGCCGACCAGCTCGACGCCGGGGAGGTCGACGAAGCCGGAGAAGATGCCGATGGCGTTGGACCCGCCGCCCACGCACGCCACCACCACGTCGGGGTCCCGCGCGAGCAGGGCCCGGCACTGCTCCCGGGCCTCGTCGCCGATCACCCGGTGCAGCTCCCGGACCATGAACGGATACGGGTGCGGTCCCATCGCCGAGCCGAGCAGGTAGTGGGTCGTCCCGACGGTGGCCACCCAGTCCCGCAGCGCCTCGTTCACCGCATCCTTGAGCGTGCGGCTGCCCGACGACGCCGGCCGCACCTCGGCCCCCAGCAGCCGCATGCGGAACACGTTGAGCGCCTGGCGCTCCATGTCCACGTCGCCCATGTACACCGTGCACTCGAGGCCGAGCAGGGCGGCGGCGGTGGCGGCGGCCACGCCGTGCTGGCCGGCCCCGGTCTCGGCCACCAGCCGGGTCTTGCCCATCCGCCGGGCCAGCAACGCCTGGCCCAGCACGTTGTTGATCTTGTGCGAGCCGGTGTGGTTGAGGTCCTCGCGCTTGAGCAGCACCCGGCAGCCCAGCTCGGCCGACAGGTTGGCGCAGTCGGTGAGCAGCGACGGGCGGCCCGCATAGTCCGTGAGGAGCCGGTCGAGCTCGGCCCGGAACGCGGGGTCGCCCCAGGCCTGCCGGAAGGCGACCTCCAGCTCCTGACACGCCGGGACCAGGGTCTCCGGCACGTAGACGCCGCCGAAGTCGCCGAAGCGGCCGGTGGGGCCCGGGTCGCCCATCACGGGCGCGGTCGAGGTGTCGGTCATGGGGTGCTCTCGATGTCGGGGATCACGGGCGCTCGTCCACCATCCAGTCGAACGGTCGGACGGCGCGGTCGCCCTGCTCGGGCGGGGCGGGGGGCTCGGCGGCCTTGGCGGCCTCCACGAATGCCCGGATCTTGCTGGCGTCCTTGCGGCCGGGCCGGGTCTCGACCCCGGTCGACACGTCGACGCCCCACGGGCGCACGACCCGGATGGCGTCCGCCACGTTGGCCGGCGTCAGGCCGCCGGCCAGGATGATCCGCCGGTTCGACGGCGCGCCCTCGGCGAGCGACCAGTCGAACACCTCGCCGGAGCCGGGCGTGGCCGAGTCGACCAGGATGGCGTCGGCGCCGTACTCGTCGGCCTCGTCGAGGCGCGGGTCGCCGGCGGCGAACGCGCGGATCAGCAGCGCGACCCGCTGGCGGATCCAATGGCCGTCGGCCGGCGAGCCCAGGCCGTGGAGCTGCACCGCCCGCACCTTGGCCTGATGGGCGGCGTCGACCACCCGCTGGCGGAGCTCGTCCTTGAACACGCCGACCGTGACGATCTCGGCCGGCAGCCGGCGCACGATCTCGGCGGCGCGCTGGGGGGCGATCTGGCGGGGCGACGGCGCGAAGACGAAGCCCACGGCGTCGGCGCCCATGGCGACCGCCACCAGGGCGTCCTCTTCGTTCGTGATCCCGCAGACCTTGACGAACACGCAGGCAGGCTACCGACCGGCGGTGCTCACCCGAAGCGGGATCCGCCCGGTCAGGCGCGCAGCGCGGCGACCGCGGCGGCGGGGTCGGGCGCGGTGACCAGGGACTCGCCCACCAGCACCGCGTCGAAGCCGGCCGCGGCCAGGGCGCGGGCGTCCTCGGGGCCGCGGATGCCCGACTCGGCCACCCGCACCACGGACGGCGGCATGGCCGCCCCCACCCGCACGGCCCGGTCGTGGTCGACCTCGAACGTGACGAGGTCGCGCTGGTTGACCCCCACCAGCGTGGCGCCTGCGGCCAGCCCGCGGTCGAGCTCCTGCTCGTCGTGCACCTCCACCAGCACGTCGAGGCCGACGTCGAGCGCCAGGGTGTGCAGCTCGACGAGCTCGTCGTCGTCGAGCGCCGCGGCGATGAGCAGCACGGCGTCGGCGCCCATGAGCCGGGCGTCGCACACGTCGGCCGGGGCCACGGTGAAGTCCTTGCGCAGCACGGGGAGCCGCGTGGCGGCCCGGGCCGCCTGCAGGTCGGCCGGCGAGCCGCCGAAGAACTCGGCATCGGTCAGCACGGAGAGGCAGGCCGCGCCGCCCCGCTCGTAGGCCCGGGCGGTCTCCGCCGGGTCGAGGCCCGCGGCCAGGTCCCCCTTGGACGGCGACCGGCGTTTGACCTCGGCGATGACCGCGACGCTCCCCTCGCCCGAGGCGGACCGCAGCGCGGCGGCGAACCCCCGGGCGGGCGCGCGGGCCGACGCCTCGGCCACCAGCGGGCCGAGCGGCCGGTCGTCCCGCTCCGCCGCCGCCCGGTGGGCGGCCAGGATGCGGTCGAGGTACGTGGCCACCGGCCGGTGGCTCAGCCGCCGCCCTTGCGCCGCACGACCGCGAGCTCCCGCATGTCGGGCGCCCCGGCCAGCAGGCCCCCGAACGCCCCCATGGCCTCCATCATGGCCGGGCTGGTCATGTGCGCCTGCAGGGCGTCGTCGTCGCTGTAGTGCTCGTAGAACCACACCACGTCGGGATCCGTCGTGTCGGTGTGCAGCACGTACTGGAGCGTTCCGGGCTCGCCTTCCGTGGCCTCGACCAGCTTCTCGAGCGCCGCGACCACCTCGTCGCGCTTCCCGTCGGCGGTGGTCAGCTTCACGATGAACGTCTTCTCCGGCATGAGCCGGGACCCTAGCGGGGCTACTCGCCCGGCTTCCCGCTCATCGCCCGCAGCGGGGCCAGCACGAACAGGCCGAAGGCCAGGACGAACAGACCGCCGGACAGAGCCATCAGCTCGGCCGACAGGAACACGAGCGACCCGGCGCCGGCGCCGATGGCGGCCAGCAGCGTGGCCGGGGGCAGCAGGGCCCACCACCCGCTCAGGGCCCGGACCGGGCGCACGGGGTGCCCGTCGACCAGGTCGGCCCAGTCCTCGGGCGGGATGTAGGCGACGTCGCCGTCCTCCTCGGCCCACGACGTGGTCGGTCCGGTGGGACCGGCCGGCGTCGCCGGGCGGGGCGGGGCGGTCAGCTGGCGGTCGTAGGCGGCGCGTCGTCCGGGGTCCCGCAGGACGTGCCAGGCGGCGTTGACGTCGCGCATGCGGCGCGGGTCGCCGCCGGCGTCGGGGTGATGGTCGCGGGCGGCGCGCCGGTAGGCCGCCCGCACCTCTTCGGCGGTGGCCGTCACCGCCAGCCCGAGGACCTCGTAGTGCGACGGCACCGGCCCCTCAGCCCCCGATCGGCAGGTCGACGACGGTGGCGGGGACCGGCCCGCCGGCCGTGGTCACCTCGGCGGCGACCGGCGGTTCGACCGCGCGGGCCACGATCCCCAGGGCCACGGTGCCGCCCTCGGGATGGGGGGCCACGGACGTGACCCGGCCGACCTCCTTGCCGTCGATCACCACGGCGTCCGCCGCGGCCGGGGCCCCGCCGGGCACCAGGATCCCCCGGATCCGGCGCGGCACGTGACCGCCCCGGCTGTCGATGCGGGCCACCAGCTCCTGGCCGGTGAAGCAACCCTTGGTGAAGTCGACCGAGGCGTCGACGACCGCCTGGCCGGCCTCGGCCGGGATCGTGGCGTCGGTCAGCTCGGCGCCCAGCGCCGGCACCCCGGCCCGGACGCGCAGTGACTCGTAGGCGGCCCCGTCGGCCGGCTGGACGCCCGGCGGCGCCACGACATCGGGCCCCAGCAGGTCGACGCCCTCGACGCCCGGCCACAGCGCGGGCACCGCGAGGCCCGCGTCCCCGTCGCCGGCGGCCTCCCGGGCGGCGGCCTCGGCCCCCGGCCCCCGCAGCGCGACGGCCCGCCAGGCGAGCGGGTCGACGTCGGCCTTGGTCCGCAGCAGGAACCGCCGGAGCCGGCCCAGCACCGCCTCACCGTGCCCGCCGTCGACGTCGAGGACCAGCTCGTCCCCGCGGCGCCGGGTCACCCGCAGCCAGGCGTCGACCTTGCCGGTGGGCGCCAGCAGGAACGACAGGGCGGTCGAGCCGACGTCGAGGTCCTCGACGTCCTGACTGAGCTGGCCCTGCAGGTAGGCGACCGCGTCCGGGCCCGCCACCCGCACGACATCACGCTCGATCTCGATCGCCCCCAGGGAGTGGCGCAGGTCGATCATGCGTGCAGTCTGGCAGGCCCGCGGTAGAACGAGGCCATGGCCGAACCCGTGCTGCTCGTGGACCCGCCGGTCGCCCACCTCGCCGACCACCTGGCCCGGGGCGGGGGTGCCGGGTTGGACCGGGCGCTCAGCCTGGGGCCGGGGGCGACGATCCAGGAGGTCATCCTGTCCGGCCTGCGGGGGCGGGGCGGGGGTGGGTTCCCGACCGGGCGCAAGTGGCAGTCGGTGCGGGACGCGGCGGACGGCGGGGGCGCCGAGCGGACGTTCGTGGTGTGCAACGGGGCCGAAGGCGAGCCGGCGACGTTCAAGGACCGGGCGTTGATCCGGGCCAACCCCTACGCCGTGGTCGAGGGCCTGGCCATCGCCGCGTTCGCCGTCGGCGCCGAGGCCGCCTACATCGGGACCAAGGCCAGCTTCGGGCCCGAGTCCGAGCGGCTGGTCGCCGCCGTCGAGGAGATGGCCGCCGAGGGGCTGTTCGGCGACCTGCCGGTGCAGGTCGTGCTCGGCCCCGACGACTACCTGTTCGGCGAGGAGACCGGCCTGCTCCAGGTCATCGAGGGCAGCGACCCCCTCCCCCGCCTGGTCCCGCCCTACATCGAGGGCCTCTTCGCCACCGTCCCCGGTAGCGGCTGGACCCCGCCGGTGGAGGGTGTGCGGCCCGACGAGTTCGCCGCCTCCAACCCCACCGTCGTCAACAACGTCGAGACCCTCGCCGCCGTCTGCCAGGTCCTGGCGCGCGGCCCCGAGTGGCACCGCTCGCTCGGCACCGAGCGGTCGCCCGGCGTCGTCGTGGCCACCGTGGTGGGCGACGTGGTCCGCCCGGGGGTGGGCGAGGTCGAGCTCGGCACCCCGCTCCGGACGGTCATCGACCGGGTCGGCGGGGGCGTCGCCCCGGGCCGGACGATCAAGGCCGTCCTGCCCGGGGTGGCCAACCCGCTCATCACCGGCGACGCCCTCGACGCCCCCTGCAGCTACGAGGGCCTGGACGCGGTCGGCTCGGGCATGGGTGCGGCGGGGTTCTGGGTGCTCGACGACACCACATCGATGATCGAGACCGCCCGGGCCGTGTCCGGCTTCCTGGCCGCCGAGTCGTGCGGCCAGTGCCCCGCCTGCAAGCTGGGCTGCACGGCCGTCACCGAGGGCCTCGACCGGCTGCTCGCTGCCACCGCCACCCCCGAGGACGTCGAGGTCATGGCCTACCGCCTGCGGACGGTGACCGACGGCAACCGGTGCTACCTGCCGGTGCAGGAGCAGCGGGTGATCGGCAGCGTCCTCGCCAACTGCGTGGACGAGATCAACGACGCCCTCGACGGTGTCGCCCCGACGCTGCGGGGCCTCGAGGTCCCCAAGCTCACCGCCCTCTGACGGATTTGGCGGCGCATGCGCCGCATATACGACGTATGCGCCGCCAAATCACTAGGCGCGGGACCGGCGGCCCGCCGTCATCCGCCGGGCGGCCGGGACCGCGGCCAGCAGCGCCCGCGCCTTGTTGCGGCACTCCAGGTCCTCGTGCTCCGGGACCGAGTCGGCGACGATGCCCGCGCCCGCCTGGACCGACGCCCGGCCTTCGTCGTCGACCACCATCGTGCGGATGGCGATGGCCGTGTCGATGTTGCCGGAGAAGTCGAGGTAGCCGACCACGCCGGCGTAGGGGCCCCGCTTGGTCGGCTCCAGGGCGTCGATGATCTCCATGGCCCGGACCTTGGGCGCCCCCGACACCGTGCCCGCCGGCAGCGTGGCCCGGAGCACGTCGATCGCCGTCCTCCCCTCGGCCAGTTGCCCCGACACCTGCGAGGTCAGGTGCATGACGTGGCTGTAACGCTCCAGCGTCAGGTACTCGTCGACCTGCTCGGTGCCGAACCGGACAACCCGCCCCACGTCGTTGCGGGCCAGGTCGACCAGCATCACGTGCTCGGCGATCTCCTTGGGATGTTCCCGCAGCTCGCCCGCCAGGCGGGCGTCGTCCTCGTCGGTCACACCCCGCCGCCGGGTGCCGGCGATGGGCCGGGAGATGACCTTGCCGTCGGTCAGGCGCACCAGCGGCTCCGGCGACGCCCCCACGAGCGTCAGGCCTGGCTGGCGGACGAAGTACATGTACGGGCTCGGGTTGACCTGGCGCAGCACCCGGTAGACGTCGAACGGCTCGGCGCCGAGGTCGAAGTCGAAACGCTGCGACAGCACGACCTGGAAGATGTCGCCGGCCAGGATGTGCTCCCGGGCCACCTCGACCGCCCGGCCGTACAGGTCCGTGCCCATCGTCGAGTGGACCGCGGGGAGCTCGTCCGCTGCGCCGGGCGGCTCCACCAGCAGCTCGTCGACCGGGCGGGCCCCGTCGGCCGCCAGCTGGTCGAGCCGGGACACGGCGTCCCGGTAGAGCGCCGCCAGCGCATCGTCGTCCGCGCCGGGCGGCACCAGCACGTTCTCGATCAGCACCACCCGCTGGCGCCAGTGGTCGTAGGCCGCGAGCTGGCCGATGACCGACACCACGGCGTCGGCGTGGCCCTGGTCGTCCTTGGGAACGTCGGGCAGATGCTCGACCTCCCGCACGACGTCGTAGCCGAGGTAGCCGAGCACGCCGCCGTGCAACGGCGGGAGGTCGGGCAGCGCGGGGGCGTGCCAGTCACCGAGCAGCGCCTCCAGGGCGGCGAGGATGCCCCGGTCGCGGGGCACGGACGCGGCGACGGTGCCGTCCACGGTCACGTCGAGGCCCCGCGCCGTCAGCGTGGCCAGTGGATTGCGGCCGATGAACGACCAGCGGCTCCAGCGGGCCTCGCCGTGCTCGACCGACTCCAACAGGAACCCGGTGTCGTCGCCCACGAGGCGGGCGAACGCGGCGACGGGGGTGGTCAGGTCCGCCAGCAGCTCGCGCCACACGGGGATGACCGTGTGGGTGCGGGCCAGGCCGCGGAACTCGTCGAGGGAGGGCCGGATCACGGGGCGGGGCGTTCAGGCGCCGTCGCCGGGCCCGAAGACCCGGAAGAAGCACGACCGCGCCCCGGTGTGGCAGGCGCCGCCGCCCTGCTGGTCGACCCGGAACAGCAGGGTGTCGCCGTCGCAGTCGTAGTGGGCCGAGCGGACGACCTGGACCTCGCCGGAGGTCTCGCCCTTGCGCCACACCTCCTGGCGGCTGCGGCTCCAGAACACCGTGCGCCCCTCCTCCAGCGTCAGGCGCAG
>DASRJM010000129.1:0-2132 GCA_035649475.1 Acidimicrobiales bacterium
ATGCCGTAACCTCCGCCAACTCGAGCGGTTCGTCGACCACCTGGTGTGACCACATGAGCTACCCCGAACCGCCCCAGGGCCCTCCCGGCTCAGGGGCGTTCCCGCCTGCCCCGCCGGGCGCGGGCTATCCGCCGGCCGACCACGGGACCTACCCGCCGGTCGACCGCGGGACCTCTCCGCCGGAGGGGCCGGGGTTCCCGCCGCCGGGCCCTCCACCGAGCGGTGGTGGCAGCAGCCGGGGCGCGATCATCGCCGTGGTCGTCGTCGTGGTGGTGGCCTTGGCGGCCATCGGGGGCTTCCTCCTGCTCGGCTCCGACGACGATGACGACAGCAGCGGGGGCAGCGACACCGCCACCGGGAGCGGGGACGACGTGTCCGTGCTGGACCTCGAGGTCGGCGACTGCTGGAACGACATCCCCGACGACGGCGTGGAGACCGACACCGTCAGCACGGTCCCCTGCACCGAGCCGCACGAGGGCGAGGTCTACGCCGTGTCCGCCATGGAGCTGGGCGACGACTGGCCCGGCCAGGACCAGGTGTCGACCGAGGCGGAGGCCGAGTGCGTGCAGCAGTTCGAGGGCTTCGTGGGCATGGCCTACCAGGACTCGGCGCTGTCCATCTTCTACTTCAGCCCCACCGAGGACTCGTGGGCGGCGGGTGACCGCGGGGCGGTGTGCGTCGTGGTCGACCCCACCACGCCCGACGGAAAGACCACCGGGACGCTCCAGGGCGCGGCCCGGTGAGGTGACGAGGTGCACTGACCCTCGGGGATCAGCGCACCTCGTCCGCACTGAGCCGCTGCCGTTCAGGGGCGTGTATCAGCGTTGTGGGCTCGGGACTCTGACCTCTGTCGCCTCAAGGCGATTGCAAGCGCGCTGCGAGGGCGCGGGACGAGAGTGGCGGACATGGCGAGGACCACGGCGACAGGACCCGGGCGGCGACCCGGTCACAGCGGGGGAGCGCCCGCGGCCCTGGCGCGCCGCGTCACGATCGTGCACAGCGACATGGTCTGCTCCACCGAGCTCGCCGCCGCCGCCGGTGCCCGCTACCCCCGGGTGCTGGCCCGGCACCGCGCCCTGATCGATGCCGCGGTGCGCCGCGCCGGCGGGCGCTTCCTGGCCCACGCCGGCGACGGCACCCTGGCGCTCTTCGACGATCCGGGCGATGCCCTCACCGCCGCGGTCGAGGCGCAGCGGGCCCTGCGCGACGAGCCCTGGCCCGGCGCCGGCCCGATCCCCCGCGTGCGGATGGGCATCCACGCCGGAGACGTCTACGACCTCGACGGCGAGCCGGTCGGCCTCGCCGTCAACCTGGGCGCCCGGATCATGGCGGAAGCCGCGGCCGGCCAGGTCGTCGTCTCCGACACGGTCGCCCGCGCCGTGACCTCGGCGGGTGGCGCCGTCGCCCGCCTGGCCGACGCCGGCTGGCACGAGATCCGCAACCACGCCGGCCCCGTCCACCTCCACCAGGTGGTGGCCGACGGCCTGACCGTGGTCGTCCCCAGCACCACCACCGCCCCCGCCCGCCACCTGGCCGGCGTCGCCTGACCGCTGACCGCGGCTGAGAACCCTGCGTCGTGGCGCGCAGGCTCTCGGTGCGCGTCACGCCGGCCCCGCCTTCCCCGCGGGGCCACGGACCCTCCGGCTCCGGGACCGTCGACCCGCCGAGCGCCGGGGCTTCGGACCCTTTCCCGCCTCGTGGACTGATTCGTGGAAGCGCTTCCATTGACAGGTCGGTCGCTGTCACTTATGTTGCGGGCACGCCCGTGGAACCGCTTCCACGGGCATCCGGGGCGGGCAGTCCTGGACCCCGGGTGGCGCGTTGAGGGAAGAGGGAAAGGGGGGCGGCGGTGGTCACCATCGCGGACGTCGCGGCGCATGCTGGCGTAGGTGCCGGCACCGTGTCGCGGGTCCTCAACGACAGCCCCCGTGTCAGCGAGCGCACCCGAGCCCGGGTCCTCGCTGCCATCGAGCTGCTCGACTACCGGCCCAACCCGCTGGCCCGTGGCCTGTCCCGCGGCCGTCCCCAGACCCTCGGCGTCGTCGTCCCCTTCTTCACCCACGCCTCGGCCGTCGAACGGCTGCGGGGCGTGGTCGCCGGGCTCGAGGCCAGCCGCTACGACCTCGTGCTGT
>DASRJM010000130.1:0-7197 GCA_035649475.1 Acidimicrobiales bacterium
GATCGTCACCGACTGGGCCCTCACCCCCCTTCCCGGTGACATCCCCCCGGGCGAGTCACGCATACTGGAGGCGCTCATCCGCGTACCGAGCATGCCGGGGATGCACACTGTCGAGGTCGACCTCGTCAACGAACGCGCGAGGTGGTTCGGCTCGCCGGCGCAGGCCGACCTGATGGTCGCCTCCCGCTGGGGCCGCTTCGCCCTTTGAACGCCACGCCGCCCGCCCGGGCCGCACCACGAGAGAGGCACCCGTGCCGGTCAGGACAGCGACCACCGTCGAGGCGGCGCGAGCGCTGCTCGCCGACGCGCCCTCGCCCGTGGTGGCGGTGGCGGCCTACGACTCCTACGACGACGTCGTCCAGTGCCTGGCCGCCATCACGGACCACACGCCGCCGGGCATCGGCGTGCTGGTGATCGACGATGCCGGCCTCGACCGCCGCGTCATCGATCTGCTGGACGCCCACGGCGCCACCCTGCGCCACGACGTCGTCGTCCTCCGCCACGCCACGAACGTCGGCTTCGTCCGCTCCTGCAACGACGCCTTCGCCGCCAGCCCCGGCCGGGACGTCGTCCTCGTCAACAGCGACGTCGTCGTCGGCCCCGAGTGGCTGGGGCGCCTCACCGATGCCGCCACCAGCGCCGACAGCGTCGCGACCGCCACCGCCCTCACCAACCACGGCACGATCCTGTCGGTCCCCTACCGCAACCGGCCCCATCGCTCCCTCCCGCCCGGCCTGACCGCCGCCGAGGCCGCCCGCCGGGTCGCCGCCGGCAGCCTGCGCCTACGGCCGACGATCCCCACCGCCGTCGGGCACTGCGTCTACGTCCGCCGCGCCGCCCTCGACCTGGTCGGGCCGTTCGACGAGGCCTTCTCCCCCGGCTACGGCGAGGAGGTCGACTTCAGCCAGCGGGCCCTCGCTCACGGCTTCCGCCACGTGTGCGCGGACGACGTGTTCGTCTTCCACCGGGGCGGCAGCAGCTTCGGGGCCTCGCCCGAGGTCGTCGAACGCCAGGAGCGCCACGAGGCCGTGGTCCGCCGCCGCTACCCATGGTACGCCGGCTCGGTCGCCGCCGCGGAGCGGGACCCTGCCTCCCCGCTGGCCGACGCCCTGGCCGCCGCCCGCCGGTCGCTGCTCGGCCTCAGCGTCGGCGTCGACGCCCTGTGCCTCGGCCCCGACCGCATGGGCACCCAGCAGATCGTGGCGGCGACGCTGAGGGCACTAGCCGGCCAGCCCGGGATCGACCGCCTGGTCGCCTTCGTGCCACGGAGCCCGCCACCCTACGTCGAGGCCCTGCGCTCGGAGCTCGACGTCGAGTTCGTCGAGCTCGACCGGGCGGACCTCGACCGACACGCGGGCGCCGTCGACCTGGTCTACCGGCCCTACCAGGTCACCGACCTCGCCGACCTGGCCGTCCTGACCCGGCTGGCCGACCGTTTCGTGGTCAACCAGCTCGACACGATCGCCTTCGAGACCCCGGCCTACTTCGGCACCCGTGACGACTGGTTCGCCTACCGGGACGTCACCCGCCTGACGCTCGAGCTGGCCCACGGCGTGGCGTTCATCAGCGACGCCAGCCGGCGGGCCGCCGAGGCCCAGGGCCTGGTGCCGACCGGCGCGGCGCAGGCCGTGGTGTGGTGCGGGGCCGACCTCGCCGACGGCGACGACGCTGAGTCCCGGCCCGCCGGCGTGCCCGACGACGACGGCTTCCTCCTCGTGTTGGGTGCGTCCTACCTGCACAAGAACCGGCCGTTCGCCCTCCGGACCTGGGCCGAGCTCCGGCGGCGCGGCTGGGACGGGCGCCTGGTCCTGGCCGGGCCGACGCCGCCGCACGGCAACTCGCTCGCCCGCGAGGCGGAGCTGCTGCTCGGGCTGCCGGGCGACCTGCGGGCCGACGTGGCCGCGCTCGCCACGGTGAGCGAGGACGAGAAGCGCTGGCTGTACCGGCGGGCGGCCCTGGTGCTGTACCCGTCGACGGTCGAGGGGTTCGGCCTCGTCCCGTTCGAGGCGGCGGCGCACGGCGTGCCCACCCTGGCCACCCGCCGCGGCGGCCTCGACGAGGTGATGCCGGGCGGCATCCCCGTGCTCGACGGGTTCGACGTGGCCGCGGCGGCGGACTCGGCGTGGGACCTGCTGCACGACGTGGTGGCCGCCAAGGAGCTGACCGAGGCGCTGCGGGTCCGGGGCGAGTCGTTCACCTGGGACGCGACCGCCGCCAGGCTCACGGACCTGTTCGCCGAGGCGCTCCGCCGGCCGCACGGTCGGGTCCTGGCGCTGGAGGGCGAGGGCGACGGCCCGATCGCCATGGCGCCCCGCGCGCCACGGCCGCCGCTGCCGCGGTCCGACATCGCCGCCGCGCTCGAGCGGGCCGTCACGGCCGTGATCGCCCGTCCCCGCCTGAAGCACGGCCTGTCGCCCGACGGCACCCGACGGCAGCGCACCGCCCGAACTGTGATCGCCCACGCCCGCCGCCGGCTGAGCTGACGCCATCACGCCCGGCCATCAAGACGTCAGATCAGTGTCAGATCCTGTTCGCAGACTGGTCGCATCGCGTTGAGGAGCCGGCAACGGAGCCGACGCATCGTGGTCCCGACGAGGGAGGTACGCGCACCGCATGGGTCGACATGAGCTCTGGGTCGAACTGGCCGATCGGCCCGGCAACCTCGCGGCCGTGGCTGCCGACCTCGCCTCGTGTGGCGCCAACATCCTCCACCTCGACGTCCACGCCGGCGGCGAGTCCACGGTCGTCGACCGGCTCGTCGTCCAAGTTCCCGACGAGCGTGGCCACGAGCTGGCGGCGGCAGCCGCCCGCTGCGGGGCTGCGCTGCTCCACCTCGACGACGCCGATCCCCACGTGCTGGTCGACGACGTCGTGCGAGCCCTCGACACGGCGGTATGCCTGTTGGCCAGCGCCCGGCCGGACGCGGTCGTGGAGGCGATCCGCCGGGTGATCCCGGTCGACGACGTGCGGATCGAGACGGCGGTGTCCGCCGACGCTCCACCGGGCTCCCCCCTCGCCGACGCGGTGGCCCGCGGCGTTACCAGCATCGGGCGGGGATGGGACGGTCCCGCGCCGGTGGGCCCCGCCGCCGGCGAGGAGCCGTGGCTGGCTGTGGTGCCGCACGACCACGACGGCGTGCCGGCGTTCGCCGTCCTGACGCGCCGCGGGCCACGCTTCACCGCCACCGAGGTGGCCCGGTGCCGGGCGGTCCTCCGCGTTGCCTCCCAGATTGCGGCCGGCCCGGGCGGCGGGTCCGCCCCCCGCCCAGCCGTGGCCGTTCCACCGGCCCCCGCGCGGCGCCCGCCCACGACGCTGGAGCGCCTGATCGTGCTGACCGACGGCGGCCTGGTCCGGCTCCGCCACCTGGGCGCCGGCGATCGGGAGGCCCTGGTGGCCCACCACGAGCGCTGCAGCTTCCTCGACGGGGCCGCCGGGGCCGAGGTGGCCGACGCCCTGGTGCGCTCGGACGGGCGGGACCACGTGGCGATAGCCGCGCTCGTCGGGGCCGACATCGTGGGCGTGGGCCGCTACGAGGTCGGTCCGATCGGCCGCGACGCGGAGATCGTGGTGGGGGTGGAGGACCGGCACCAGGTCCGCGGCATCGGGACGCTGCTGTTGACCGAGCTGGCCTTGCTGGCCGGCAACGGGGACGTTCGTCGGCTGCGGGCGGTCGCCGACGGCCACAGCGAGGAGGCGCTGGCCCGTACGTTCCGCCGGGCGGGCCTGGCGTTCCGCCGGCGCCGGGACGGCGACGCCGCGGTGCTCGAGTGCGGCCTGCCCCAGGACGTGTCGGCGACGGCACAGATCTGACGATCCGTCAGAAACCTGGGCTACCGTGCGGGCATGACCGACGAGAGGCCCCTCGACGACCAGCTCCTGGTGCGGGAGGACGGCGGGGTCCTGTGGCTCACGCTGAACCGGCCCGAGGCGGCCAACGCCCTCACCCCCGACCAGCGCGACCGGCTGATCGAGCTGCTGGCCGGCGCCGCCGCCCGGGTCGAGGTGCGGGCCGTGGTGCTCGGGGCCAGCGGGCGCCACTTCTGCACCGGCGCCGACCTGCGGGTGACCCGGCCCGGCGCCGAGCGGCCCGCCGGCGCGCCCGACAAGGTCGTCGGCGACGTGTCCCGGATGCTGGCCGAGGGCTCGCAGCGGCTGGTCGCCGCCGTGCTCGACTGCGACAAGCCGGTGGTGGCGTCGGTCAACGGGACGGCCGCCGGCATCGGCGCCCACCTGGCCCTCGCGTGCGACCTCGTGGTGGCGGCCGAGGGCGCCCGCTTCATCGAGGTGTTCGTGCGCCGCGGCCTCGTCCCGGACGGCGGAGGGTCGTGGCTGCTGCCCCGGCTGGTCGGCCTGAGCCGGGCCAAGGAGCTCATGTTCTTCGGCGACGACCTGGGGGCCGGCGACGCCGAGCGCCTGGGCCTGGTCAACCGAGTCGTCGCGGCCGACGAGCTGCCCAAGGTGACAGCCGAGTGGGCTGGCCGCCTGGCCGCGGGGCCGACGCGGGCGCTCGGCCTCACCAAGCGCCTCCTCAACCGTTCGCTCGACGGCGACCGCGCCACCGCCTTCCGGGAGGAGGCCCTGGCCCAGGAGCTGAACATGACCTCCGAGGACGCCAACGAGGGGGTGCAGGCGTTCGTCGAGCGCCGGGACCCGCACTACCGCGGCTGGTAGTCCCCTGTGCTACGGCGGGTATCGTCCGGCCCGTGAGCGAGCGGGGATCGACTGTGCGCCGTGCGGCCCGCCGCGCCGTCGTGGCCGGGGCGATCGCCGGCGCGGCCGTGGCCGTGATCCGGGCCCGGGCGGCCGCCCAGCGGCGGGCCGGAGATGCCGCCGGAACCAGAGCGGGTGTCGACGCCCACCCGGTCCGGGGCCGCACCCGCAACCAGCGCCGGGTCGAGCTCGCCCGCACGGGCGGCCGGGCCGGGGCGGACTTTGCGCTGCACCGTGCTCGCCGCGTCTTCGCCGGCGCCGAGCGGCAGGCGGAGCTGGACGAGGAGTTCCAACTGCGGACCGCCGCCCAGGTCGCCGAGACGCTCGGCAACATGAAGGGCGCCTTCATGAAGCTCGGTCAGATGGCGTCCTACCTGGACATCGGGCTGCCCGACCACGTACGGGAGGCGCTGGCCGGGCTCCAGCAGGACGCTCCCCCCATGTCCGCCGAGCTGGCAGCCGGCGTCGTCGAGCGCGAGCTCGGCGCCCCGCCCGACCAGCTGTTCCTGGAGTGGGATCCGGAGCCGATCGCCGCGGCGTCGATCGGGCAGGTCCACCGGGCGATCACACGCGACGAGCAGGCGGTGGCGGTCAAGGTCCAGTACCCGGGGGTCGACGATGCGATCCGATCGGACCTGGAGAGCGCGGGCGTCATCTTCGGGGCGATGGGCCTGGCACTGCCCGGGTTCGAGCCGGGGCCGCTGGTCGAGGAGATCCGGGCCCGGGTCGTCGAGGAGCTCGACTACGTCAGGGAGGCCCGCAACACCCAGCTGTTCGCCGACTTCTACCGGGGACACCCGTTCATCCATGTGCCGGACGTGGTGCCGGCGCTGTCGACGGCCCGGGTGCTCACGACCGAGCTGGCCGAGGGCGTCCGCTTCGACACCGTGCTGACCTGGGACCAGGACGAGCGCAACCTGGCGGCCGAGACGATCTACCGGTTCGTGTTCCGCAGCCTGTACCGGCTGTCGGCGTTCAACGGCGACCCCCACCCGGGCAACTACCTGTTCCGGCCGGGAGGGCACGTGACGTTCCTCGACTTCGGGCTGGTCAAGCAGTTCACGCCGGAGGAGGTCGACCTGTTCGCCGACATGCTCCAGGCGATGGTGTTCGAGGGAGACACGGCCCGGTTCCGGCACGTCATCGAGCGGATCGGCCTGCTGCGGCCGGGAACGCCGGTGTCGAACGACGAGGTGCAGGAGTACTACCGGCACTTCTACGAGTTCGTGATCGAGGACCGCACGGTGACGATCACCCCGGAGTGGTCGACCCAGGCCGCGTCCCGGTACTTCGACCCGACGGGCGAGTACGGGCCGATCATCCGGGCCGCCAACCTGCCGCCGTCCTTCGTGATCATCCAGAGGATCAACCTGGGGCTGATGGCGATCCTGGGCGACCTGCACGCCACGGCCAACTTCCGGCGGATCGCCAACGAGCTGTGGCCGTGGGTGGACGGGCCGCCGTCGACGCCGCAGGGCGAGGCCGAGGCCCGGTGGCTGGCGGAGCGGACGGCGCAGACCGCATGACCGGCTGACGTCGCCCGCGGGGCGGGTCCCTCGCCCGGCAGGCGGGCGTCCCTACGATCGTGCGGTGGCCGACCCCCCGCCCCGCACCCTGGCCGACGTGCTGGCCGGCGCGGTCGGCCCGGTGGCGGTGCCCGCCGACGACGCCGAGCAGATCGACCATTTGCGGCTGCGGCTCGACGAGGCCGCCCGGGCCGCGGCGGCGGTGGCCGGGTGGACGCCCGACGCCCCGCTGCGGCTGACCAAGGGCGTCGTGACCTGGCTGCTGCGGTGCCCGCGCCGGGCATTGGCGCCGCCGGAGTCGTCGGGGTCGGACGACGTCGTCGCGGGCCTGATCGTGGACGCCGCGGCCAAGGTGGCCACGCTGGTCCCGCAGCGGGCGGCGACGGTGGAGGCGGCGGTGGCATTCCTCGTCGCCACGGGCGACGAGGGCGTGGCCGACCACCTGGCGTCGCTGGCCCCGGCGGCCCGGGCGGCCCTGCTGGCCGACGTCGGGACGCGGGTCGCGCAGCTGACGTCCGGATGGCCGGCGGTCGAGCCGGACTGGTGGCCGCGGGTCGAGGAGCCTGTCCGTGCCCGCCTCGCCGACGGGGCGGTGACGGTCGGCGGGCGGGTCGACCTGGCGTTCGGCGGACCGCCGACCTCGCGACCGGCGGTGCTGGTCGAGGTGAAGGGCGGGCGTTGGTACGACGGCATGCGGGCCGACGCCCACCTGTACGCCATCCTCGTCGCCCTGCGCGACGGCCGTTCCCCGTCGGCGGCGGTGACGGTGGTGGCGGACGGGACCACGCAGGTCGAGCCGATCCGCCCCGCCCTGCTGGCCCACGCGGCCGAGCGGCTCGACGAGGCGATGCAGGTCGCCGCCGCGTTGGCGGTCGGCGAGGCGCCGGCGGCCCGCCCGGGTCCGTATTGCGACCACTGCCCCGTGCGGGCCGACTGCCCGGCGGGGACGTCGTGGCGGGCG
>DASRJM010000131.1:0-11218 GCA_035649475.1 Acidimicrobiales bacterium
TTCATCGAGTTGTACTCGCCCGCGGCCATCGAGATCGCGCCCGAGATCAGCCCCGCCAGCCCGGCCAACCGAACCACCGCCGGCGCCGGGTCCGCCCCGGCCACGCCGAGGATCAGCCCCATGTTGCTGACCAGCCCGTCGCTGACCCCGAACACGGCCGCCCGGGCCGACCCACCCTGGACGTCGCGGTGGTGGTGCTCGGGATGGCGGGAGGATCGGGGAACGCTCACGGCCGGAACGGTACCGACCCGGTGCCGAACCGGGGCCGCCGCCCTACGCTCGGACCCCGTGCCGACCCGCTACGACCTCGACCGCGACGCGCTCGCGGGGCTGCTCGCCGGCGAGCCGCGCTACCGCGTCGACCAGGTGTGGGACGGCCTCCACCGCCAACTGGCCGACCCGGCCGAGATGACGACGCTCCCCAAGGCGCTGCGGGCCCGGCTCGACGAGGAGCTGCCCACGGCCCTCGACCCGGTGGCCACCTCGGCGACCCCGCGGGGCGACACGGTGAAGTGGCTGTTCGGCCTGGACGGCGGCGCCCGGGTCGAGACCGTGCTCTTGCACTACCGCGACCGCACCACCGTGTGCGTGTCGACGCAGGCCGGCTGCGCCATGGGCTGCGGGTTCTGCGCCACCGGCCAGGCCGGCTTCCAGCGCCAGCTGACCACCGGCGAGATCGTCGAGCAGGTGGTGCGGGCGGCCCGCACGGCCCGCGACGCCGGCCGGCGGCTGGGCAACGTCGTGTTCATGGGGATGGGCGAGCCATTGGCCAACTACGACCGGGTGTGGCCGGCGGTGGTCCGCATCCACGACGACCTGGGTCTGTCGGCCCGCCACCTCACGCTGTCGACGGTGGGCCTGGTGCCGGGCATCCGCCGGCTCGCCCGCGAGGACCTGCCGGTCAACCTGGCCGTCTCCCTCCACGCCGCCAACGACGACCTCCGCAACGACCTGGTGCCGATCAACAAGCGGTACCCGCTGTCGGTTCTCATGGGGGCGTGCGCCGACTACCTGCGGGCCAAGGGCCGGCGCCTGTCGTTCGAGTGGGCGCTGATCGAAGGCACCAACGACCGGGTGAGCGACGCCCGCGAGCTGGCCGAGCTGGCGCGATCCCTGCCGCTGCCCGCCCACGTCAACCTGATCCCACTCAACCCCACGCCCGGCTACCCGACCCGGGGCACGCCGCCCGAGGGCGTCGAGCTGTTCCGCCGCCGCCTGGAGGACCTGGGCGTGAACGCCACCGTGCGTCGCAACCGGGGTGTGGACATCGACGCCGCGTGCGGCCAGCTGGCCGCCCGCGTCGAGCTGCGGACCGCCGGCGGTCAGCGGACGAGCACGGTCATGTAGTCGTCGGCCCGGATGGCGTGCACCAGGGTCTCGCCCGCGCGGACGTGGGCGCCCGGCCACACCACCGAGCGGTCCAGCCCGCCGTGGACCTCGGCGCCCTCGCCCACGACCGGGGCGCCCCCGGAGACCGCCAGGTTGGCGGCGAGGTACTGCGCGGGGGTGCCGCAGTCGACCCAGGGCCCGTCCCAACGCACCACGTCGACCTCGCCCTCGGCGAGGCGGTACCGCCACGACACCTCCCACAGCCCGGTCGGCTCCGGGCCGAGGCGGGCGACCTCCGCCCAGGGCATGCAGGCGCCGGCGATCCGGCTGGCGGGACCCAGGTGGTCGTCCCCCGCCACGAGCACCCGGACCCGCTCCCGGTCCCACGCCGCGACGAACGGCGCCAGGTCGCCCGGCGCCCAGGTGTCGCCGTTGAGCACCAGCACCCCGCGTCCGTCGATCCACGGCCGCAGCACGCCGAGCGCGCCCGCGGTGCCCCGCGCCTCGCCATGCTCGACCGACAGGTGGGCCCGGCCGTCGAGGTGGTCGGCGAGCGCCTCCCGGCCGTGGAACAGGTTCACCGCCACCGCACCCCCGTCCACCGCGGTGGCCGCCCGCTCCAGCGCCAGGTCGACGAGCGGTGTGCCGTCGACAGGACACAAGAGCTTGGGGCGTCGGAGGGTCAGCGGACGGAGTCGGGCGCCCTCGCCGGCCGCCAGGACCACGGCGCACACGTCGGTTGGGTACGGCCCTGCGGCCTGGGGCATCATCGCCGGCATGACCACCATCGTGCAGGGAATCGACGGGCTCCGCGATCTCGTGGGCCAGCACCTCGGCTACAGCGACTACGTCGAGGTGACCCAGGAGCAGGTCAACACGTTCGCCGACGCCACCGGCGACCACCAGTGGATCCACGTCGACGTCGAGCGCGCCAGGAAGGAGAGCCCGTTCGGCGGACCCATCGCCCACGGCTACCTGACGCTGTCGATGGGCCCCCGCCTGGTGCCGCAGGTGGTCGCCGTCACCGGCATCTCGATGGGCGTGAACTACGGCTGCAACAAGGTCCGGTTCCCCTCGCCCGTGCCGGTGGGGTCGAAGCTGCGGGCCGGTGTCGAGATGCTTGAGGTCGAGGACGTCCAGGGCGGCGTGCAGGCCACGATGAAGATCACCTACGAGGTCGAGGGCGCGCCCAAGCCGGCCTGCGTGGCCGAGATCCTGACCCGGTACTACGCCTGACGGCGGGAGGTCCGGCGGCTCACGCCGACAGGCGGGCCCGGACCGCGGGCCACCCGTCGAGCGCCCGCACGGGCGCCAGGTCGGGCTCGCCGTCGAGCAGGCCGGGCGCCCGGAAGCCGGCGTCGACCGCCGATTCCACCCAGCGCAGGGCCTCCTCCGGCTGGCCGGCACGGGCCCACGAGCACGCCACCTCGAACGCGGTCTGGGCCGGGCTCTGGGGCCCGGCCGCGAACACCTGCTCCCCCACCTCGGCCGCGGCCCGGAACCGCTCGGCGTAGTGCAGGTGGGTCTGGAGCCCGCTGGCGGCCTCGACCCCCGGCCGGCCGCCGGCCACCAGCCGGGCCGCCACCGGGACGGCCCGCCCGGAGTCGGCCAGCAGCGTGGCGGGCACGAGGTTCGGGGGGCCGGTGGGCTCGGCGGTGTAGGCGGCCTCGAACAGGTCGTCGGCCATCTCCACCGGCCCGGTGACCAGGGCGATGCTGGCCCGCAGGTACGGGTTCCCGCCGCCCCCGGCCTGTCGCATGATCGACGCCGCCCGGGCGCCTTCGCCGGAGCGCAGCGCGTTCCAGGCGCGGGTCTCGGCCTCGCCGGTGGGCAGCCGGGGCGTGAGGTCGGGCGGCGCGCCCGGGGGCCCGACGACCGACAGGTTGGCCCGGCCGCGGCGCCGGCCGCGCCGGCCACCACCGCCGCCGGCCGCGGCATCGGGCGCGTCGACGTCGAAGGTCCCGGAGCGCTGGTCCTCCCGCAGGTCGCGGTAGTTCAGATAGGCGAACAGGCCGAAGAACAGGAGCCCCATGAAGCCGAACCGGCCGGACCGGAAGGTGACGAAGGCGGCCACGATGGCGGCGGCGATCGACAGCTGGCAGGCGGTCCGGAACCCGAGCAGCGTCTCGGCCACGTGCCCGCCGTCGAGTGGCCGGATCGGCAGCAGGTTGAACACGCCCCACCAGATGCTGACGAACCACAGCAGGTCGAGGATCGGCCACCAGTTGAACCCGCCGTTGAACACCCAGTCGATGAGCTGTTGGTCGCCCCAGTCGCTGTGCACCGCCAGGTACGCGGGGATGCCCAGCACCACGATCTGCGTGAAGGCCCCCGACAGGCTGACGATGACCGCCTTGGGCTTGGACAGCACGCGTCGCCCGCCACCGGCCGGGACCGTGAAGCCGCCGAACCCGTGCAGCACGATCGCCGAGCGCTGCCCGAGCACCCGGTAGGTGAGGGCGTGGCCCAGCTCGTGGACCAGCACCGACACGAAGACGATGATCACCCACGCGAACACGAGCCACAGCGGCTCGAGGCGGATGCCGAAGAGCGCAGCGACGATCAGGAAGAACGGCTCGACCCGGATGGGGATGCCGAAGAGTCGGAATTGCGCCCTGGCCACGGACCGCAGCGTAGGCGCTCCCGGTCGACGCGGGTTCATCCGGGCGTCACCCCGGGCGGATTCCGGGCGCCGGGCCCGCCGCCCGTACGATCGATCGGCGATGGCCCGCTTCACGATGCCCGACACCCTCCCCGAGGGCGAGGCCAAGGCCGTGGCCGTGCGGCGGATGTTCGACGCCATCGCCCCGCGCTACGACCTGGTCAACCGGGTCATGACGTTCCGCCTCGACGTGCGCTGGCGGCGGCTGACGGTCCGGTCGCTGGCGCTGCGGCCGGGCTCGGCCGTGCTCGACGTCGCCTGCGGGACCGGCGACCTGTGCCGCGAGCTGCAGGCCGCCGGTCTGGCGGCGGTGGGCGCCGACCTGTCGTTCGGGATGCTGGCTGCGGCCCGCACCAGCGCCCCGCTCCTGCAGGGCGATGCGCTGAGGCTGCCCGTACGGGCGGGCGCACTCGATGGCGTGACCTGCGGGTTCGCCCTCCGCAACCTGGTCGACCTCGCCCCGTTCCTCGACGAGCTGGCCCGGACCCTGCGTCCCGGGGGCCGCATCGCCCTGCTGGAGGTGGCCACGCCGCCCAACCCGGTCATGCGCTGGGGGCATGGCGTCTACTTCGGCACGGTGGTGCCGCTGATCGGCCGGGTGCTGTCGGAGCCGGCCGCCTACCGCTACCTGCCCCGGTCGGTGGCCTACCTGCCGCCGGCCGACGAGCTGGTGGCCATGGTCGGCCGGGCCGGGTTCGCCGACGTCGAGCGCCGGCTGCTGTCGGGCGGCATCGCCCAGCTCCTCACCGCCACGAGGCAGCCGTGATGTCGGCGAGCCTCGTCGCCCGCACCCGTCCGCTGGACGCCGACGTCGACCTGGTGGCCTTCGCCGGCGCGGACGGGCTCGTCTTCGAGAAGGGCCGCGCGGGCCTCGCGGGCCGGGGCCGGGCGCTGGCGATCGACTGGCCGGCCGGGGACCCGCCGATGGCCGCGAGGGGCGCGGCCGCGGCCCTGGCCGCGATCGGCTCCGACGACGCGGTCGGCGTCCCGGGCACCGGGCCGGTGGCGTTCGGGGCCCTGCCGTTCGCTCCCGGCGCGGGGTCGACCCTGATCGTCCCCGAGGTGGTGGTCGGCCGGGCGGAGGACGGGACCCGCTGGGTCACCGAGATCGGCCCCGACCCCGGCGTCGCCCTCCCCGACCTGGTGGGTCGGCGCCACGACGGCGCCGACCCGCTGCGCTACGCCGTCGAGGCCGCCCGCCCGCCCGAGGACTGGTGCCACCTGGTCGAGCGGGCCACCAAGGTCATGGCCGGCGGGGCGTTCGCCAAGGTGGTCCTGGCCCGCCAGGTGAACGTGACCGCCGACCGGCCGCTCGACCGCCAGGCGGTGCTGGAGCGGCTGCGGGCCGCCTACCCGGGCTGCCACATCGTCGGCGTCGACGGCTTCGTGTGCGCCAGCCCCGAGCTGCTGGTGTCGGTCGGCGGCGACGTCGTCCGGTCACACCCCATGGCGGGCACCGCGCCGCGGGGCGGCGACCCCGCGACCGACCAGCGGCTGGCGCTGTCGCTGCTGGGCTCGACCAAGGACCGCCAGGAGCACCAGATCACGATCGACATGGTCCACGACACGCTGCTGGGCTGGTGCAGCTACGTCGACTACGAGGCCGAGCCATCGGTGGTGGCCGTGGCCAACGTGCAGCACCTGGCGACGCTCGTCGAGGGCCGGCTGTCACGCCCCACGCCGTCGGTGCTGGAGCTGGTGGCGGCGCTGCACCCGACCCCGGCCGTCGCCGGCTGGCCGCGAGACGACGCCGTGGCCTGGATCGCCGACAACGAGGGCATCGACAGGGCCCGCTATGCGGGGACGGCCGGGTGGGTCGACGCCACCGGCAACGGCACCTGGGCGGTGTCGGTCCGCTCGGCCGAGATCGACGGCAACCGGGCCCGGGTGTTCGCCGGCAATGGCATCGTGGCCGACAGCGACCCGCCCACCGAGCTGGCCGAGACCCGGGCCAAGCTCCAGGCGCTGCTGTCAGCCGTCGTCCGCCCCTAGCGCGGCGGTCACCGCCGCGGCCACGGCCTCGTCGATCCGGCGGTGGGCGGCGACGTTCGCCGCCCGATCGGTGCGCACCACCAGGACCCGCAGGCCGCCGGCTGCGACCGCCGCGGCCAGGGCCGCGCCCACGTCCTCGCCCGGGTCGAGGTGGCGGGCGTCGGCGCCGAACGCGACCGCCAGAGCGGCCAGGTCGAGGCCGTGGGGCGTGCCGAACAACGCCTCGAACCGGTCGGCCGCCAGTGCGGTGGCCTGGGGCAGGAACGAGAAGATGCCGCCGCCGTCGTTGTCGACCACGACGACGGTCAGGTCGACGCCCCGGCCCGCCGCCCCCAGCAGGCCGTTGCGGTCGTGGAGGAGGGCGATGTCGCCGATCAGCAGCGCGGTCGGCCGGCCGGAGCCCGCCGCCACCCCCACGGCGGTCGAGACCACGCCGTCGATGCCGTTGGCGCCCCGGTTGGCCAGCACCACGACATCGCCGCGGGGGGCGGCGTACCGCTCGACGTCCCGGATCGGCATCGACGACGACACGACCAGGCGGGCGCCGGCCGGCAGCGCGGCGGCCACCGCCCGGGCCACGCCCGGCTCGGTGGGGCCGGCCAGGGCGTCGAGCTCCACCGCCAGCGCCTTCTCGGCCGCGGCCGAGGCCGCCTGCCACCGGTCGAGCCAGCCGGGCGCCGCCGCCCCGGGGGCGAGGCCGCGCAGGAACGCGCCGGCGTCGCCGTCGACCACCACCGCCGCGGTGCCCGCCGGGTCCGACCAGCCGGGCGCCCCCACCACGACCTCGATGGCGCCCGTGGCGGCCAGCCACTCGTTCACCACCCGTGACGACCCGGGCGCCCCCAGCCGCAGCACGGCGTCGGGCCGGAGCAGGTCGGCGGCCCGGGGCGAGCGGAGCAGCGCGTCGAGGTGCGACACGGCCGTGCCGGCAGGCCGCCAGGCGGCGGAACGGGGCTCGGCCACCACCGGCCAGCCGCGAGCGGCGGCCACCGCGTGCACGAGGTCGCCGTCGAGCCCGGGGGCGGCGCCGGCGACGACGAGCGTCCGGGGGGCGAGCTCGACGGGCGGCGCCTCCGCCCGGCCGAGCGGCTCTCCCACGGCCCAGGCCGCGCCCTCGCGGCGGGGTGCCGGCAGCTCGCCGGGCGTCCCCACCAGGGGCTCCCGGAACGGCAGGTTGAGGTGCACCGGGCCCGGCCGCTCGCCGGTGGCGGCGGCGTAGGCCCGGGCCGCCAGGGGCCGCCACCGGTCCCGGCCGCCCTCGTCGGGGACGCCGGGGTCGCCGAACCAGCGCGCCGCCCGCCCATACAGGTGGACCTGGTCGATGGCCTGGGGCGCACCCACGTCCCGCAGCTCCGGCGGCCGGTCGGCCGTGCAGACCAGGAGCGGCACCGCCGCCAGGTCGGCCTCGATCACGGCGGGGTGCAGCTCGGCCGCCGCCGTCCCGCTGGTGCAGAGGACGGCCGCGGGCCGGCCGGTGGCGAGGCCGAGGCCGAGGGCCAGGAACGCGCCGGAGCGCTCGTCGTGGTGGACGTGGACCCGCACGCCCGCGTGGTCGGCGAACGCCAGGGCGAGCGGCGTCGAGCGGGACCCCGGGCAGACCACGGCGTCGGTCAGACCGTCGCGCACCCATTCGTCGACCAGCGTGGCTGCGAACGTCGCTTGCACGTCGACAAGAATCCCTCGCCGTGCCGCTCCACAGCGAACGCGACGGCGCCGGTCCCCCGATCGTGCTCCTCCACGGGTTCGGCCAGACCGGCCGGTGCTGGGGACCGCTGGCGCCTGCGCTGGCCCGCCTCCGCACGGTCGTGCGGCTCGACGCGCCCGGCCACGGGGACACCGGCGGCGAGGGCGCCGACCTGCCCGACACCGCCCACCTGATGGCCGAGGCCGGCGGGCCGGCCGTGTACCTCGGCTACTCGATGGGCGGCCGGATGGCCCTCCAGCTGGCGGTGGACCGGCCCGACGTGGTGGAGGCCCTGATCGTGCTGGGCGCCACCCCGGGCATCGAGGACAGCGCCGAGCGGGCCGCTCGCCACGCCGCCGACCGGGCGTTGGCGGCCCGCATCCGGGACGGGGGCGTCCCCGCCTTCGTCGACCACTGGCTGGCCCTGCCGATGTTCGCCGGCCTGCCACCCGAGGGCCGGTTCGAGGACGAGCGCCGCCGCAACAGCGCCGAGGGTCTGGCCACCAGCCTTGAGCGGGCCGGCACCGGCAACCAGGCCCCGCAGTGGGACCGCCTCGCCACGATCGCGGTCCCGACGCTCGTGGTGGCGGGCGAGGACGACGAGCGCTACGCCGCCATCGCCGCCCGGACGGCCGCGGCCATCGGCCCGCATGCCACGACCGCCCTGGTCCCGGGCGCCGGCCACAGCGCCCACCTCGAGCAGCCGGAGCGGTTCACCGCCCTGGTGCTGGACTGGCTGGCGGACCTCTAGGCCGAGATCCAGAGGCCGGCGGCCAGCAGCGCGCCGAACACCAGCTGGACCCGGCCGGTGTCGCCCAGCACCGGGACGAGCGCCGGCCCCCGGGCGCCGCCCAGGACCTCGATGACCGGGCGCCGGGCGAGGGGGACGGCGGCCAGGGCGGCGACGGCCGCCGGGCGCTCGCCCAGGCCGGCCACCAGCGGGACCATCAGCACGGCCCCCACCAGCAGCGCCACGTACAGGACCCGCGTCCCGCGGTCGCCCAGGCGGACGGCCAGGGTGCGCTTGCCGGATGCGGTGTCCCCCGGGATGTCCCGCAGGTTGTTGACCACCAGCAGCGCCGTGGCCAGCAGCCCGACCGGGACGCTGGCCGCCAGCGCCAGGCCCGACAGCGTCTCCTCCTGCACGTAGGCCGACCCGGCGGTGGCCACGACCCCGAAGAACACGAAGACGAACAGCTCGCCCAGCCCCAGGTAGCCATAGGGGTGCGAGCCGCCGGTGTAGAACCAGCCGGCGGCGATGGCGGCAGCTCCCACCACCAGCAGCTCCCAGCCGACCACGGCCGCCAGCGCCAGGCCGGCCAGACCCGCGACGCCGAAGGCGGCCAGCGCGGCCCGCTTCACCGCCCCGGGCCGGACCAGGCCCGAGCCGACCAGCCGCACCGGCCCGACCCGGCGCCCGATGCTGTCGGTGCCCCGCACCCCGTCGCTGTAGTCGTTGGCGTAGTTGGTGCCGACCTGCAGGGCCAGGGCCACGACCCCGGCGGCGACCGCCCGCCAGGCCACGACGTCGGTCCGCCCGGCGGCGCAGGCGGTGCCCACCAGGACGGGCACGACGGCGGCCGGCAGGGTCCGCGGGCGCGCCCCGGCCAGCCAGGTCCGCCACCCCGGGGCGGGCCGCGGCGCGGCGTCGGGCTGCGCGTCGGTCACAGCCGACAGGTTGGCACGCGCCCGCCGGCAACGGAATCGCCGCGGCCGCGACCCCGCGGCCAGAATCGTCCGATGGCCCTGCACCGCACGCCAGAGGACCAGAAGGAGGCGGGCGACCGCCTCCTGGCCCGGGCGACGGTGCCCTACCCGCCGGTCGAAGCCTGAGCGGACCGTGCGCCGCCTGGTCGTCGTCGAGGCCCGCGGCACCGGCGAGTTCGTCGACCGCCTGCGTCGTGCCTGGGACGACGGCGACGCCGTGCTGCCCGTCGACCCGCGCCACCCGGCCGCCGACCGGGCCCGGGTCCTGGAGGCCGCCCGCCCCGACGAGCCGGTCGAGGACGGCGACGCCCTGGTCGTGGCCACGAGTGGCGCCACCGGCACCCCCAAGGCCGTCGTGCTCACCCGCGAGGCGGTGACCGCCTCGGCCCTCGCCGCCAGCGCCCGCCTCGGCGTCGACCCGGGCCGCGACCGGTGGCTGGCCTGCCTGCCCCTGGTCCACGTGGGCGGCCTGACCGTGATCACCAGGGCGCTGGCCACGGGGACGCCGCTCACCGTGCAGGACGGCTTCGACGCCGCCGCGGTCACCGCTGCGGCCGCGGCGGGCTGCACGCTGGTGTCGCTGGTCCCGACCGTGTTGCGCCGCATCGACCCGTCGCGGTTCCGCACGGTCGTCCTCGGCGGCTCGGCCATGCCGCCGGACCTGCCGCCCCAGGCGGTCACGACCTACGGCGCCACCGAGACCGGCAGCGGCGTCGTCTACGACGGCGTCCCCCTCGACGGCGTCGAGATCCGCACGGTGGGCGGGGAGATCCTGGTCAGGTGCCCGATGTTGCTGCGCTGCTACCGCGACGGCACCGACCCCAAGGACGGCGACGGCTGGTACGCGACCGGCGACGCCGGCGCCTGGGACCCGGCGGCCGGCCGGCTCCGGGTGTTCGGCCGCACCGACGACCTGATCATCACCGGCGGCGAGAACGTGTGGCCGGCCGCGGTCGAGCGGGTCCTGGCCGCGTGCCCGGGCGTGGCCGAGGTGGCCGTGGTCGGCCGCCCGGATCCCGAGTGGGGCGAGCGGGTGGTGGCGCTCGTCGTACCGGCTGACCCGGCGGACCCGCCACCGCTGGCCGAACTGCGGGCCGCCGTCAAGGCGGAGCTGCCGGCCTACGCCGCCCCTCGGGGGCTGGAGCTGGTCGAGGCGCTCCCCCGCACGCCGCTCGGCAAGGTGGCCCGGGGCCGGCTCTGATCAGCCGAGCGACGGCCCCAGCAGCGCTCCCCCGTCGACCACCAGCGTCTGGCCCGTGATCCACGACCCCAGGTCGCTGACGAGGAACAGCGCGGCGTTGGCGATGTCGGCCGGCTCGCCCAGGCGCCGCAGCGGCATGCGGGCGGCGATGGCGTCCTCGGCCGGCTCCCACAGTGCCCGGGCCATGTCCGTCTTCACCAATCCCGGGGCGATGGCGTTGACCCGGACCCCGGGCGCCAGGTCGGCCGCCAGCGTGCGGGTCAGGTGGATCAGCGCCGCCTTGGTCACGTTGTAGTGCCCGATGTGGTTCTCGACCGACAGCCCGCCCACGCTGGCGATGTTCACGATGGCGCCGCCGTGCTCGGCCATCGACGCCCTCCACGCCTCCTGGCACCAGACGACCGGGCCGCGGTAGTTGACCTGCCAGGTCTTGTCGAAGCGCGGCAGATCGATGTCGATGGACCGGCCCATGTAGGGGTTGGTGGCGGCGTTGTTCACCAGGATGTGGATGCGCCCGAAGCGCTCCATGGCGGCGGCGACGCAGCCCGCGATCTGGTCGGGCTCCCCGGCGTTGGCGGCGTGGACCGCGACCTCGCCCCCGATGTCGGCCGCGGCCGCCTCCAGGGCCTCGATCTTGCGGGAC
>DASRJM010000132.1:0-4028 GCA_035649475.1 Acidimicrobiales bacterium
CGCGCACGACGTCGCGCACATCGGTCACGTCCCGTCGGGGCGCCGTGTTCCCGATGGGGATCTCGTCGCCGCCGTCGCGCTCGTTGCGGGCGATGCGCGCCGCCAGTGATGGCGCCACGAAGCGGTCGGTCTGGCCGGGGCCGAGGTGGTTGAAGGCACGCACCCGTATCACCGGCAGGCGGTGCCCGAGCCAGGCCTGCTGGGCCAGGGCGTCGGCGGCCACCTTGGACGCGGCGTAGGGGGACACCGGCCTGAGCGGCTGAGACTCGTCGAGGGGCAGCTCGTCCTCCGTGACGCGCCCGTAGACGTCGGCGCTGCTCACGGCCAGGACGCGCTCCGCACCCGCCGCGCGGCTGGCCTCGAGCACGTTGAGCGTGCCCACGGCGTTGGCGAGGAACGTCTCCTCCGGCGTGTCCCAGCTACCGCCGACGTCGGCGGCACCGGCCAGGTGGTACACGGCGGACGGCTTGGCCGAGAGGACCGCGTCGGTGATCTCGGGCGCATCGATGATGTCGATGCCGTCGACGGTGCGCTCCAGCTGGATGACCTCGTCTCCGCTCTCCTCGAGGTGGCGCACCAGGTGGACACCGACGAAGCCCCCGGCTCCAGTCACGAGCGCTCTCATTGCTTCCCGCTGTTGCTGCTTCGCAGCGGGCCGCTCGGGCTCCGACGCCTTGCTCGCCCGCTCCCCCGGCCGCTCGGGCTCCGACGCCTTGCTCGCCCGCTCCCCCGGCCGCTCGGGCCGGGCTCGCTCTCCCGTTGTTTCCCCGTCACCCTCGAGGGACGCTCGCTCACGGGCGGTCATCGTAGGGGTCGTCAGCTCGTGCCCGCGACCAGGTGGAGCAGGGCGGCGAAGCGCTCCGCGGACGTGTCCCAGCTGTGCCGGGCCACCACCTCCCGCCCGCGGGTCACCAGGTCCCGGCGGTGCTCGTCGTCGGTCAGCACCCGGGCCAGGCTCGCGGCCAGGGCGTCGGCGTCCCCTACCGGCACGAGGTCGGCGCCGGGCCCCGCGACCTCGGGCAGGGACCCGGTCGCCGTGGTCACCACGGGCACCTCGGCGCTCATCGCCTCCAGGGGCGGGAGGCCGAACCCCTCGTAGATCGAGGGATAGGCGTAGACCGATGCACCGCGCAGCAGCGCCTCGCGGTCGTGGTCGGAGACCCAGCCCAGCCGCACGATGCGCCGGCGGTGTCGCGAGCCGTTCAGGGCGACGTCGAACGCCTCCGCCCCCCAGCCGTCCTGGCCCGCCACCACGAGGCGCACGTCGGGGTCACCGTCGCCGACGAGGTCGAAGGCCCGCACCAGCGTAGGCAGGTCCTTGCGCGGCTCGATGGTGCCGACCGCCAGGACGTAGCGGTCGCCGCCGGCGAGCCGCCGCCCGACGCTGGCGTCGCCGCCGGCGACCGTGCGGACCCCGAGGGGAACGCTGACCACGTGGTCGGGATCGACCCGGAAGTGGTCGATCACCTCGTTCCGCACGAACGACGACGACGTCTGCACCCAGGCGCCCCGGTCGATCGCCCGTTGTATCAACCGCGGGTAGGCACGAGTGTCGGCCGTCGCGAGCTGGGGGAAGTGCACGGCGGTGAGATCGTGGACGGTGACCACCGACGCCGCCCGGGTCGGTGGCACGACGTAGTTCGGTCCCCAGACGACGTCGTGCCGGCCGATCCACCAGTCGACACGCGGGTGGTCCGCCCGCTTCCACAGCTCCCGCAACGGTCGGGCGGCCATGGCACGCTCCGCCACGGCCACGTTGGGCGGCACGACCGAGGACAGGCGCCCCCGCCCTCGCCACGTCACCGCGAACGCGGTGAGAGCCAAGTCGTCCCGGGTCGCCAGCCTGCGGGTCGTCTCGAGCGCCGACACGCCCACGCCGGTCTGGGGGGTGAGCAGCGACGTCAGGTCGACGGCGACGCGCAGCACGTCAGCGTTTCGGCTTCTTCAAGGCGTTCTGGATGGCCCGCTTGAGCTGCTGCCGTTGCACCTGCAGGTGTTGGAACCCGAGGATCCCCAGCCCGACGGCCGTGTACACGGTGTTCTCGACCCTTCTGGAGATGTCGTCGGTCGATGGCCGCGGCACGCCGCGGAGGCTAGTGGACCCTCGCGGACGTCATCGTGGCGTCTCGCCGGCCAGATCCGCCGCTGGACATCGTCCTTCGTCGTCGCCGCAGCCGCGGGCTGCGCCTTCCTCCTGCGCCCTCGCCAGCGACGAATCTGACACGGCGACACATCCACGGAACTTCCGCGAGCGCCCACTAGTAGGCCGGCGGTGGGTGGTCTCGGCCGGGGTCCGGGGGGGTCCGCGGCTGCGAACGGGCCCTTCGGTACCCTCCGCGTCGTCGTGGAATCGGAGGAGCAACCGCTCGCCTCTCCACCGGTTCTGGTGGTCGTGGTCACGCACGGACTGCACGCCAACCGGTTCGAAGTCCTGCTGGGGGCCCTCGCCGAGCAGGACTATCCCGAGCTGTCCGTCCTGGTCGTCGACGCCGCGGGGGAGAACGGCACTGCCGACCGGGTCCGTGCTGCCCTGCCCGCCGCCCGGGTGCTCCACGTGCCGGGCGCCGAGGGCTTCGCCACCGCCGCCAACCATGTCCTCGATCGTGACCGGCCACAGGCCCGGCGGGCGGAGTTCTTCGTGTTCTGCCACGACCATGTCCTCCCGGACACGGGAGCTGTGAGCGCACTCGTCGCGGCCGCCACCGAGTGGGACGCCGATGTCGTCGGCCCCAAGTTCGTGGCCCGGGACGACCCCCGACGCCTGTTGCACGTCGGCCTCGGCGTGGACCGGGTGGGCACGACGATGCCGCTCGTCGAACGCCGCGAGCTGGATCAGGGTCAACACGACGGCATGCGTGAGGTGTTCGCGTTTCCCGCCGGGTTCACGCTGGTGCGTGCGGACCAGTTCACAGCGATGGCCGGGTTCGACGAGGCGATCGGGTCGCCCGACGACGAGCTGGGCCTCTGCTGGCGCGCCCGCGCTGCCGGCTCCCGGGTGGTGGTGGCCACAGACGCGAGGGTCCGGCGCGACGGCCAGTCCTGGGCCGGTCCTCGGGACCAGGCCCGCTATCGCGTCCGGGCGCTGCTCTCCTGTTCGAGCCTTCTCGACCTGCTGTGGATCGTGCCCCAGGCCTTCGCGCTGAGTCTCGTGCAGGCCGTCGGCGGCCTGGTGACCGGCGGGCCCCGGCGGGCCCGCATAGCCCTCGGCGCGTGGGTGTGGAACCTGCTTCACCCGTGGTCGCTGTGGCGCGCCCGGCGGCAGGTCGGGCGTGTGCGCCAAGCCTCCGATCGTGAGCTTCACAGCATGCAGGTGCGGGGGCTCATCGGTCCCCGCCTGTGGCTCCGTCGCATGCGCCGGTACGGATCCTCCGCCGCTGACACCATCGACCTCCCGGAGGCGTCGGCCAGGCCGCCACTCGCCCAGGAGGCGGTAGCGCCGGTCGAGGTCAGGACGCCCTGGACCCCCGCCACCGCGCTCATCGTCACCCTCCTCGCGGCCGTGGTGATCTTCGGCAGCCGGCACCTCGTCACCCGGTTCGTGCCGGCCGTGGGTGAGTTCGTTGCCTTTCCGGGATCGGCCGGTGACCTCGTGCGTACCTGGGCCGGCGGATACCGGCCGGTGGGGCTGGGGGCGGATGCCTCGGTGCCCACCCTTGCCGGCGTGGCCGGCGGGCTGGGCGCGGTTCTAGGCGGGCACCTGGCCCTGGCCCGCACGCTGCTGGTCGTCGGCCTCGTGCCGGTCGGCGTGGTCGGGGCCTACCGGCTCCTGCGCACCACCGGCTCCAAGCCCGCACAGGTGGCCGCCGCCGTCGCCTACGCGGCGGTGCCCCTGCCCTACGACGCGCTGGCCGCGGGGCGCTGGTCGGCGCTGGCCGCCTACGCCGCCGCCCCCTGGCTGCTCGGCCGGCTGGCCGCCGCCACCGCGGGCGGCGCGGCGCTGGCCGCACTGCTCCACCTGCCGACCACGCTCGACCTGGTGCGGTCGCCGGCCGCGCGCCGGGCGTGGCTGGGGGTGGCCGGCCTGCGCG
>DASRJM010000133.1:0-24020 GCA_035649475.1 Acidimicrobiales bacterium
CTTGTAGTGCGCGATGCGGTCGCGGCAGAACGTGATCAGCTCGTCGGCGAACGCGTCGGGATCGGACGGCGGCTCCACCGGTTGCACGATCGCCCGCACGGCTTCGCCCATCTCCGCGTCGGACACGCCGATCACCGCGACGTCGACCACACCGGGATGCACGATGAGCACGTCCTCCACCTCGCGCGGGTAGATGTTCACCCCGCCCGAGATGATCATGTTCGACACGCGATCGGTGAGATAGAGGTAGCCGTCCTCGTCGACGATGTGGCACTCGCCGAGCGGCCGGCCGACCGACCCGGGGTGGGCCAGCCACTCCTCCGCCGAGATGAACGTGCCGCCGATGTCCTCGGTGCCCGCGTAGTACTCGTGGATGATCGGGCCCCACCACTCCAGCATCTGGCGCTTGACGGCTACCGGGCAGGGCGCGGCGGCGTGGATGGCGAACTCCAGGCTCGACACGTCGTGGCGTTCCCGCTCCTCCGGCGGCAGCCGCAGCATGCGCACGAACATCGTCGGCACGAACTGGGCGTGGGTGACCCGGTGGCGCTCGATCAGCGCCAGGCACTGCTGCGGATCGAACCGCTCCATGACCACGACGGTCGCTCCCAGGCGGTGCATCGACATCGAGTAGACGAGCGGGGCAGCGTGGTAGAGCGGCGCCGGCGAGAGGTACACCGACCCGGGGCGCACGCCGCCGCCCTGGCCGGCCAGCGCCTGGGCCAGCAGCACCGGGATCGCGGTGGGGTCGCCGAAAGGGGTGCCGGGCAGCGGCTTGCGGACGCCCTTGGGCCTCCCGGTCGTGCCGGACGAGTAGAGCATCTCCCGGCCCTCGCCCTCGTCCTCCAGCGGGCCCGGGTCCTCGGCCGCCAGCACCTCGTCGTAGCGCTCGAAGCCCGGCAGGTCGCCGACGGCGGAGATCCGCACGGGCACGCCGGACAGGTCGAGGCCGGCGACGACATCGGCCATCGCCTCGGACGCCACCAGCGTCACCGCTCCGCAGTCGTCGAGGACGTACTGCACCTCGCCGGGCCGCAGGTGGCTGTTGATGGCCGTGTAGTGCAGGCCCGACCGCTGGGCCGCCCACGCCACCTCCAGGAACTGGCGATTGTTCTCCATCAGCACCGCGATGTGGTCACCCCCGCCGACGCCGCGGCCCCGCAGGGCCTTGGCCAGCCGGACGGAGCGGTCCTCCAGCTGGTCGTAGGTCACGACTTCGCCCGAGGTGGCCATGACGATGGCCGGCGCGTCCGGCGTCGGCGGCGTGCGTGCTCGGCGTCAGCGGTCCCATCGATCCCCTCCGTCGCAAGGCTGTGATTCTGGCAGCATCGGGCCATGACCTCTCCTGCGGCGCTCCACGACCTGACCGGAAAGGTGGCGGTGGTCACCGGCGGGTCGCGGGGCATCGGCCGGGCCATCGTCCAGGCGCTGGCCGAGGCCGGCGCCGACGTGGTCATCGCCTCCCGCAAGCTCGACGCCTGCGAGGCCGCGGCCGCCGAGGTCGGTGCGTCGACCGGCCGGAGAGCGGAGGCCGTCGCCTGCCACGTCGGCCGGTGGGACGACTGCGACCGTCTGGTCGCGGAGACGCTCGACCGGCTCGGCGGGCTCGACGTCCTCGTGAACAACGCCGGCATGTCGCCGCTGTACGAGAGCCTCGACAAGGTCAGCGAGGAGTTGTACGACAAGACGCTGGCCGTGAACCTGAAGGGCCCGTTCCGGCTGGCCGTGCTGGCCGCTACCCACATGGCCGCCCACGGCGGCGGATCGATCGTCAACATCGGCACCGCGGGCTCGCTGGTGGCGAGCGTCAACGAGCTGCCCTACGCCTGCGCCAAGGCCGGCCTGAACGCGCTGACGGTCGGGCTGGCGGAGGCGTACGCGCCGGACGTGCGGGTCAACGCCATCCTCCCCGGCCCGATCCGGACCGACGTGACCAAGGCCTGGCCGCCTGAGGCGCTCGACGGTCGGTTCGTGCCGCTCGGCCGGCTGGGCGAGCCGGAGGAGGTCGCGCCGTTGGCGGTGCACCTGGCCAGCGCCGCGTCCAGCTACACGACCGGCGCGGTGATCCGGGTCGACGGCGGCATCACGCGGAAGGTGTGACGCCCGCCGCCGCCACCTCGCCGAACCGGCGCAGCGTGTCGGGCGGGGCGAAGTCCGTGAACCACACGTAGAACCGCTCGACGCCCCGCGCCTGCAGGCCGGCGAAGTGGTCGGCAAGCTCCCCCGCCGTCCCGATGACGACGGTGCTGCCCATCCCCGTGGCGCCGAAGCGCCGGTGCGCGGTCTCGGTGACGGCCGCCCGCTGGGACGCGTCCGGCACCAGCGCCACCATGATCTGCACCGAGGCTTGGGCATCCCCCACCTGCTCCCGGCCCCCGTCGAGCCGGTGGAGCTGGTGGATCGGCACGTTCCACCAGTCGGCGTGCTCGCGGACCAGCGCCAGCGTCCGCTTCCCGGTGCCGCCGATGACGATCGGGATCTTCCGGCTCGGCACCGGCCGCTGCTGCGCGCCCCGCAGGTGGAACCACTGGCCGTCGTGGTCGACCGGCTCGCCGGTCCACAGCGCCCGGATGACCTCCAGCGACTCGCCCAGCCGCTCGACCCGGCGGCGGGGCTCGACCGGGTCGATGCCGAACGTGACCAGCTCGTCGGGCACCGAGCCCCAGCCGATGCCCAGCTCGAACCGCCCGCCGGACGCGTGGTCGAGCGTGGCGGCCTGGCGGGCCAGCACGGTCGGGTGGCGCAGTGGGTCGCACAGGACGAGGTGGCCGACGGTGAGCGACTCGGTCCGGGCCAGGAGCCAGCCGGCCAGCGTCATCGCCTCCCACATGTCGTGCTCCTCGGCCAGCGGCGGGGCCAGGTGGTCCATGAGGGCGATGCCCTCGAAGCCCGCAGCCTCGGCGGCCCGGGCCCGCTCGACGATGGCGTCGACGGGCATCCGCATCTGCGGCAGGAACAGGAAGAAACTCACGGTGTGACCGCGCCGAGGCAGAAGCGGGTGGCGTGGTCGACGTCGGCCCGGGTCGGTCGGGTCCTGCCCCACAGGTGGTCCGACAGCAGCCCGACCACGGCGTGGGCGGCCAGCTCGGCGTCGAGCTCGGGATCCGCGCTGCCGAGCGCGGCGAACGGCGGGTGGAGGAGCGTGGCCAGCGGTCGGCTGGCGGACGGCCGGCCCTCGGCCAGGCCCTCCCCCACGCTGCCCCCGTTCCACAGCACCGCCAACGTCGTGGCGGCGACCTCCTCGTCTGCGGCCTGGCCCAGCACGCCCGCCACCCAGCGGCGAACCTGGCCCTGCGGTGTCGGCTCCTTGGCCATCTGGTGGGCGAGGTAGCTGCGCAGGCGCTGGGTGCCGTCCTCCAGCAGCGCCGCGACGAGCGCATCCTTGGAGGGGAAGTGGCGGTAGAAGGCGTCGTTGGACAGCCCGGCCGCGGCCACGATGTCCGCCACCCGCGGCCGCGACGCCGTGCCGCATCGCCGCATCACGTCGAGCGCGGCGTCCAGCAGGCGCCGGACCTCGGTCTCGTAGCCGGCCCCCCGGCGGGCCAGCGTCTCCCGGGCGATGCGGGCCGCAACGTCGTTCGGGGGGCTCGGAATTGCATTCCTCGTTGCCAAGAATCATATTCTTACACATGGCGTGGGACTTCGAGACCGAGCCCGAGTTCCAGGACAAGCTGGACTGGGCCGACCGCTTCGTGAGCGAGGAGGTCGAGCCGCTCGACCTGGTGTGGCCCGGACTGGAGTTCACCCCGCTCGACGAGACCCGGCGCAAGGTCGTCGACCCGCTGAAGGCCGAGGTCCGCCGCCGAGGGCTGTGGGCCACCCACCTGGGCCCGGAGCTGGGCGGCGAGGGCTACGGCCAGCTCAAGCTGTCGCTGCTCAACGAGGTCCTCGGCCGTTCGTCATGGGCGCCGATCGTGTTCGGCTGCCAGGCCCCGGACACCGGCAACGCGGAGATCATCGCCCACTACGGAACGCCCGAGCAGCAGGAGCGCTACCTGCAGCCGCTGCTCGCCGGCGAGATGTTCTCCTGCTACTCGATGACCGAGCCCCACGCCGGCGCCGACCCGACCATGTTCCGCACCCGGGCGACGCGTGACGGCGACGAGTGGGTCATCGAGGGCTGGAAGTTCTTCTCCTCCAACGCCCGCACGGCGAGCTTCCTCATCGTCATGGCGGTCACCAACCCGGACGTGAGCCCGTACAAGGGCATGTCGATGTTCCTGGTGCCGACCGACACGCGTGGCATCGACATCGCCCGCGACATCGGCCTGGCCGGCGAGCGCGAGGGCGAGGGCTCCCACGCGCTCATCCACTACGACGGCGTGCGGGTCCCGGCCGACGCGCTCCTGGGCGGCGAGGGCCAGGCCTTCGCCATCGCTCAGACCCGGCTCGGCGGCGGCCGCATCCACCACGCCATGCGCACGATCGGCATGGCCCGCACGGCGCTCGACATGATGTGCGAGCGGGCCCTCAGCCGCGAGACCCAGGGCAGCCTGCTGGCTGACAAGCAGTTCGTGCAGGGCTACATCGCCGACTCGTACGCCCAGCTCATGCAGTTCCGGCTGTTCGTGCTGTACACGGCGTGGTCGATCGACAAACACAACGACTACCGCAAGGTCCGCAAGGACATCGCCGCGGTCAAGGTGATCATGCCGACGGTGCTGCACGACATCGCCTGGCGAGCCATGCAGGTCCACGGCGCGCTCGGCGTCAGCAACGAGATGCCGTTCCACGGGATGATGCTGGGCGCCAGCGTGCTCGGCCTGGCCGACGGGCCCACCGAGGTCCACAAGGTCACGGTCGCCCGCCAGGTGCTCCGCGACCACAAGGCGAGCGACGACCTATGGCCGACCCGCCACCTGCCCAAGCGGCGGGAGGCGGCCCGGGCCAAGTACGCCGAGCACCTGGAGCACGAGGTGGGCAACCTGTGATCGACACCGACCGCCTCGCCACCTGGATGGACGGCGCCGGCCTGCCCAGCAAGGGCGAGCCGATCGAGGCCACGTTCGTGTCCGGCGGCACCCAGAACGAGATCTACGAGATCCGGCGGGGCGAGCTGCACGGCGCGCTGCGCATCCCGCCCCCCGCGGCTCCCACCCCCCGGGACGACGGCATCCTCCGCGAGTGGCGCATCATCGAGGCGCTGGGCGGCACCGACGTCCCGCACACCGAGGCGATCGCGGCGTGCACCGACACCGGCGTGCTGGGCCGGACCTTCTACCTGATGGGCTACGTCGACGGCTGGTCGCCCATGGGCGTGGACGGCTGGCCCGCGCCGTTCGACGAGGACGTCGAGGCCCGTCAGGGGCTGGCGTTCGAGCTGGTCGACGGCATCGCCCTGCTGTCCAGGGTCGACTGGCGGGCCCGGGGCCTCGGCGACCTCGGCCGGCCCGACGGGTTCCACGAGCGCCAGGTCGACCGGTGGACCGCGTTCCTCGAGCGGATCAAGGGCCGGGAGCTGCCCGGGTTCGACGAGGCCGCGGCCTGGCTGCGGGAGCACCGGCCGCTCGACTACGTCCCCGGGATCATGCACGGCGACTACCAGTTCGCCAACGTGATGTTCCGCCACGGCGGGCCGGCCCGGCTGGCCGCCATCGTGGACTGGGAGATGGGCACCGTCGGCGACCCCAAGCTCGACCTGGCCTGGGTCGTACAGGGCTGGCCCGAGGACACCAGCGCCCCCGACGACGCCTTCGCCAGCTACGTCGACATGACCGGGATGCCGTCCCGGGACGCGATCCTCGACCGTTACGCCGAGGTGTCCGGCCGGCAGGTCGACGACATCGACTACTACGTCGTGCTCGCCCGCTGGAAGCTGGGCGTCGTGCTGGAGCAGGGCTTCCAGCGGGCCGGCGACGACGAGAAGCTGCTGGCCTTCGGGCCCGTCGTGCTGAACCTGATGCGCGACGCCGCCGCGCTGGCCTCCTCGACGGACTACGGCCCGTGAGCGAGCGAAGCGAGCGAATCATGAGCACAGTGCGGTACTCGGCCCGCAGGGCCGATCGGTCATTGCGCGCATCCCGCAGGGTGCGCCGATGAGCGCACCGCCCGGCACCGACGACCTCGTCCGGGAGCGGCGGGGCGCCGTCCTGGTCCTGCGGCTCAACCGGCCCGAGGCCCGCAACGCCCTGACCCCCGGCCTGATCACCGGCATCGGGGCCGCCCTGGCCGAGGCCGAGTCCGACCCCGAGGTGCGGGCGGTCGTGCTGACCGGCACCGGGGACCGGGCGTTCTGTGCGGGGATGGACCTCCGGTCCTTCGCCGGTGGCGAGGCGATGCCCGGCCCCGGCGACGGCGCGGGCGCCGACGGCTTCTACCGCCTCGTCCGGGGCGAGATCGCCGTGCCTCTGGTGGGCGCGGCCAACGCCACCGCCGTGGCCGGTGGGCTGGAGCTGCTGCTGGGCTGCGACGTGGTCGTCGCCGCCGAGGGCGCCCGGTTCGGGCTGCCGGAGGTGCAGCGGGGACTGTTCGCGGCCGGCGGCGGCACGTTCATCGGCACCCGGATCCCCCTGGCCGTGGCCCTGGAGATCGTGCTGACCGGCGACGCGATCGACGCGGCCCGGGCCCTCGCGCTCGGCCTGGTCAACGCGGTGGTCCCCTCGGAGGACGTGGTGCCCGCCGCCGTCGCCCTGGCCGAACGGATCGCCGCCAACGGCCCGCTCGGGGTGGCGGCGTCCCGGGAGCTGGTGCGCCTGGCGGCGTCGGACCCCGCCAAGGCGTGGGAGCGCCTGGCCCACTGGCAGCGGATCGTGTTCTCCAGCGAGGACGCGCAGGAGGGCGCGCGGGCCTTCGTCGAGAAGCGGCCGCCCGTGTGGACCGGTCGCTGACCGTGCGGGCCGCCGTCTGCTCCGCCTACGGCCCGCCCGAGGCGGTGAAGGTCGAGGACACGCCGACGCCCCCGCTCGGGCTGGGCCAGGTGCGGGTCCGGGTGGCGGCCGCGGCCGTCAACTACCCGGACGTGCTGATCGTGGAGGACAAGTACCAGATCAGCGTGCCGCCGCCGTTCGTGCCGGGCAGCGAGTTCGCCGGCGTCGTGGCCGAGGTGGCGGGCGACGTCGTGGGCGTCGCCCCCGGCGACCGGGTGTCCGGCACGGGGCTGGTCGGGGCGTTCGCCGAGGAGGCGGTCGTGGGCGCGGGCGCGGTGCGGCCGGTGCCCCCGGGCCTGGACCTGCGGGCCGCCGCCGCGTTCGGCGTCGCCCACCGGACCGCCTACCACGTGCTCCGGTCAGTGGCCGCCGTGGCCCCCGGCGACGAGCTGGTCGTGCTGGGCGCAGGCGGCGGGGTCGGGCTGGCCACCGTGCAGCTCGGGGTGCTGCTGGACGCGTCGGTCACGGCCGTGGCGTCGTCGCCGGACAAGCTGGCGGTCGCCACGTCCCAGGGCGCCGCCCACGTGATCGACCACCGGGCGGGCGAGCTGCGCCAGGCGCTGAAGGAGACCCTGCCGGGCGGCGCCGACGTCGTGGTGGACCCGGTGGGCGGGGACCTGGCCGAGAAGGCGCTGCGGGCCCTGCGCCGGGGCGGCCGGTTCGTGACGGTCGGCTACGCGTCCGGGACGATCCCGCGCATCCCGCTCAACCTGGTCCTGCTCAAGGGCATCACGATCGCCGGCTTCGAGTTCCTCGGCTGGGGCGCCCACGCCCCCGACGAGATGCGCCGCAACGACGACGAGCTCGACGCGCTCGTCGCGTCCGGCCGGATCGTGCCCCACGTGGGTGCCACGTTCCCCCTCGACGAGGCCGCCGCCGCGCTCCGCCTGGTCGCCGACGGCATGGCGATCGGCAAGGTCGTCATCGACGTGAACCCCTAGGCCGGGAATTGCTAAGCTGACTCTACGGCAGTGCAAATCCCATTCTCACGAGGGGTAGCCATGCTCGAAGTCGATGACCTCATCCTCGTCAGCGTCGACGACCACCTCATCGAGCCGCCCGACCTCTTCGTCAACCACCTCGCCCCCCGCTTCCTCGACCGGGCCCCCAAGCTCGTGCGCAACGAGGAGGGGTCGGACGTCTGGCGCTTCCGCGACATCACCATGGAGACCGCCGCCCTCAACGCGGTCGCCGGCCGTCCCAAGGAGGAGTACGGCATGGAGCCGCAGAGCCTCGACGAGGTGCGGCCCGGCTGTTACGACGTCCACGAGCGGGTCAAGGACATGGACGCCGGCGGCGTGCTGGCCTCGATGAACTTCCCGTCGTTCCCCACCTTCACCGCCCGCACGTTCCTGAGCGACGATCTCGAGCTGTCGAACGCGCTCGTCCGGGCCTACAACGACTGGCACATCGACGCGTGGTGCGGGGCCTACCCCGGCCGGTTCATCCCCATGGCGGTGCCCGCGATCTGGAGCGCCGAGGAGACCGCGGCCGAGGTCCGCCGGACCGCCGAGAAGGGCTGCCACTCGCTCAGCTTCACCGAGAACCCCGCCGCCCTCGGCTACCCCAGCTTCCACGACGAGTACTGGGACCCGGTGTGGCGGGCCTGCGTCGACACGGGCACGGTCCTGTCGATCCACCTCGGGTCGTCGGGCCGCCTGACCATCCCGGCCGTCGACTCGCCGCCCGACGTGATGATCACGCTCCAGCCGATGAACATCCAGTCGGCGGCGGCCGACCTGCTGTGGTCGCGGGTGCTCAAGACCTACCCCGACCTGCGCGTGGCGCTGTCCGAGGGCGGCACCGGCTGGATCCCCTACTTCCTCGACCGCCTCGACCGCACCTACGACATGCACCGGGCATGGACCCAGCAGGACTTCGGGGGCCGGCTGCCGAGCGAGGTGTTCCGCGAGCACTTCCTCACCTGCTTCATCAGCGACCCCGTCGGCGTCGAGCTGCGGGACCGCATCGGCGTCGACAACATGGCGTGGGAGGCCGACTACCCCCACAGCGACTCGATGTGGCCCACGGCCCCCGAGGAGCTGAGCGCCGTGTTCGCGGCCAGCGCGGTCCCCGCGGACGAGGTCCGCAAGATCACCCACGAGAACGCCATGCGCTGGTACTCGTTCGACCCCTTCGCCCACGTGCCGAAGGAGGAGGCGACGGTCGGCGCCCTGCGGCGCCAGGCGGTGGGGCACGACGTGTCGGTCATGTCCCGCAGCACCCGGGTCCGGACCCCGGACGAGAAGCTCGAGGGCTTCCGCCGCCGGGCCCGGCGGGCCGTGGCTGCGGGGCGGTGAATGCGATGGCGCCGCGACAGATGTCGCTGGTCGGCTTCATGCAGGCCGGCAACGTCACCGTCTACGCCGGCTCGTGGCGCCACCCGGCCACCGAGCACGGCTTCCTGACGGCGAGCTTCTACCAGAAGCTGGGGCGGACGCTCGAAGACGGCTGCTTCGACATGATGTTCTTCGACGACCGGCTGGCGATGCCCGGCATCTACGCCGGGTCGGTGGCCGACGCCGTGCGCCTCGGGGCCCGGCCCGTCAAGCTCGACCTCAGCATCGTGCTCGGCGTCGTGGCCGCCGCCACCGACCACATCGGGCTGGGCGCCACCTACTCGACGACCTACTACTCGCCGTTCCACGTGGCCCGGACGTTCGCCACGCTCGACCACCTGTCCGGGGGCCGTGCCGCCTGGAACGTGGTGACGTCGGTGAACGACGGCGAGGCCCAGAACTTCGGCTTCACCCAGCACCTCGGCCACGACCAGCGCTATGACCGGGCCGACGAGTTCCTGGAGGCCACCACCGGTCTGTGGGACACCTGGGACGACGACGCACTCGTGCTCGACCGGGAGAACGGCGTGTTCGCCGACCCCGCCAAGGTCCACGAGCTCGGCTACCGAGGCGAGTGGTTCGACGTGCGGGGGCCGCTCACCGTGCCCCGGTCGCCCCAGGGCCGGCCGGTGCTGCTCCAGGCCGGCTCGTCGGGACGGGGCCGCGACTTCGCCGCCCGCTGGGCCGAGCTGATCTTCACCGGCGATCCCAACATGGACGTCGCCCGGTCCCACTACAAGGACCAGAAGGAGCGCATCGGCGAGCGGGGCCGCGACCCACAGGCGGTCAAGATGCTGCCGATGTCCTACACGGTCATCGGCGAGTCGCAGGCCCATGCCGAGGAGCGCGAGCAGCTGTTCCTCGACGAGCTCGTCGACCCGCAGGCGTCGCTGGCCCTGCTGTCCGAGCTGATGAACTACGACTTCTCGGGCCTGCCGCTCGACGCCCCCATCACCGACGAGCTCATCGAGTCGGTGTCCGGCATCCGCGGCCTGGTGCAGAACCTGCGCAAGCACATCGGCGGCACGGTCACGCTCGGCGACCTGGCCGGCCACCGGGCCACGCTGCTCCAGGGGCCGCGGTTCGTCGGGACTGCCAAGGCCGTCGCCGACCAGATGGAGGAGTGGTTCGAGGGCGACGCCTGCGACGGCTTCGTCGTGGCCGCGACCCACGTGCCGGGCGCCTACGAGGACGTGGTGCGGATGGTGGTGCCCGAGCTCCAGCGCCGCGGCCTGTTCCGCACGAGGTACACCGGCGCGACCCTGCGCGAGCACCTCGGCCTCGCCCGCCCGGCCGTGGAGCGCCGTGCCTGAGGGCCGGAGGAGGCCGCTCGACGGCATCCGGGTCGTCGAGGCGGCGACGCTGGCCGCCGGGCCGATGGTCGGGACCGCGCTCGGCGAGTTCGGCGCCGAGGTGATCAAGGTCGAGCCGCCCGGCGCCGGCGATCCCATGCGCACGTGGGGCAACCGCCGCGACGGCATCGGGGTCGTCTGGAAGTCCGTGAGCCGCAACAAGCGCTGCGTGACGCTCGACCTCCGCCGGGCCGAGGGCCAGGAGCTGTTCCACCGGCTGCTCGACGTGAGCGACGTGCTCGTCGTCGGTAACCGGCCGAGCGCGCTGGCCCGCTGGGGCATCGACTACGACGCGGTCCACGCCGCCCACCAGCAGATCGTGATGCTGCACGTCAGCGGCTACGGCAAGGGCGGGCCCAAGAGCGACCGCCCAGGGTACGGCACCCTGGCCGAGGCCATGAGCGGCTTCGCTCACGTCGTCGGCCAGCCCGACGGGCCGCCCACGCTGCCGCCGTTCATGCTCGCCGACGGGGTGGCGTCGCTGGCCGCCACGTACGCGGTCGTGATGGCGCTGTACCACCGGGACGTCCGCGGCGGCGGCGGGCAGCTCGTCGACGTCAACCTGATCGAGCCGCTGGCCCGGCTCATCGAGTCCTCGACGCTCAGCTTCGATCAGCTCGGCCTCGTGCCCGGCCGGGTCGGCAACCGCCTCGACGCCAGCGCCCCCCGCAACGCCTACCGCACCGCCGACGGCCGCTGGCTGGCCATCTCCAGCGCCTCGCCCAGCATCGCGGTCCGGGTGTTCCGGGCCATCGGCCGGGAGGACCTGGCGGGGGACCCCGACTACGTCGACCCGATCCGCCGCCAGGAGCGCGCCGCGGAAGTGGACGCGCTGGTGGCCGGCTGGGTGGCCGACCGGACCCTCGCCGAGGCCATGCGCGTTTTCGAGGCGGCCGAGGTCACCGCCGCGCCGGTCTACGACGCCCGGCAGCTGCTGGAGGACGAGCACCTCCGCGCCCGCGGCACCTACGTCACGGTCGACGACCCCGACTTCGGCGCGGTGACCGTGCAGGCGCCGGTCGCCCAGCTCACGGAGACGCCCGGCCGGATCGACCACCTGGGCCGGGCCCTGGGTGCCGACAACGACGAGGTCTACGGTGACCTGCTGGGGCTCGACCAGGACAAGCTCGCCGCCCTGCGGGCGAACGGGGTGATCTGATGCAAGCGCTGCGAGCGCGACGTGCGGAGCTGGCCACCCCGGCCAGCAGCGAGCGCATGTGCGAGAGGGCCGCAACGTCCGGCGCCGACCTCGTCTTCCTCGACCTGGAGGACGCGTGTGCGCCGCTGGCCAAGGAGGGCGCCCGGGCCACGGCCGTGGCCGCGCTCACCGGCCTCGACTGGGGGCGCACCGCGCGCGCGGTCCGCATCAACGGGCTCGACACACCCTGGTGCCATGGCGACATCATCGAGGTCGTCACCGGGGCCCGGGAGGCGCTCGACGTCCTCATCGTGCCCAAGGCCCGCACCGCCCGCGACGTCTGGTGGGTCGACATCCTGCTGACCCAGCTGGAGGCCAAGCTGGGCCTGCGGCGCCGGGTCGGCCTGGAGGTGCTGATCGAGGAGTCCGAGGGCCTGTCCAACGCGGCGGCCATCGCCCGGTCGAGCGACCGGCTGGAGGCGATCATCTTCGGGGCGGGCGACCTCTCCGCCTCGCAGCGGGCCCGGGTCGACGGCAACTTCGACCCGGCCGGTGACTACCCGGGCGACTTCTGGCACTTCGCCCGGTTCCAGGTCGTCACCGCGGCCCGGGCAGGGGGGATCGACGCCATCGACGCCCCGTACCCGGCGTACAAGGACCCCGACGGCTACCGGCGCAGCGCCACCCAGGCGAGCCTGCTCGGCTTCGACGGGAAGTGGGCGATCCACCCCGACCAGATCCCGATCGCCCACGAGGTGTTCTCGCCCACCGACGCCGAGGTGGCCGATGCCGAGGCCGCCATCGCGGCCTACCGGCGGGCCGAGGCCGAAGGCGTGGGGGCCATCGGGCGGGACGGCAGGCTGGTGGACGCCGCCCACATGCGCCTGGCCGCCAACATCCTCTACCGGGCGTCGCTGCGGTGAGCGACGACCTGGGGACCTCCGGCCTGCGGCTGGAGCGTGAGGGCCCGATCGCCTGGTGCGTCATCGACCGCCCGGCCGCCCGCAACGCGTTCACGCCGGCGATGTACTTCGGCCTCAAGCGGGCCGTGCGGCTCGTCAACGCCGACGCCGACCTGGCGGCGCTGATCATCACCGGCACCGGCGACGTGTTCGCCCCCGGCGGTGACCTCGGCGGGCGTGAGGAGGAAGGCGACACCCTCCCCGAGGGCCTGGGGCACGAGATCCTGCCGTTCCTCGCCATACGCGACAGCCCCGCGCCGGTCATCGCCGCCGTGAACGGCATCTGCCAGGCCGGCGGCCTGCTGGTGGCGATGATGTGCGACATCGCCGTGGTCAGCGACCGGGCGACGTTCCGCGTCCCCGAGCTGCTGCGCGGCATTCCCGACGCCACGCACGCGGCGGCGCTGCCCGCCCACGTCGGGGTGGCGGTCGCCCGCGACCTGCTGCTGTCGGGCCGGCGGTTCGATGCGGCCGAGGCCCAGCGGCTGGGGGTGATCTCCCGCGTCGTCCCCCACGACGACCTGCGGGACGCGGCGGTCGAGGCCGCCCACCAGGTCCTGCGGACCGCGCCCGAGGCCCGGATGCACGTGAAGCGGATGCTCAACCAGCGCTACGGCGACATCGACTACCAGACGATGTTCTGGGCGCTCGACCACTCCGACGAGCCGCGGGAGGGCATGCGGGCGTTCATGGAGAAGCGGGAACCGCGCTGGGTCCCGGACGGTGACGGGGGGACGTCATGAAGACCTTCCGGGTCGTGCAGTGGGCGACCGGCAACATCGGGGCCCGGTCGCTGCGGTCGGTGATCGAACACCCCGGGCTGGAGCTGGCCGGCGTGTACGTCCACAGCGACGACAAGGCCGGCCGCGACGCCGGCGATCTGTGCGGCCTCGACGCCACCGGCGTCCTGGCCACCACGGACGCCGACGAGATCGTGGCCCTCGGGGCCGACTGCGTGCTGTACATGCCCCGGGCGCTCGACGCGGACGACGTGTGCCGGTTGCTGGCCGCGGGCACGAACGTCGTCACGACCCGCGGCGAGTTCCACCACCCGCCGAGCATGGATCCGGAGCTGCGGGAGCGGATCGAGGCGGCCTGCGCCGGGGGCGGCACGTCGATCCACAGCACCGGCAGCAGCCCGGGCTTCATCTCCGAGGCACTGCCGCTGGTGCTCACGTCGATCCAGCGCCGGCTCGACCGCCTCACCATCGACGAGTTCGCCGACCTGTCGCAGCGGAACTCGCCGGGCCTGCTGTTCGAGGTCATGGGCTTCGGCCGGCCGCCCGCCGCGTTCGACGAGCGCCGGCTCGGCCACGGACGGGTGAGCTTCGGCCCGTCGCTGCGGCTGCTCGCCGACGCGCTGGGCGCCCCCCTCGACGACGTCCAGGCGTCGGGCGAGGTGGCGACCGCGACGCGCACGGTGGAGATCGCCGCCGGGACGGTGGAGGCCGGCACGGTCGCCGCCCAGCGCCTGACGGTCGCCGGGATGCGGGACGGCAAGGCACTGCTGCGGTTCCGGGCCACGTGGTACTGCACGGCCGAGCTGGATCCGGCGTTCGACGCCCGCCCCACCGGGTGGCGCGTGACGGTCGAGGGCGACGCGCCGCTAGACGTCGCGCTCCCGTTCCCGGTGCCGATCGAGCGCATGGGCGAGATGTCGCCCGGTTACACGGCCCACCGGGCGGTCAACGCCGTGCCGGTGGTGTGCGCGGCGCCGCCCGGCATCCGCACGACCGTGGACCTGCCGCAGATCGTCGCCGCGCTGGGGTGAGCGCCGGCGTGGGGAGACACCGACAACCTGGGGGAGTCAAGGATGGTCCGGAGGGGATTGCTGCTCGTCGCGGCACTGGTCGCGGTGGCGGCCTGTTCGGGCGGGGAGTCCGATGACGACGAGGCACGGGACGACGAGGGGGACGAGGTGACCGGGACGACCGGGGGGCGGGGCGCCGGTGTGGCGCAGCCGACCGTGACGGGGCCGGTTCCCGGCGCGCCGTTCAACGCCATGCCGCAGGACGTGGCCGACGAGTACGCCTACGTCGAGGAGGAGTACGTCATGGAGGGCGAGGCGACGTCCTACGCCGCCGTGGGCGAGCACGGCGAGGACGGGCGCTGGGAGGTCAGCGAGGCCGGGACCGCGCCCTACAGGACCCGGATCCTGGTCCGCCGGCCCGCCGACCCGAACGCCTTCGACGGCACCGTGTTCGTCGAGTGGTTCAACGTGACGGCCGGGGTCGACGGCGATCCCGACTTCGGGCTGACCCACCCCGAGCTGCTGGGCCACGGCTCGGCCTACGTCGGTGTGTCGGCCCAGCGGGCGGGCATCGAGGGCGGTGGGGTGCTGCCCGTGCCGGGGGTGCAGGTCCAGGCGCTCAAGCAGTGGGACCCCGAGCGCTACGGCGGCCTTGTCCACCCCGGCGACCACTACTCGTACGACATCTTCTCCCAGGCCGCCCAGGCCGTGCGGCAGCCGGGCGAGGTCGACGTCCTCGACGGCCTGGAGGTTCGGCAGGTGATCGGCATGGGCGAGTCGCAGTCGGCCGCCCGGCTGGTGACCTACGTCGACGCGGTGCACCCGGTGGCGGGGATCTTCGACGGCTACCTCGTCCACAGCCGGGGCGGCGGCGGGGCACCGATCAGCGACGCCGCCTCGATCCTCGGCGACGGCACGGCCCGCATCCGGGACGACCTCGACGTGCCCGTGCTGCAGTTCCAGACCGAGACCGACCTGTTCGGCGTGCTCGGCTTCGCCCGCGCCCGCCAGGACGACACCGACCTGATCCGGACGTGGGAGGCGGCCGGCACCGCCCACGCCGACCGGGCCATCCTCGACTACAACGCGCAGCTGGCCCGCGACGTGGGCGGGGGCGGCTTCGACCTGGCGTCCATGTGCGGCTCGATCAACGAGGGCCCGCAGGCCCAGGTGGTCCGGGCCGCGCTCGGTGCCCTGCGGGACTGGGTGGTCGACGGGACGGCGCCGCCGGAGGCGCCACGCCTCGAGGTGGCGGGCGAGGCCATCGCCCGGGACGAGCGGGGGATCGCCCTCGGCGGCATCCGCACGCCAGGGGTCGACGCCCCGGTGTCGGTGCTGACCGGCGAGGCGCCGCCCGGCCGCAGCGTGCTGTGCATGCTGTTCGGCGACACCCGGCCCTTCGACCCCGCCACGCTGGCCGCGCTGTACCCGACGCAGGAGGCCTACGTCGACGCGGTCACCGAGTCGGCCGACACCGCGGTGGCCGCGGGCTTCCTGCGCCGTGACGACGCCGACGAGATGATCGCGGCGGCGGGCGAGACGCGATTTGGCGGCGCATAGGACGACATGTCGGCGCATGCGCCGCCAAATCGCCTCGCCGCGGTCAGCTCGACGGCCTGGTCGAGCCTGGCCTCCGGCACCAGCAGCCGCGTGGTGATGGCGCAGCCCTGGCCGGCATGGGAGCAGATCGTGAACCCGGCGAACATGGCCGCCAGCTCCATCTCGGCGTCGTCCATGACGATGAACGCCGACTTGCCGCCCAGCGCCAGGAACACCTTCTTCACCGTGTGGCTGGCGGCCGCCATGATGCGGCGCCCGGTGGCGGTCGAGCCGGTGAAGCTGACCATGTCCACCCGCGGGTCGGTGACGAGCACCTCGCCCACCTCGCTGGACGCCGAGGTGAGGACGCTGACGACGCCGGGTGGGATGTCGGTCTCGGCGACGAGCCGGCCGAGCGCCGCCGTGATCCACGGGGTCTGGGGCGGGCCCTTCACCACCACCGTGCAGCCGGCCGCCAGCGCCGGGACGAGCTTCGCCAGCGTGATCTGGACCGGGTAGTTGTACGGCACGATCGCCGAGACGACGCCGACCGGCTCCTTCTCGACCCACCGGCTGTGGAGGGCGCCGCGGGCCTCGGCCACGCCGAGGTCGACGGTGAACTCGTACTTGTCGAGCAGGTCGGCGTACCAGCCCACCATGTCCACCGGCGTGTCGAGGCCCGGGCCCTGGGTGAGCATGTGGGGCAGGCCCGTCTCCGCGATCAGGAGGGTGCGGAGGTCGTCATTGTTCTCGAACAGCCTGTCCTGGAGCTGGCGCCGGCACCGGGCCCGGAACGCCGGGTCGGTCGACCAGCCGGTGGTGTCGAACGCCGCGCGGGCCTGGGCGACGGCCCGGCGGCCGTCGTCGGCGGAGGCGTCGGCCGCCGGCCCGAGCGGCTCGCAGCAACCGATTCACCAGCCGCAGTCGGCCTATCGCGCCCGGTTCGTCAAGTCGTCGTCGAGCTCGACGCCGAAGGACCGGAACGCCATGGCGAGCAGATCGTAGGCACCCACGGTGAAGACGAGGTCCATCAGCTGCTGCTGGTCCAGCGCGCCGGCCAGGACCTCCCACGTGGCGTCGGCGATCCGGGCGTCAGCCACCAGCTCGTCGACCGCCCGCACCATCGCCCGCTCCACCGGGTCCCAGCCGGCGGCGTCGGGGCCCTCGGCGATGCGGGCGATCTCGCCGGCGCCGATGCCGGCGTCGCCCGCCAGAACGACGTGTTGCGCCCACTCGTACGCCGACCCGCGGACGGTGGCCACCCGCAGGACCAGCAGCTCGCGGTGGCGTACCGACAGCGTGGTCCCGAACAGCACGTGGCCGTTGAACGCGTGGAACGCCCGGGTCAGCACGGGGTGGACGGCCAGCAACCCGAGGGCGTTGAGCCCCTTGGGCCGGTCGGGGTCCCGCGGCGGGAACGGGTGGCGGGGGTCGGCCGGGCGCAGGGCGGCCAGGGCGTCGCGCATCTCCGGCGGCCACTCGGCCGGCGGCAGCGGCGGGATGCGGGGCGGCCCCACCTCGTCGGTGTCGGTCACCGGTCCTCCTCGGGGTGGGCCACGAACGGGTAGATGCGGGTGAAGTCGGCACCGGGCTGCGCGGCGGCGAACCGTTCCCACACCTCGGCGGTCACCGCGCCGAGCGCCGCCGGGAGGCCCCCGTCCTCGACCGCGCGCAGGTAGAGCCGGACGTCCTTGGCCATCAGCGAGTTGGCGAAGCCCGCGGCGTAGTGGCCGGTCAGGACGTGGGCGGGGAACTTGTCGCCGGTCGCCGCGCTCCGGCCGCTCGACGCCTCGAGCACCCGGAGCATCGTCGCCATGTCGAGCCCGACCGACCGGCCGAACACCACGGCCTCGCTGGTCGCCGCCAGCGCTGTCGCCGACAGGAAGTTGTTGGCCAGCTTGAGCGCCTGGGCCATGCCCGGCGTGTCGCCGACCCGGTGGCAGCGGTCGCTGAGCCCCGCGAGCACCGGGGCGACGGCGCCGTAGGCGGCGTCGGAGGCCGCGACCATGAGCGTCAGCGTGCGGGCCCGGGCGCCGGCGACGCCGCCGGACACCGGGGCGTCGACGTAGCCGATGCCGGCCTCCGCCAGGTGGGCGTCGATCGCCCGCGCCGCCTGCACGCCGATCGTCGACGTGTCCACCACGTGGGACGCGCGCCGGCCGGCGGCGGCGGCGATCTCCCCCGCCACGCTCGACGACGCGGCGCCATCGGGCAGGCTCAGCACGACCACGTCGGCTCGGCGCGCGAGCTCGCCCACGCTCCACACGAACACGGCGCCGTGCGGGCGGCGTTCGGGCCCCGCCACGTCGTGCGCCACGACGTCGTGGCCGGACGCGACGAGGTTGGCCGCCAACGCCCCGCCCATGCTGCCGAGGCCCACGACGCCGATCCGTTCCATCGTCACTCCCCCGGGTCGATCGTGGACGGGTTCGCGCCGCCGGCCGGCGGCTCGGCCTTGCCCCCGATCCAGCGGTCGTGGCGGGCCGGCATGTCGGCTGGTGGTCGGCGCTAGGGCGTGGGGGCCGACACGACGTCGATCGACGACGCCCCGCTGTCGGGCACCCGCGGCTGGCGCCACACCTCGACCGGGAACGACACGGTCACGAGCGACGAGAACAGCCACAAAAGGTTGCGGTCCTCGTCGGAGATCCCGTCGAGCGCGACGCCCTTCAGGTACTCCTCGCTCTCCTGGAGGCGGGGGAAGGCGGCGTCGTAGAACGCCTGGAGCTCGTCCATCGAGCTGTCGATGCGCTTGGCGAACCGGTCGTACTCGCTCGGCAGGCACCAGTCCGTGAAGGGCTCGAGCTCGGCGAACGCGGCGGGCAGGCGGGCCATGACGGTCTCTCCTCTCACGACGCAGCAGAGATGCGGACCGGGGTGGCGGGCTGGCGGGCCTGGTGGTCCGCGACGTGCTCGCGGCACACCTTGTGGAGGTGCCGGAGCATGACCTCCTGATCGCACAGCGGGAACGCGGTCACGGCGCCGGACTCGAGCATGGTCTGGGTCGCCTCGAGCGTGTTGCCGTCCTGGAGGCCGTACTCCTTGAACGTGACGACGGCCAGCTCCTCCTGGAGTCGCTCGTAGGCGTTGGCCGGCGGCGCGAAGTAGAGCGACGTCTCGAAGATGTGAGTGTTGTAGGACGTCGGCCAGTAGTGGTAGGTCAGGTACCAGTTCGGCTTCCAGATCAGCAGCATGAAGTTGGGGAAGAACAGGAACGAGTCCGTGCCCCAGGCCGGGTGGCGGGCCGGGTTGAGCCCGGCCGGCAGCTCGCCGATGTCGGGGCCGTCCCACTTGCCGAACAGGCCGCTGCGCAGCACCCGCTCCATCGGCTTGACCATGCTGAGGTCCTTGGGCGGCGACATGCCGCCCCACGACGACACCATGGCGTGGGGGCCGTCGATGTCGTAGGCGAGGGCCTCGTACCCGAAGGCGCGGAGCTTGCGGGACTCCTCCTCCGTGGCCTGCTTCGCGTGCAGGACGGGTGCGTGGTAGAACTCCATGAACGCGTCGATGAAGAGCTTCCAGTTGCTCCCGACCTCGGCGCGGTACGTGTGCTTCTGGGTCATCAGGTGGAACGGGTAGCCCTCGATCCCCGCCCCGAGCCGGCCCATGTACTCCCGCAGCGGCTGGGCGTGGGGGTCGAAGTTCACGAAGACGAACCCCTCCCACACGTCCGCGGTCACCGGCACCAGGCCGAAGTCCGCCTTGTCGAGGTCGAAGAACTCGCCCTCCTGCTGGACGAAGGTGAGCGAGCCCTCGAGGTCGTAGCGCCAGCCGTGGTACTTGCAGGTGAACTGGCGGCACACGCCGCTGGTCTCCTCGCGGGGGTAGTCGTCCCACACGAGCTTGTTGCCGCGGTGCCGGCACATGTTGTGGAACGCGCGGACCCTGCCCTTCATGTCGCGCACGACGAGCACCGACGTGCGGGCGGCGTCGAGCTCCTTGGTGAAGTAGCTGCCGTTACGGGGCAACTGCTCGACGCGGCCGACGTTGAGCCACGTGCGGCGGAAGATGGCGTCGCGCTCCAGCTCGTAGAACTCCGGGGAGATCGAGTCGTCGTAGGAGACCGGCTCCGTGGCGAGCCCGAAGTGCTCGGTCCAGCTGCCCTCGGTGGGCTTGGTGAAGTGCGGCATCGTGCCTCGGTTCCTCCGGATCAGCGGCCCGTGCGACACGATAGCACGAATCTCCGCTGATGAGAGGAACGTTTCCGCAGGGGAACGCCGGGCACCTCCGGACCGGCTCGGTAACGGAGCGCCGCGAACGTAGGTTATTCTCCCTGGTCGCGAGGGTGGATTGCTGGGGAAGGGGACGACCGGGCGATGGCAGACCGCGTACAACCCGTTACGTCGCGTGCCGGGGGTCGGCGGTTGCCGATCCGCATCAAGCTGGCGGCGGCACTCACCGTGCCGCTGGTCGCGACCGCGGTCATGACCATCGTCGAGGTCTTCCGCGCGTCGGGCGACGCCAGCGAGGTGCGGGACCAGACCGAGCTGGCCACCGCCACGATCGGCCCCAACGGCCTCATCACCGCCCTGCAGGACGAGCGCAACTGGGCCGCGGCCTACCTCGTCGGGGTCGAGTCCCAGCTGGAGCTCGCGAACCCGGGCTTCGAGGCCAACCGGGCCAACGTCGACAACGCGCTGGCGCAGTTCGAGGCGGAGCTCGACCGGCGCGGCGACGCCGCCCGCGCCGCGTACGAGCCGGCGTTGAACGGGCTCGCGGGCATCACCGAGCTGCGCCAGCAGGTCGACGTAGCCGCCGCGAACCCCGACCGCGGCCTCGACGACATCGGGGTCACCACTCGGTACTTCGACGCCTACGGCGCCCTCATCGAGCCCTTCTTCGACGGCATGTCCCGCATCTCGATCGCGATGGACGACTCCGACCTGCGCCAGGGCGCCGAGCTCACGGTGGCCGTCACCCGCCAGATGGAGATCATCCCCCAGATGGCCAACGCCCTCGTCTTCCCGGCCACGGTGCCGACCGCACCGGGAGACACCGCAGGCATCAACGCGCCGAGCGAGATCGCGGAGGTCGCCCGGTTGCGCAACGCCTTCAACTTCGAGGCGGGCATCCTCCAGGACGCCACCGGGCGGTACGCCGCCATCGCCGAGGAGCACTTCCCGCACGAGTTCAACCAGGTGATCGTGGACCAGGCGAACTTGGCCCTGTCCACAGGGAACGTCGACGTGAACGCCTTCCTGTCCGGCATGGACGTGGGGCTCGACGAGGCCTACATCGGGTACCGCGACGCCGTCGCCGGCGCCCTCACCGCCCGGGCGGACGAGCTGAACGACGCGGCGGCGGCCCGCCAGCGGCGGTTCGCCGTGCTCATGGTGGTGACGCTCGGCGCCGCCACGGCGCTGACGGTCATCGTGTCGCTGTCGATCACCCGCCCGCTGCGGTCTCTGACCCGCCAGGCCAAGGACATGGCCGAGCGGCGCCTGCCCGGCGCGGTGACCGACATCCTGGACACCCCGCTCGGGGAGGACGTGGTGGTGCCGACGGTGGCGCCCGTCCGGGTCAAGACGCGCGACGAGGTCGGCGACGTGGCCGACGCCCTCAACAAGGTGCAGGACTCCGCGCTGGGCCTGGCGGTCGAGCAGGCGGCGCTGCGCCGCAACATCGCCGACAGCTTCGTCAACCTCGGCCGGCGCAACCAGAACCTGCTGGCCCGGCAGATGGACTTCATCACCCAGCTCGAGTCCCGCGAGCCCGACCCCGACCGGCTGGCCAGCCTGTTCAGGCTCGACCACCTCGCGACCCGCATGCGCCGCAACGCCGAGTCGCTGCTCGTGCTGGCGGGTACCGAGCCGCCCCGCACCTGGGCGGCGCCCGTGCGTCTCGCCGACGTCATCCGGGCCGCGCTCGGCGAGGTCGAGGACTACCAGCGGGTGGCGGTCAACGGCATCGAGCCCGCCACCGTGGCCGGGTCCGCGGCCGCCGACCTCGCCCACCTGCTGGCCGAGCTCATCGAGAACGCGCTGGAGTTCTCGCCGGCCGACCGGGCGGTGCGGGTGCACAGCCTCGCCCGGGCCCCGGGCGGGCAGCCCGGCGGCCACGCCCTCGCCATCGCCGACGCGGGCCGGGGCATGCCGGCCCACGAGATCGAGGCGGCCAACCGGCGCCTGGCCGGAGGCGAGTCGTTCACGGTGGCCCCGTCGAAGTACCTCGGGCACTACGTGACCGGCAACCTCGCCGCCCGCCACGACATCCGCGTCCGGCTCCACGGGTCCCCCGGCCAGGGCGTCACCGCCATCGTCGAGCTGCCGCCCACGCTGTTCACCACCGACGAGCCGCAGGCGCCCGGCGGGCGGCTCCGGGGGCCCCGGGTGCTCGCCGCCCCCCACGCCCGGGGGTGAGCGCAACCGTCCTGTCGCCCATCGGCAACGGCGCTCTCGCGTGAAGTGAACTAACGTCTCAGTCACTGCACGCCGAGCCCGGGAAGGACCGCCAGGTGGACGTCGACACCGACCGGACCCGGCACGTCCTGGTCGACCTCGGCTTCGCGGTGCGGCGGACCGAGGACGGCGGCGGGGTCCACGGGTCGGCCGAGATCGTCCCCGAGATGTGGGTCCCCGGGACCACGAGCCTGCGGACCTCGATCCTGGCAACCTGGGTCGACCATGTGGCCGGCCTGGCCGCCATCGGCGTGCTGGCACCGCGGGTACCGGTGACCCTGGAGCTCGACGTCCACGTCTACGACCGGGCGCCGTCCGACGGCGACGTGCACGCGCTGGCCCGGGTCCTCAAGGCCGGCCGCACGGTCGTCGTGTGCGGGGTCGACGTCACCGACCGGGACGGCGAGCCCGTGGCCATCGGCACGGCCTCCTTCATGGCGGCCCCGACCCCGGGGCTGGAGCTGCCGCCGGAGGTCTTCTCGCTCGACGCCGTCCGGCTCCCCGCCGGCCGGCTCAGCGTCCCGTTCGCCGAGCGGGCGGGCTGCGAGGTGCGGGAGCCCGGGGTGGCGATGCTGCCCCGCACGGAGGAGAGCCTCAACGCCTCCCGCAGCGTCAACGGCGGCCTGATCGCCCTGGCGGTCGAGGAGGCCGCCCTGTCGCTGACGCCGGGGGCGACGCTGTCGACCATGGCCGTGCGCTTCCTGGCCCCGGTGCGGACCGGCCCCGCGGTGGCCACCGCCGAGGTCCGGGCCGGGCTCGGGCGGGTCGAGGTCCGCGACGCCGGCAAGGACGACCGACCCGCGGTCCTCGGCACCACCCGCACGACGGCGACGCACGCGGTCTAACGTTCCGGTCACTTCCGACGGGGAGATGGTTCCAACCATGAGCCTGTGGCTCTCACTGCGCTACGACCTGCGGGCACCCGCCTTCGGTCCACCGGCCGAGGCCCTGTACCGGGCCGCGCTCGACCAGTGCGCCTGGGCCGAGGAGCACGGCTTCGCCATGGTCACGCTGTCCGAGCACCACGGGAGCGACGACGGCTACTGCCCCTCCCCGCTCGTGATGGCGGCGGCGATCGCCGGCCGGACCCGCACCATCCGGATGATGATCGCGGCGCTGATCGTGCCGCTGTACGACCCGATCCGCCTGGCCGAGGACCTGGCGGTGCTCGACCTGGCCAGCGGCGGGCGGATCGACGTCATCCTCGGCGCCGGGTACCGCCCCGAGGAGCTGGCCATGTTCGGCCGGGAGATGGACGAGCGCTCGCAGCTGCTCGAGGAGGGCCTGGAGGTCCTGCGGGCGGCCTGGACGGGCGAGCCGTTCGAGTACCGCGGGCGCACCGTCCGGGTCACGCCCCGCCCCTCCCGGCCCGAGGGCCCGGGGCTGCTGCTCGGCGGGTCGACCCCCGCGGCGGCCCGGCGGGCGGCGCGGCTCGGGCTCGGGTTCATCCCCGTCGACGCCACCCTGTGGCCGCCATACCAGGAGGCGTGCGCCGCGCTGGGCCGCGACGTCGGTCCCGCCCCGGGGCTCGACGCCCCTCGGTTCGTCCACGTGGCCGACGACCCGGACCGGGCGTGGGCACAGATCGCCCCCCACGCCCTGCACGACACGAACACCTACAGCGAGTGGCTGACGAGCTCCGCCGCCCGCGGCCCGTACGAGGCGGCGGCGGA
>DASRJM010000134.1:0-19273 GCA_035649475.1 Acidimicrobiales bacterium
GCGACCGGCTGGCCGCCATGATCGACGAGGCCTCGGTCCCGGTCACGCCCCGCCGCCCGACCCGGCCGTCACGCGGCGCCCGCGAGTCCCGGCTCGACGACAAGCGGCGCACGGCCGAGCGCAAGCGCGACCGGGCGTGGCGCCCCGGGGACGACGGCTGAGGGGCTGCGGGGCGGATCTGTGATGCTGTGGCCGTGCGGATCGTCCTGCTAGGCGCCCCCGGCTCGGGCAAGGGCACGCTCGCGACGCGGCTGGCGGGCGATCTCGGCGTGCCCCACCTGTCGTCGGGTGCCCTGCTCCGGGAGGAGGCGGGCAGCGGCTCCGAGCTCGGCCGCCGGGTGGCGCACTACCTTGTCCAGGGCTCGCTCGTCCCCGACGACCTGACCGACGCCGTCGTTGCCCCCACGCTCGACGCGGCCAGGTCCGACGGCGGTTACGTGCTGGACGGCTACCCGCGCACGATCCACCAGGCGGAGCGCATGGGCGACAACGTCGTCGCGGTCCACCTGGAGGTACCGGACGAGGTGGCCCGCCGACGGCTGCTCGCCCGGGACGAGGGACGGGTCGACGACGCGGATCCCGGCATCGTCGACCGCCGGCTCGCCGTGTACCACGACCAGACGGCTCCCCTCCTCGACCTCTACCGCCGGCGTGGCGCGCTGGTCACGGTGAACGGGGACCAGCCCCCGGACGCCGTGGCCGCCGACGTCCTGGCGGCCGTCCGCCGCCACATGGACGGCTGAGGGGGGCAGCTCACACCCGCTGCGGCTCCGATTCGGGCACCTCTTCCGCCGGCTCCTCCTCGGTCGGCTCGACGTGGACGACCGGCAGGATGCGATCCAGCCACCGGGGCAGCCACCAGTTGCGGTCGCCGAGCAGCTCCATCGTCGCGGGCACCAGCACGAGCCGGACCACCCGTGGCGTCGAGCAGCACGGCGGTGGCCAGGCCCAGGCCGAACATCTTGAGCGAGCGCTCCGAGCCCAGCACGAACCCGGCGAACACGCAGAACATGATGGCGGCGGCCGCGGTGATGACCCGGGCGGTGGCGGCCAGGCCGTTGGCCACCGCGGTGGCGTTGTCGCCGGTGCGGTCGTAGTCCTCCCGGATGCGGGACAGGAGGAACACCTCGTAGTCCATCGACAAGCCGAAGATGACCGCGAACAGCATCATCGGCACCCAGGCCTCGACGGGTCCGTCCTTGCCGATGCGGAACAGGTCCTTGCCCCAGCCCCACTGGAACACCGCCACCAGCACGCCGTACGCCGCACCCACCGACAGCAGGTTCATGATCACCGCCTTGAGCGGCACCAGCAGGCTGCGGAACACCACCATCAACAACAGGAACCCTGGGGGGACGTCTCGGGCTGGACGATCAGCAGGGCCCCGTCGCCGCGCTCGTTGGGGATCGGGGGCGACACGCCGGCCACGTCCGGCGCCGCGTCCGCCGCCTGGGCCAGCCGGCCGAGCGCCTCCCTGTCGACCGGCCCGCCGTCCGGCGAGTCGGCCACCAGGACCAGCGGCCCGTTGGCGCCGGCACCGAACCCTTCGGCGACCAGGTCGTAGGCCCGCCGGGCCGAGTCCGACGTCGGCCGGTTGCCGGCGTCGCCGAACCCCAGCCGGATGCCGAACACCGGCAGGGCCAGGACGAGCAGCAGCAGCGCGGCCGCGATGGCGGCCGGCCACGGACGGGCCTGCACGACCCGGCTCCAGCGGTACCACACCGACCGGCGGTCGGTGCCCTCGGCGCGCCGGCGGTGGGGCAGCCCAAGCCGGTCGATGTTACGGCCCGCGAATCCGAACATGGCCGGCAGGAGCGTGACCGACGCGAGCATGGTCGTGAGCACGCCCACGGACACGCCGATCGCCAGGCCCCGGATCAGGGCGAGACCGACGACGAACAGCCCGAGCACGGCGATGATCACCGTGGTCCCGGCGAACAGCACGGCCCGGCCGGCGGTGTCCAGGGCCTTGACCGTGGCGGCCTCCGGATCGAGGCCTTCGTGCAGCCCCTCCCGGTAGCGGGTGACGACGAAGAGGGCGTAGTCGATGCCCACGCCGATGCCGATCATGGCCACGGCCTGGTTGGAGAACGTGGGCATGTCGACGACGTTCACGAGCAGGCCGACCAGCGAGATCCCGGTCACGATGCCGAAGATGGCGGTCAGGATCGGCAGGCCCATGGCCAGGACCGAGCCGAACGCGATCAGCAGGATGACGATGGCCGCCAGGAAGCCGAAGGCCTCGCTGGAGAACTCGCTCTGGGTCAGGAACGCGTCGCCGCCCAGCTCGATGGTCGTGCCCGGCACGCCGGTGTCGTCGACCAGCGCGATGACGCGGTCCCGGGCCGCGGCGTACTCGTCGCTGTCGCGGTCCCCGAGGTTGACCTCGGCGTAGGCGATGTCGCCGTCCTCGTCGACGTTGCGGGCGCCCTCCGGGCTGTAGGGGCTGACGACCTCGCCGGGGGCGACGGCGTCCTCGACCTCGTCGAACAGTTGCTCCATGCCGGCCCGGACCTCGGGGGCCCGGACGTCGTCGGCCGTGAACACGATCTGGCCCGAGAACCCGGTGCGGGCCTCGAAGCCGTGCTCCTCCAGCCGGTCGAGGGCCTCCTGGCTCTCGGAGCCGGGCAGCGAGAAGTCGTCGAGGAACTTGCCGCCGAACGCGGAGTTCAGCCCGAACAGGCCGACCAGCAGGACGATCCAGGTGGCCAGGACGGCCCAACGCCGCCGGTAGCAGGCGCGGGCGAGGCGCTTGAGCATGAGTCCACCTCCAGGGCGCGGGGGTCGCGCTGAATGCCCCGGGTGCGGCGGAGGGCTGCCCCACCCTGGCGAGGGGGTGGTCAGAGGCCCAGGCGGTCGCGGAGGTGGTCGAGCAGCTCGTCGATCGCCACCCGGTCCTGGGCCATCGAATCGCGGTCCCGCACGGTCACGGCCCGGTCCTGGAGCGTGTCGAAGTCCACCGTCACGCAGAACGGCGTGCCCAGCTCGTCCTGGCGGCGGTAGCGGCGCCCGATGGCCTGGGTCTCGTCGTAGTCGCACATGAAGTGCGGCTGGAGCGCCTCCAGGACCTCGGTGGCCGGCGCCGACAGCTCGGGCTTCTTCGACAACGGCAGGACCGCCACCTTGTAGGGCGCGATGCGGGGGTGCAGCCGCAGCACCGTGCGGACGTCGCCCTGCCCCTGGCCCTCGCGGGCGACCTCCTCCTCGTCGTAGGCGGCCATGAGGAAGGCCATGGCGGTGCGGGTGGCGCCGGCGGCCGGCTCGATGACGTGGGGCACGTAGCGCTCGCCGGTGGCCTGGTCGAAGTAGGCCAGGTTCTCGCCGGAGTGGGAGGCGTGCTGGGTCAGGTCGTAATCCGTGCGGTTGGCGATGCCCTCGAGCTCGTCCCAGCCCCACGGGAACAGGAACTCGACGTCGCTGGTCCCGGCCGAGTAGTGCGACAGCTCGTCCTCGTCGTGTGCCCGCAGCCGCAGCAGTTGGGCCGGCATGCCGAGGTCGAGGTACCACTGCATCCGGGCCTCGCACCAGTACTCGTACCAGCGCTGGCCCTCGGCCGGGGGCACGAAGTACTCCATCTCCATCTGCTCGAACTCGCGCGTCCGGAACACGAAGTTCCCGGGCGTGATCTCGTTGCGGAACGACTTGCCGATCTGTGCGATCCCGAACGGCGGCCGCTTGCGCGACGTCTCCAGCACGTTCTTGAAGTTGGTGAACATGCCCTGGGCCGTCTCGGGGCGCAGGTAGACCTCGGCGCCCGCCCCCTCGACCGGGCCGGCGTAGGTCTTGAACATCAGGTTGAAGTGCCGGGCCTCGGTGAAGCTGTGCGTCGAGTGGCAGTTCGGGCAGACCTCGGGGTCGTCGAGCTTGTCGAGGCGGAATCGCTCGCGGCAGACCTTGCAGTCGACCAGCGGGTCGGTGAAGTTCTTGAGGTGCCCGGACGCCTCCCACACGGCGGGCGGCGACAGGATGGCGGCGTCGAGGCCGACGATGTCGCGGCGCAGCTGCACCATCGAGCGCCACCAGGCGTCCTTGACGTTGCGCAGCAGCAGGACGCCGACCGGCCCGTAGTCGTAGGTGGAGCGGAAGCCGCCGTAGATCTCGGCCGAGGGGAACACGAAGCCGCGCCGCTTGCACAGGTTCACGACCTTGTCGAACAGCTCGGGAGACGGTGTGGCGGGGGCCTCGGACATGGCGGCCCAGTGTACGGACCACCGTCCGCGGTCCCGAACCGATTGCTCGCAGGTCGGGCCGTGGGTCCGGCGGCACGAAGCGCCGCGGTGGCGGTGCTAGAACGAACGCTGTGAGCGCCTACTCGTACCCCGCGGCCGGCCCCTACGCTGCCGCGCCGTCGGCGCCGATGTCCGACCCGACGGCGGTCATGGGCCGCCGCAGCGTGGCGTGGATCGTCGACCTGCTGCTGTACCTGGTCCTGATGTCGTTCTTCAGCCCGACGCCGCTCAGCCCCTTCGCCAAGTACGAGGAGGTGCCCGACGGGTTCGACGACCCGTGCTCGGTCATCCAGGAGAACGACGACGAGGTCAACCAGTGCGTCCGGATCGGCGACCGCGTCTACTACACGGAGACGGGTACGTCGGTGATCGGTTCCGCGGTCGCGCTGGCGTGGTTCTTCGGGATCTACGGCGTCCTGCAGGGCTTGAAGGGGGTCACCCCGGGCAAGGCGCTGCTCGGCGTGCGGGCGGTGAACGAGCAGGGCCAGACGCCGGGCATCGGCAAGGCGCTGGTCCGCTCCGTGCTGTGGATCGTGGACGGCATTCCGTACTGCTTCCCGCTGGTGGCCGTCGTCACGGGGTTCAGCACGAAGGGCCACCGCCGGGTCGGCGACATGGCCGCCAAGACGTTCGTGATCGGCAAGGACGACGTCGGGCGGCCGGTCGTGGTCCCCGGCCTGACGACCACGCTGCCGGGCGGCTACGGCCCGCCCGGCTACGGCCCGCCGGGCGCCCCCGGCCAGCCCCCGTGGGGCCCGCCTCCGGGCGGTCCCGGCGCCCAGCCGCCGTGGGGCGCCCCGACCCCCGCCCCGGGCCCCGGAGCGTGGGGCCAGCCGGCCCCGACCCCGGGCGCCCCGCCGACCGCCTCGCCCTACGACCAGCGCCCGGCGCCGCCGTCCGGCGGCTGGGCCGCGCCGGGCGCCGACGCCGGCCCGACCTCCTCCGGCGAGCAGCCCCCCGCCACCGGCGCACCCGGCGCGTCCTGGGCCGGCCCCGCGGCCGCCGCGGGCGCGGCCGCCGCAGCCGGCGCCGCCGGCCGGGGGGGCCGGGCCGACGAGCCGGAGACGTCCTCGGCCTTCGCGCCGCCAACGGCCGACCGGACCCGGCCCGACGATCCCACGGGCGAGGCGGCCACCGCGACCCCGCTCGGCCCGGCGTCGACGCCCCCGACCGCGGGCGGGGAGCCCACCGCCATCCCCCTCGGCGCCGCCCCCACGGGCCCGGCCGGCACACCGGACGCCGGGCGCGACGATCCCACCGCCACGCCCCTCGGCGCCCGTGCCGGAAGCGCCGGCGACGAGCCCACCGCCACCCCGGCCGGGCCGTCGACGGGGGACCAGACCACCCCGTACGGCGCGTCCGCCGAGTCCCCGCAGCCCGCGGCCCAGCAGGCCAGCACGGGCTACGAGCCCCAGTGGGACGCCGCCCGCAACACCTACATCGTCTGGGAGCCGAACCGCCGCCAGTGGCTCGGCTGGGACGACACGACCAAGCAGTGGCGTCCCCTCTAGTCGTTCCCCGTTCCAAGGAGCAGCCATGCCCGATCGCGACGGATACATCCCTGGCGTCCCGTGCTGGGTCGACACGAGCCAGCCCGACCCGCAGGCCTCCCTGCCCTTTTACCAGGGGCTGTTCGGCTGGGAGTTCGAGGACGCGATGCCCGAGGGCTCGGACCAGGAGTACTTCATGGGGCGGATCCGCGGGCGCGACGTCGCCGCGGTCGGTTCGATCCCCCCGGACGGGCCCCCTATGGCGCTGTGGAACACCTACGTGGCGGTGGCGGACGCGGACGCCGCCGCGTCGACCGCCGCCGAGGCCGGCGGCACGGTCATCACGCCCCCGTTCGACGTGATGGACGCGGGTCGGATGGCCGTGATCGCCGACCCCGAGGGGGCGGTGTTCAACGTGTGGCAGGCGAACCGGCAGGTTGGCGCCCAGGTCGTCAACGAGCACGGCTCGTTGAACTTCAACGGCCTCGCCACGCGCGACCCCGACGCCGCGGCCGTCTTCTACGGTGCCGTCTTCGGCTGGCGTGTCCTGGACCTGGCCGCGGGCCGGATGTGGGCGCTCCCGGGCTACGGCGACCACCTCGAGGAGAACAGCCCGGGTCTGCGTGACCAGATGGCGCAGATGGGCGCGCCCGAGGGGTTCATCGACGTCGTCGCGGCGCTCAACCCCATCGCCGCCGACGACGACGCAACGCCTGCCCACTGGAACGTCACGTTCGGCGTCGACGACGCCGACGCCACCGCGGCGGCAGCCCGCGACCTCGGCGGCGAGGTGATCACCGGCCCGCTCGACGCGCCATGGACCCGGATGGCCGTGATCCGGGACCCGCAGGGCGCCACGTTCGTCGCCAGCCAGTTCGTCGCCGAGAACGCCGACCTGGCCTAGGCGGGCCGGGCGACGCCGTCAGGGGCGGTACGTCGCCAGGATGATCCCGTTGCTGAGGACCCGCGAGTCCACGAGCTCGAACGTCGCCGCCGTACCGGGCCGGTAGAGGAGGTCGGCGGCGTCGCTCGGCCCGACCAGCTGGGGGTGGATCCACAGCTGGAGCTGATCGAACAGGCCGTCGTCGAGCAGCGAGCGCGACACGTCACCGAAGCCGTACTGCACGATGTGGCCGCCGTCCTCGCCCTTGAGGTCGCGGACGCGGGCGGCGACGTCGCCGGCGACCACCTCGGTGTTCGCCCACTGCGGGTCGGTGAGCGTGGTGGACACGACGACCTTGCGCATCGTGTTGATGCGGTCCGAGTAGGGGTCGCCGCTGCGGGCCGACCAGGCCGGGGCGAACACGTCGTACGTGCGGCGGCCCATCAGGACGATGTCGCAGGTCTCGAGCAGTTCGGTCTGGATCCTGTCGCCTTCGCCGGAGGTCCCGGCCTTCAGCGGGGGCCACAGGTGCGGCCCCTCGACGACGCCGTCGAGCGTGATGTACGTGGAGTTGATCAACTGTCGCATCCTCAGCGGTCTAGGCCCGCGCCGGCGCCGTCGTCTTGAACGCCAGCGACGACTAGGCGCCACGCGCCGGGCCGCAGATCTGCGCAGGCGTCTGCCCGACGAAGCGCCGGAGCGACCGGGTGAGGTGGGGCTGGTCGGCGTAGCCCGTCCGGCCCGCCACCTCGGACGCTGGCCTGCCCTGCGACAGCAGCTCGACCGCCCGTTCGGCCCGCCGGATCCGCTCCGTGACCCCCCGGCTCAGCCCGGTCGCCCGCGCCACCCGCCGCTCCAGCGAGCGGGTGGAATAGCCGTCGACGTCCCCATGCAGGGCCTCGGCAACGATCGGGTCGTGCACCAACAGGCCGGCGCACGCGAGCCGGTCGGCGAAGACGTCGGCGGTGTCCGGGCCCGGGAGCTCCCAGGCGGACGCGTCGAGCCAGAACGACCCGCCCGCCGCCGGCAACGTCACCGTCCGGTCCACCAGCCGGCCCGGCGGCAGACCGGGCATGAACGTGCCGACGCTGAACTGGATGCCGAAGAACTCGGCGTCCTGGGGGATCCGCACGGTCGTCGCCCTCGTCTCCGGTCCCCGCACGGTCAACCGGGCCGCGCCCCTCTGCCGGGTGACGACCATCTCCCAGTGGGTCGCCGCCACCGAGAGGAACGACTCCTCGGGTGCGCTCCGGGCCTGCCAGGTCTCCTCGACCAACTGTGATCGCGACGACCGGGCCTCTATGGCGAACAGCTCGACGGCGCGCTTCATGGCCACACGACGAACGGTAGACACCGATCTCATCGGTGCCGTCCGCGCCGGCCGGCCCCCGGGCCCGCGCCCGTGGCGAGCTACGGCCGGTGCAGGGCGTTCACCGAGCGGAGCCGCCGCTCCAGGTGATGCTCCAGCACTCGCACCACCAGGTGGTCCACCTCCGACACCACCGCCCCCCGGGTCTCGTTGAGGGCGGTCCCGAGCCGCCCGCCCAGCATGTCCTGCAGCACGACGACCGCGTCGGGGCTCACCGCCGGACCCTGCCGGTGGGCGCTGCAGCGCAGGCCGCCCTCCTCCACCGCCCACGACACCAGAGGCCCCTCGGTTCCGCACGCCACGCAGGCGTCGACCTGGGGGCGGAAGCCCTCCAACGCCAGCGCCTTCAGGAAGAACCCGGGCACCACCAGTGGGGCGTCCTGGGCGGCCAGCGTGCGCAGCGCGCCGACCAGCATCTCGTACAGGCGCCGGTTCGGCTGATGCTCCAGCGCCAGCTGGTCTGCCGCCTCCAGCATCGACACCGCGCGGGCCAGCCGGTCGAGGTCCTCCCGTAGTGGGCGGAAGTGGTCGATCGTCTCCGCCTGCGACACGATGTCGAGCTCTCCCCGCCCCTCGTAGAGGAGCAACGCGACGTGGCTGGTCGGCTCCAGCCGCCCGCCGAAGCGGCTCTTGGTCTTGCGGACCCCCTTCGCCACCGCCCGGACCTTGCCCCGCTCCCGGGTGAGCAGCGACACCACCCGGTCGGCCTCGCCCAGCTTGTGCGTGCGCAGGACCACGCCGCGGTCGTGGTACAGCGGCACAGCGCCGGCCTCAGCCCCGGGCGGCCGTCATCGGGCCGCCACGCCCCCGAACCGCCGGTCCCGGCTCTGGAACTCCCGCACCGCGTCGAAGAGGTGCTCGCGCCGGAAGTCGGGCCACAGCACGTCCGTGAAGATCAGCTCGCTGTACGCCAGCTCCCACAGCAGGAAGTTCGAGATGCGGTACTCCCCCGACGTGCGGACCATGAAGTCGGGATCGGGCATGTCCGGGGCGTAGAGGTGCTCCCGGATGCGCTTCTCGGTGATCTTGTCGGCGGGAACGCCCGACGCCACCAGAGACCGCACCGCGTCCACGATCTCCGCCCGGCCGCCGTAGTTGAAGGCCAGGTTGAGCGTCATGCGCCGGTTGGCGCGGGTCATCTCGACCGCCTCGTCGATGTGGCGCTGGACCCGCCGCGGCACACGCCAGTCCCGCCGACCGATGTAGCGGACCCGGACCTGCTTCTCGTGCAGCTCGTCCCGCCGGCGCAGCAGGAGCGTCTCGTTGAACCCCATGAGGAAGCGGACCTCCTCGGCCGGCCGTCGCCAGTTCTCCGTGGAGAAGGCGTAGACGGTGAGCCACTCGACCCCCAGCTCCAGCGCACCCTCGACCGTGTCGAACAGCGCCTCCTCTCCCTTGGTGTGGCCCTCGGTGCGAGGCAGGCCCCTGCTCTCGGCCCACCGACCGTTGCCGTCCATGACGCACGCGATGTGGGCGGGAATGCGCGCAGGGTCGATGCCGTCGGGGATCACCTGCGCAAACTACCGCCTTCGGGGGTACACCAAGGGTGGCCGGTTCCTGCCGGACAGCGAGGAGCAACCGTGTTCGAGTGGCTGTGCAAACGGTTCCCGTGGCTGCGCACGCCGCTCGCCGTCCACCAGCGGGTGAGCGACGTCGGGGGCGGACCGCTGTCGTCCTCGATCGCCCTGGCCGGATTCTTGTCCCTGTTCCCCCTGCTGCTGCTGGGCATCTCGGTGGTCGGGTTCGTGTCGGCGGGGCGAACGGACTTCCCCCAGGAGGTGATCCGCCAGCTGGGCCTGACCGGCGAGGCCGCCGACCGCATGCTCGACACGATCCGGGAGGCGGAGGACAGCCGCCGCGCCGCGTCGGTCATCGGCTTCATCGGCCTGCTGTGGGCCGGGCTCGGCGTGGTCGGGACCCTGGAGCAGGCCCTGAACGCCACCTGGCAGGTCAAGGGCCGCGGCCTGGCGTCCCGGCCGATCGGCCTGGCCTGGCTGGTGGGAGCGGGCGCCCTGTTCCTGGTCTCGCTGTCGCTCGGTCCGCTGGTCAACGCGCTGCCGGGTCCGGCGGCCGTGCCGGCGGTGATCCTCGGCCTCGCGTGCGACATCGTGCTGCTGCTGTGGATGTTCCGGACGCTCACCAACGCCCCGGTCGGCTGGCGCGACCTGCTGCCAGGAGCCGTGGTCGGGGGCGTCGGCCTGGAGATCCTCAAGCTGATCAGCACCGTCTACGTGCCCCGCGCCGTGTCCTCGGCCTCCGCTCTGTACGGCTCGCTCGGGGTGGTGTTCGCCATCCTGGCCTGGCTGGCCCTGGCGGCCCGGCTGGTGCTGTACGCGTCGGCGTTCAACGTCGTCCGCTACGAGCAGGTGCACGGGACGGTGACCGTCGGGATCGAGGTGCCCCGCATCGAGGGCGAGGTCCCGCTGGAGGCCAACCGGGGCGGCGTGGTCAACGAGACCGCGTCCTAGAGCGTCGCGGCGACATCACGTCCTCATGGCCGCCGTGGTCTGTGCCTTCCGCTCTCGCTGCTTCGCAGCGGGCCGCTCGGGCCACGGCTGGGCCCGTGGTCCAGCCTCTCGGCCGGCGCATCGACCTTGACTGTCATACCCCGGGAATAGCCTTCGTGGCGTGCCCCTCGAGGTCCTCCCCACCCCCTACGGCCGGCCGGCCCTCAGCCGGCTGACGGCCGCGGTCGCGGCCGCCAAGGCCGGTGACCCGCTGGCGCCCGTCACGGTGGTCGTGCCCAGCAACCACGTGGGCGTGACGGCGCGGCGGGCGTTGGCCGCGGGCGGGGTGGGCGTCGGGCCGGGCACCGGCGTGGCAGCCGTGACGTTCCTCACCGCCTACCGCCTGGCCGAGCTGCTGGGTGCCCCCGGCCTGGCGGCCGCGGGCCGCCGCCCGGTCTCGACGCCGGTCATCGCCGCCGCCCTGCGCCGGGCCTTGCGCGACGATCCCGGCATCTTCGCCCCGGTGGCCGACCACCCGGCGACAGAGACCGCGCTGGTGGCCACGTTCGCCGAGCTCTCCGACGTGAGCGACCCGGGCCTGGCCGCCCTGGCCGGCGCCGGCCGCCGGGCGCATGACGTGGTCCGCCTGTGCCGGGAGGCTCGCTCGCGGCTGGCGGGCACCTGGTACGACGAGTCCGACCTGGCCGACGCCGCGGTCGCGGCACTGTCGACCGACGCGGGCCGGTCCCTGGCCGCCGAGCTGGGCCACGTCGTCGTCTACCTCCCGCAGGACCTCCTCCGCCGCCAGGCCACCCTCCTCGCCGCCCTCGCCGCGGTCCGGCCCGCGATCGTGGTCGCGGGCGTCACGGGCCGCGACGACGCCGACGCCGGCGTCCGGCGGTCCCTGGCCCGCCTGGGCGTGCGTGAACCCGCCGCTGCTCCACCTGCCCCGCCCGCGGGCCAGCTGGCCCTCCCCCTCGACCGGGGTCGCGCGGAGCCCGGCGTCCCCGCGGCGGAGCCACCACCAGCGCTGCCGGTCGGGCCGGGCCGCACCGTGGTGCTCAGCGCCTCCGACGCCGACGACGAGGTCCGCGCCGCGGTCCGTCACGTCGTGGGGGCCACGCTCGACCGCACGCCGCTCGAACGCATCGCCGTCCTCTATGGCACCGCCCAGCCCTACGGCCGCCTGGTGCACGAGCACCTGGCCGCGGCCGGCGTCCCCCGCAACGGTGCCGCGGTCCGGCCGCTGGCGGCCAGTGTCGTCGGCCGCACGCTGGTCGACCTGCTGGCACTGCCCGACCACGGCTTCCGCCGGGCCGACCTGATCGGCCTGCTCGCCCGGTCCCCGGCCGGCGCCGCCGCGCCGGTGGCCACGTGGGAACGCATGTCCCGCCGGGCCGGCGTCGTGGCCGGCCGGGCCGACTGGGACCGCCTGCTCGACCGCCTGGCCCGCGAGTACGACCGCCGCGCCGACGAGGCCGAGGACGACTGGGAGGTCACGCAGGCGCTGTTCGCCCTGCCCGAGCCGGCCGACGACGAGCCCGAGGCCGGGCCTGTCGAGGAGGCTGTCGAGGAGCCTGTCGAGGACGAGGAGCCGCCCGGCCTGCCCAGCGGGGTGCGCCGGCCCCGCCTCCAGGCGGAGCGCACACGCGACCTCCGCCACCTGGTGCTGACGGTGATCGACTCGCTGACCGCGGCCGGCGACGCCCCCGCCCCCTGGTCCGAGCGCGTGTCGTGGGTGCGGGGACTGGCCGACCGCATCCTGGGCGGCAGCAGGGCCGCGGGCCGGGAGGACTGGCCGACCGACGAGGTCCGGGCCGCCGACGCCATCGACGGCGCCCTCGACCGCCTGGCCGCGCTCGACGCCGTCGACGACCCGCCCACGCTCGACGTGTTCCGCCGCACGCTGGAGCTCGAGCTCGACGCCGACCTCGGCCGGGTCGGCCGCCTGGGCGAGGGGGTACTGGTCGGGCCGCTGTCCTACGCCGTGGGGCTCGACCTCGACCTCGTCGTGGTCCTCGGCCTGGCCGAGGGCACGCTGCCCGCCCCCGTGCGCGACGACTCCCTGCTGCCCGACGGGGAGCGGGCCCGGACCGGCGACGAGCTCCCGCTGCGCCGCGACCGGGTCGGGCGCGACCACCGCCGGCTGCTCGCCGCCCTGGCCGCGGCCGACCGCCACCTGCTGTGCCTGCCCCGCGGCGACCTGCGGGCCAGCAGCGAGCGGGTCCCGTCCCGCTGGCTGGCCGACGTGGCCGAAGCGCTGGCCGGTCGCCCGGTGGCGACCGACGAGCTGGTGGCGGGCCCGGCCGCGTGGCTCCACGCCGTCCCGTCGTTCGCCCACGCGGTGACCCACACGCCGGCGCCGGCCACCGACCAGGAGTACCGCCTGCGGGTGGGGGCCGCGGCCACGTCCGACCCGCTCGTCGACCACGGTGCCGAGGTCCTGGCCGCCCGGCGGAGCTGGGCCTTCACCCGGTTCGACGGCAACCTCGCCGGCGTCGGCGTCCCGTCCCCGGTCGACGAGATCGTGTCGCCCACCCGGCTGGAGTCGTGGGCGGTGTGCCCGTTCGCCTACTTCGGCCGCCGCCTGCTGCGGGTCGAGCCGGTGGAGGACCCCGAGGCGCAGCTGCAGATGTCGGCCATCGACCGGGGGGCGCTCGTCCACCAGGTGCTGGAGCGCTTCGTCGCCGACGTGCTCGCCCGGCCGCCCGAACTCCGACCAGGCCCGGCCGACCCGTGGGGCCCCGACGACCGGGAGCTGATCCGCCGTCTGGCCGACGAGGCGTGCCAGGCCTACGAGGCCCGCGGCGCCACTGGCCGGCCGGTGTTCTGGCGGCGGGACAAGCCGCAGATCTTCACCCAGGTCGAGCGCTTCCTCGACGATGACGAGGCCCGCCGCCGCGCCGGCGGCACCCGCCCGCTGGCGGCCGAGCAGGCCTTCGGCCTGGCCGACGACGATCCGGTCGAGATCGCGCTGCACGACGGGCGCGCGCTGCGCTTCCGGGGCTCCGCCGACCGCATCGACGAGGGTCCGGACGGCGGGCTGCTGGTCCTCGACTACAAGACCGGCAAGGCCGACAACTACCGCCGGCTCTCCCCCGACAACCCCGACGAGCGTGGCACCCGGCTCCAGCTGGCGGTGTACGCCCAGGCGGCCCGGGCGGTGACCGGCCGGCTCGACGCCCCCGTGCGGGCGGAGTACTGGTTCGTGTCCGAGCGCGGCGGCTTCGCCCGCATCGGCTACGACGTCGACGACGCGGTCCTCGACCGGGTGCGCACGTCGCTCGGCACGATCGTCGACGGCATCGAGCGCGGCGTCTTCCCGCCCCATCCCGACGACCAGTTCCGGCCGTGGGTGGTGTGCCCGTACTGCGACCCCGACGGCATGGGCGTGGCCGAGCTGCGCCGGGCGTGGGAGCGCAAGCGACACGACCCGGCGGTCGCCGCCTACGCGGCCCTGGCGGAGGGGGAGCCGTCGTGATCTCGGCCGCCATGGCCGCCGTCGACCGGCCGTCCGACCAGGCCGCCCGCGACGCCATCACCGGCCGGCTCGACGACACCCTGTTCGTGGAGGCGGGGGCGGGCTCGGGCAAGACCCGGGCGCTGGTCGACCGCATCGTGCGGCTGGTCGCGTCCGGCACCGCCGGCCTCGCCGACCTGGCCGCCATCACGTTCACCGAGAAGGCCGCGGCCGAGCTGCGCGACCGGGTGCGCCACCGGGTGGGCGGCGAGCGGGCCCGGGCCCTGGCCGAGGGCGACCGCGACCGGGCCGAGCGATGCCGGGTGGCGCTCGACGACCTCGACGGCGCGGCCATCGGCACGCTGCACGGCTTCGCCCGGCGCATCCTCACCGAGCACCCGATCGAGGCCGGCGTCCCGCCGCGGATCGAGGTCCTCGACGAGGTCGGGTCGGCGGTGGCGTTCGACGACCGGTGGGCCGGCTTCCTCGACCGGCTGCTGGCCGACCCGGGCGTCGAGCGGGCGCTGCTGCTGGCGACGGCCGCCGGCGTGCGGCTCGACCACCTGCGGCTGATCGCCCTCGCCTTCAACGACAACTGGGACCTGGCCCAGGCCTACGCACCGTCCCGGCCCCGCGAGGTACGGGGGTGGGACGGCGAGCTCGACGACCTGCTGGCCGAGATCGCCGCGGTGTGCGCCGACGACGACCAGTGCTGCGACGAGGACGACAAGCTGCTCCCCCAGCTGGCGGCCCTCGAGACGTGGGCCGACCGGCTGGCCACCGCCAGCGACGAGTACACCCGGCTGTCGCTGCTGGCCGCCGGGCCGCGGGGGCGGCTCCTGGGCCGCAAGCAGAACTGGCCGGCCTACGACCTGGCTGCCCTGAAGGCGCGCGTCGCTGGCATCCGCCAGCGGGCGGAGACCCTGCGCCGGGAGGTGGCGGGCGAGGCGGTCGACCGGCTGGCGGTCGAGCTGCGCCGGTTCACCCTGGACGCCGCGGCCGAGCGGCGCCGGGCCGGCGAGCTCGAGTTCCACGACCTGCTGGTGCTGGCCCGCGACACGCTGCGCCACGTGGACAACGGCGCCACGGTGCGGGCGGCGCTGCACCGGCGCTACCGCCACCTGCTCATCGACGAGTTCCAGGACACCGACCCGATCCAGGTCGACCTGGCGGTCCTGATCGCCGGTCCGGAGCGGGCCGAGCCGACCGACGAGTGGCACGAGGTCGACACCCGGGAGGGCCATCTGTTCTTCGTCGGCGACCCCAAGCAGTCGATCTACCGGTTCCGGCGGGCCGACATCTCGCTGTTCCTGCGGGCGGCGGAGCGCTTCGGGTCGGGCGACCGCCGCCTGTCGCTGACCACCAACTTCCGCACGGGGGGTTCGATCCTCGGGCTGGTCAACGACGTCTTCGGCGAGCTCATCCACGCCCAGGACCACGACGGCATCCCGTCCCAGCCCGGGTACGAGCCGCTGGTGGCGGTGCGGCCCGACGCCCCGACCGGCCCGCCGCTGGCCATCCTCGGCGCCGCCGCCCACGGGGACGAGCCGAGCGCGGCGGACGTCCGCAGCCGCGAGGCGGCCGACGTTGCGGCCGCGGTCACACGTGTCCTGGACGAGGGCTGGCGGGTCGACCGCAACCCACACGGCGCCGCGCCCGAGTGGCAGCCGGCCCGGGCGGGCGACGTCACGATCCTGATCCCCACCCGCACGTCGCTCCCGGCGCTGGAGGACGCCCTCGCGACTGCTGGCATCTCCTACCGGGCCGAGTCGGCGTCGCTGGTGTACGCCAGCCGCCTGGTCCGCGACCTGCTGCTGACGCTGCGGGCGATCGACGACCCCAGCGACGAGCTCACGACCGTGGCCGCACTCCGCTCACCGCTGTTCGCCTGCGGCGACGACGACCTGTTCCGGTACCGGCGGCAGCGGGGCGGCCGCTTCGACTACACGGCGCCGCCCCCCGACGACATGCCGGCGGACGACATCGTGGCGGCCGGCCTGGCCTACCTGCGCGAGCAGCACGAGGCCCGCCGGTGGGCGTCGCCGAGCGAGCTGGCCGACCGGGTGGTGCGAGACCGGCGCGTGCTGGAGCTGGGCGAGGCCGAGGGCCGCGCCCGCGACCTGTGGCGGCGCATCCGTTTCGTGCTCGACCAGGCCCGGGCGTGGACCGACACGACCAACGGAACGCTGCGCCAGTACCTGGCGTGGATCCGCCAGCAGACGGCCGAGGGCAGCCGGGTGGCCGAGGCCGTCCTGCCCGAGACCGACGACGACGCCGTGCGGATCATGACCGTGCACGCGGCCAAGGGCCTCGAGTTCCCGGTCACGATCGTGTCCGGCCTGTCGACCCAACCCCAGTACCGCACGGCCGGCGCCGAGGTCGTGTGGCCGCCCGGGCGCCCGTGCCTGATCCGGATCGGCAAGACCGTGGTGTCCGCCGCGTTCGAGGCCCACCTGCCGATCGACGAGCAGATGTCCCATGACGAGCGGGTGCGCCTCCTCTACGTCGCCTGCACCCGCGCCCAGGACCACCTGATCCTGTCGCTCCACCGCAGGACCCGGAAGCAGCCACCCGACAGCGCCGGCCGCCTGACCAGCGCGGAGCTGCTGGCCAGCGCGCTCGACGAGCTCCTCCCGACCCTCCCCGAGATCGCCGCCCCGCCGACCTCGCCGTCGACGACACCGGCCCCCACCGAGCCCACGCCCGCGGCGGCGAACGGCGCCGCCCCGGCCGACCTGCCTCCGCTCGACGAGTGGCGTCGCCGGCGGGAGGCCGCGCTGACCGCCGGCGCCCGTCCCCGCACGGTGGCCGCCACCACGCTCACGCCCGACGGCCGCCCGGACAGCTCGCCCGACCCGGGCCTCCACAAGCGACCCCGCGACCTCGACCTGCCGCCGTGGCAGAAGGGCCGCTACGGCACGGCCATCGGCCGGGCGGTCCACGGTGTCCTCCAGACGATCGACCTGGCGACCGGCGCCGGCCGGGAGCAGGCGGTCGCCGCCCAGGCCGCCGCCGAGGGCGTCATCGGCCACGAGGAGCACGTCGACGCCCTGGTCCGCGCCGCGCTGGCGGCCCCGAGCGTCGTGGCCGCCGCGGGCCGACCCCACTGGCGGGAGCTCTACGTCGGTGTCCCCCTCGGCGGTGACCGGACGCTGGAGGGCTACGTCGACCTCCTCTACCGCCGCGACGACGGCCTGGTGGTGGTCGACTACAAGACCGGCCCACAGAGCCCGGACGCCGACCTCGACTCGCTGGTCGCCCAGTACCGCGCCCAGGGCGCGTCGTACGCCCTGGCCGTCGCGGACGCCACGGGCGAGCCCGTGGTGGAGGTGGTGTTCGCCTTCCTCACGCCCACCGGCTCGGTCGAGCGCACCCTCCCCGACCTGCCCGCCGCTGTCGCCGACGTCCGCGGCCTGGCCACGGAGGCGGGGCGGTGACCATCACACTCGCCGAGGGGGCGCCCGAACTACGGTCGTCCTCCGTGTCTGGTGCCGCCTCACCCACCGCCGAGGCGCTGGCCCGGGTGGTGCGCGAGCTGCCGGGGGGAGGCGAGGCCCGGGGCGGTCAGGTCGACATGGCCGAGGCGGTGGCCGGCGCCATCGCCTCCGGCGACCACCTGGTCGTGCGGGCGGGCACCGGCACGGGCAAGACCCTCGGCTACCTGGTCCCGGCCATCAGGTCCCGCAAGCGGGTTGTCGTCGCCACCGCCACCAGGGCCCTCCAGGACCAGCTGGCGGCCAAGGACCTCCCCTTCCTGGAGCGCCACCTCGACCAGCCCTTCACCTGGGCCGTCCTCAAGGGCCGGTCGAACTACGCCTGCGTCCAGCGCCTGGCCGAGGTCGCCCGGCCCGACGGGGCCGCCGGCGGGACCGACCAGCTGGCGCTCGACGGGCTGGCCGAGCGGGCCGACCCCGACGAGCTCGCCACCCTGGCCGCCTGGGCCGCCACCTCCCCGACCGGCGACCGGGCCGAGCTGCTCGTCGAGCCCAGCGAGGCGGCCTGGTCCGCCGTGAGCACCGGCTCCCGCGACTGCCCGGGCGCCGCCCGCTGCCCGCGGGGCGACCGCTGCTTCGCCGAGGCCGCCCGGGCGCGGGCCGCCGAGGCCGACGTCGTCGTCGTCAACCTCCACCTCTACGGCCTCGACCTCGGTGCCGACGGCGCCATCCTCCCCGAGCACGAGGTCGCCGTCGTCGACGAGGCCCACCTGCTCGACGACGTCATCTCCGCCACTGCCGGCGTCGAGCTCGGGCCGGGCCGGTTCACCCAGCTGGGCCGCGTCCTGCGCGGCATCCTCGCCGGGGCCGAGACCACCATCGCCGGCGTCATCGACGGAGCCGACCTCCTCACCAGCGCCCTGTCGGGCCACCGGGACCAGCGCCTGACCGCCCCGCTCCCCGACGACGTGGGCGCCACGCTCGCGGTCGCCCGCACGCGGGTCGAGTCCGCCCTGTCGGCGCTGCGCAACATCCCCGCGGACGCGAGCGACGACGTCACCAACCGGGCGATCCGGGCCCGCCAGGCCGCCACCGCCCTTGTGGAGGACATCGATGCGGTGGCCCGCCCCGGTGCCGAGCACGTCCTGTTCGTGACCGGGCCCGAGCACGCGCCGGCCCTCCGGCTCGCCCCACTGGACGTGGCCGGCCTGCTGGCCGAGCGGCTCTGGTCCCGCCGCACCGCCGTGCTGACCAGCGCCACGCTGCCGTCCGGGTTCGGCGCCCAGGTCGGGCTGCCCCAGCGGTCCGACGAGCTGCTCGACGTCGGCAGCACGTTCGACTACCCGGCCAACGGGCTCATCTACTGCGCCTCCCGCCTGCCCCGCCCCACCGACCCTCGCTGGGCGGACGCCGCCATCGAGGAGCTGTCGGCCCTGATCGACGCGGCCGGCGGCCGCACACTCGCCCTGTTCACCAGCTACAGGGCGATGAACCGGGCCGCCGACGCCCTGCGACCACGCCTGGCGTACCCGATCCTCGTCCAGGGCGACCTCCCCAAGGCCGCGCTGATCGACCGCTTCGCCGCCGACCCCGCCACGTGCCTTTTCGCCACCATGAGCTTCTGGCAGGGCATCGACGTGCCCGGTCCGTCGCTGTCGCTGGTCACCATCGACCGGCTGCCGTTCCCCCGGCCCGACGACCCGCTGCTCCAGGCCCGCCGCGAGCGGGAGGGCACCGGCGCCTTCGCCGCCATCGACGTGCCCCGGGCGGCCACCCTGCTGGCCCAGGGCGCGGGCCGGCTGATCCGCACCGCCACCGACCGGGGCGCCGTCGCCGTGCTCGATTCCCGCCTGGCGACGGCTCGGTACGGGCCCAAGATCGTGGCCACCCTCCCCAGGATGCGCCGCACCAAGGACCGCGCCGAGATCGAGCGCTTCCTCCGCGACCTGCGCGGCGCCTAG